>JBGTXC010000128.1:0-7879 GCA_041937835.1 Alteromonadaceae bacterium | reverse complement strand
TTTACCTGTGCGTTCAGTGGGCGTGATGGGCGATGCGCGTAAATACGATTGGGTGGTGTCGCTACGCTGCGTTGAAACCATCGACTTTATGACGGCAAGATGGTCGCACCTTCCTTATGAGTTCTTAGGGCAGGTGTCTAACCGCATCATCAATGAGATTGATGGTATTTCTCGCGTGGTGTATGACATCTCAGGGAAACCGCCTGCCACCATTGAGTGGGAATAAACCGTTTTTTAAGCCACCTTTTAGGTGGCTTTTTTCTTGTTTAAAAATGGGCTAAATCGGCGTTTTTTGATTAGGTTTGCTTATTTACCGAGCAAACGAATGCAAGGGAAGTAATTTTTGCTTTACCTTTTGCCTGCCCTCATTATAATGCGACGACATTGCAGGGGCGTAGTTCCAATTGGTAGAACAGCGGTCTCCAAAACCGACGGTTGGGAGTTCGAATCTCTCCGCCCCTGCCACTTCTCTCTACTTCCCAATTGCGTTATCTTAATTAAAACCTTTTTTCGTTTGAAATTATGTCAATTGAATCCTTATTGGGAATAACCCGTTTGTCACTGCGGGGAAAATACGCGACTGCTGAAAACTCTGACGTTGAGCAGGATTCGTTAGAATCCATGACTGCGCCAGAGCAACATGATGCCAGCGAGTTACCTATGAGCTTACGTGAAGACATCCAAAACGCGGTGCCTCACCTAACTTTGACTTTTTCAAGCGCCAACACACTGTCTGTGACCTTACCTCACATTGCACTACCGCACCCTTTAAGTGCAGACGATAAAAAGCACCTTTGGCAACACCTTGCGCAGCTAACCCATGGCAGTGAATGAAATCCCTCTCAATATTGCCCATAGCAGTGACATGCTGGCAATTGAAAGCGCTTGCCACGAATACGGCTGGACAGAAAAAACCATTCAGTCATGCTTTGGTCAGCGCTATTTCAACTTAGGGCTTAGCTTTGGCGATGAGCTCATAGGCTATTTTGTGGCAGAGCAAGCCGGCCCTGACATCACCTTAATGAACATTTGTGTGCACCCGTCACACCAGCACCAAGGCCATGCAAAGCGCTTGATGCAGGCTTTAATTGCGGAGGCAAAGCGCCGTAGTGCCGAAACCATTTTTTTAGAAGTGCGCGCATCTAACCAGCCTGCCATTGGGCTTTATCACGCCATGGGGTTTGCTGAAATGGGGGTGCGTAAAAACTATTATCCTACAGCCGAAGGCCGAGAAGACGCGCTACTCATGGGGCTCAGTTGTTAACTGATTTTTGAGGGTTACTTCCACCGCGTGCTCTAACTCCATCATGATGTAATCCAATTGATGGTGTTTATTCTCCAAAAGTGCCTCTTCCAATTTAGCAGCGGCATTACTTATGGTCATAAACTGAAAACACGCTGCGCTGCCTTTAAGGGCGTGCGCCTTAGCTTGAAGTTCATTCCACTCTTGAATTTGATGGTAGTACTGAATGTCATGCAGGCTATCACGGAGTTTTTCACAAAAGTTGGCTTGAATTTGTTTAAAGCGATCTGACTCTAAAATCTCATTAAAGTCGTCTTTGTTTTCTTTATCGATATGAATGTGCTCAGCCAGCACGCGCGCCAATTTTTGGGTGTCGATTGGTTTGGCTAAGGTGTAATTAATGCCGTTACGCTCATACACTTGGATGTCTTCTTTCATCACGTTGGCAGTAAGCGCAATAATAGGGCCATCATAAGCGGCGTGGCGGAGCATTTTCGTGGCCTCTAAGCCGCCCATTACTGGCATTTGCATGTCCATGAGCACTAAGTCGTAGTCATGGCGCATCGCCATCTCAACGGCTTCTGCGCCGTTATTGGCAAAATCAGGCAGCACACCATATTGCTCTAAAATGAGTTTGATCAGCGCTTGGTTATCTGGGTTATCTTCAGCCACTAAAATATGGGCGTTATGAATGGTCGAGGTGAGCTCGGCGCTGTCTTCGGTGGGCGTTTTGTTGTGATCCAAGTGATAAAATAAATCATCGTCATTGAGTGAATCAGTAATGTGGGTTGCTACACTGATTACAAACACACTGCCTTCGCCTTTTTTACTGTCTGCGGTGATGTCCCCGCCAAGCAAATTAGCCAAGTTTTTCGCAATGCATAAACCAAGCCCTGTGCCACCAAAGCGGCGCGTGGTGGATGCGTCTGCTTGCTCAAAAGGTTTAAATATGCGCTCTAACTCCATTGGGCTGATACCAATGCCTTCGTCACGCACAATAAACTCAATGGATTGGGCTTTGGCGGCATAACGCACGGCAAAATACACTTTACCTTGCTCCGTGAACTTCACCGCGTTACTC
Organism: Alteromonadaceae bacterium; assembly: GCA_041937835.1. Classification (GTDB taxonomy): domain Bacteria; phylum Pseudomonadota; class Gammaproteobacteria; order Enterobacterales; family Alteromonadaceae; genus Pseudoalteromonas. The sequence goes on along the minus strand of JBGTXC010000128.1, from coordinate 5,555 downwards.
AGCACGTTGAGAAGGATTTGTTTAAGCCTCACATTGTCCGAGCGGATGACCTTAGGCAGCGGAAAGGCAATGTCAGTCACAAGCTCTAACTGCTTTTGCGCCGCCATGATAGATACTATCGACAACACATCTACTATGACTTCATCTAAGGCGATGTCGCGGGTATCCACATTCAGCTTTTCAGCTTCTATTTTGGACAAGTCCAAAATGTTGTTGATGATCTCTAATAAGTAATTGGAGTTACGTAAAATGGTGCCAAGGTGCTGCTCTTGATGCGCTCCGGGTGTTTTAAGCAGTTGCTCGGTAAAACCTAAAATGGCGGTAAGCGGAGTGCGAATTTCATGGCTCATATTCGCTAAAAAGCGGCTTTTTAGTTTGTTGGCTTGCTCTGCTTGCGTGATGGCAAGCTCCAACCGGCTGTTCATCTTGGCGAGGGCTTCAGTTCGCGTTGCGACTTTTTCCTCTAGGTGAATTTTGTAATCTTCCAGTTGCCCTTGGTAATGACGAATTTGGCTAACCATGTGATTGAAGTCATCAAAGAGGGCGCCCATTTCGTCGTTTCTGTGAGTCGGTAACTGCACATCTAAATCACCATCCCCCACCTTATGAGAAGCGCTGGCAAGCTCCGCAATTGGGTTAAGCAGTAAGGTGCGCACCACGATAAAAATCAAAATGGGTAATAAGATCATCGCCACCACCACCACAGACGCCGTGACTGAGCTAATGATGTTTCTTAATTCATTAATGGCTTGGGTAGGAATGGCAGAGATAAAAAACGAATCTCGGTTCATTTGCCCGACAAACACCATTCTTGGCGTTTGGCTGATTGACGCCAAATTAAGTGGGGTTAAACGCTTAGTGTGGGCAATGTCTATTAGGCTTTTAAGCTCATACTCAGTTAAAAACTTGCCTTGTAAGCTACTGTTTGAACTAAATAAAATCTGCCCTTGGGTGTTAATAATAAAGTTAAGGCTGGCATTAAAGGGTGACTCCAACATGCTTGCCTGCCACATGGAAGGCGACACCTGCATAACAAGGTAGCCGGTAAATTCGCTCGATTGCCCATCGAGTAACACTGGGGTGGCAAAAAACAAACGGGTTTCACCGCCAGGCTCAGTGTTCACTATGAGTTGGCGTGCCACATTGGGCGACAAGCGGTTAAAAAGAAGTTCCGTATTGGGTTTGGCAAATAAGTTAGCAGCATAAAAGGCAAGGCTACTGCGGTCTTTAGAAATCAGCTCAATGCTAATGATGTCGCTGTAGGCTTCGGTGTAACTCACAAACACGTCGAGTAATTCATTTAAGCTTGCTTGGCGCGTGGTGGGCGCAATGCCTTCTTCACTCGTGACTTCGCTTAAATAGTGATTCAGTACTGGGGAGTTGGCTAAAAGGGAGGTCGTAGCATGAAAGCCATTGGTGTAGTTGTAAACCCTATGCTGTTGCTGAGCTACAAAGCTGCCAACTAATAGCTCGGCGTTTTCTTCGTTCAGCTCAGTCACTTTAGACAACACATAGCCGCCTAACACCAATAATGGCACGATCACTAACGGGGTAATGTACCAAAGTAACTTAAAACTTAAGCGGCCATGGTGGCTGCCGGTACGGTACTGGGCATGGCTTTTAGCTTCATCAGCGGACTGTGGTGGCACGTGTACTGACATTGCTTGTGTGCGTGTTTCATCCGAGCTGTTCAAGCGCATGGCCATCCTTTTGTCTGCTTGAGGCAACTAACCCACTGTAATAGTTATAGATACTAGTATGATTGCTGCGTCACGGCAACACGCAAAATGGCGCAAAAATGGGGTTTTGTGAGGACGGGGAAAGTTTGCTTTTAGCAGCACCTTTGGTTTTTATGAAGGCCTGCTCGCACTCTTTGGGTTAAGCGGCTACAATGCACGCCCGCGCAGTATTTCAGGCTTTTAAAATGGCACATCACAACTCAGTTTTAGCGCTTCGCCAGCAGCAAATTGCCGCAGCAAGGCGCCCTTTTGCCGCACGTGGTGCAAAACTAAAGCGGTGTGAACGTTGTTTGCTCTCTGAGTCTTTGTGTATTTGTGACAATTTAGCCACAGCGGACGACTGCCAAGCGGCAGTTTGTTTGTTGATGTACCACAACGAAAGCTTTAAACCCTCCAATACGGGGCGCTTGATTGCCGATGTGGTGCCTCAAAATTTTGCCTTTCGCTGGGACCGCACAGAGCCAGATCCAGCTTTTTTAGCCTTAATTAATGATGAGCGTTATGCGCCTTTTGTGGTGTTCCCAGAAGATGAGCTGACAGCGCATCGCGTCGTCGCTGATTTAAAAGCGCATATTCAAAGCGAAAAACGCACACCTTTATTCATTTTTTTAGATGGCACGTGGCGAGAAGCCAAAAAGATGATGCGCAAAAGCCCGTATTTAGATGCCTTGCCTGTGGTGTCTATCACTCCTGAGCGTTTATCTGAATACCGTTTACGGGTGGCGCCTCACGCCCATCAATTGGCAACTGCTGAGGTAGCAAGCTTAGTCCTCGCGCAAGCAGGGGAAGACTCAGCCAGTGATAAACTTAACGCACATTTTGCCGATTTTCGCGCGGCCTACATCGAAGGGAAAAGGCGTTAGTACAAATTAGGGAATTTCAGGCAAGAAAAAAGCGCAACCTATCTTCATAAATCGCGCCTGGCTTGGAATCTTCAAATCGCATCCTGCGAACGAGCAATATGCTCAATCCTTCAACTTTTCGCATCCTTGTACCATACACATAGTTCTTAATTTTGTATGGTGCACATTCCTTTGTGTGGTCCTGTTTGCTCCTTGCTCCGTCCTTAGCGCTCGCATCCTGCGAGTATCCTTGCATCCTGAACACCTAATCCTTAGGTGATGCGTCGCGTTCCTAATCCATTAAAAACGAGCCGCGCGTCTGCTCCTTGCAATTCGCATCCAGGCGAAAACCAATCATCCTGATAGGTTGTTGACTTTCCTTAGTCCATCCTTGTTCTCAAGCATCCTGCTTAAGAGATTCTCAGTATAGAGAGATTTTAATTTGGCAGAACTATCACTCACGCAATTTTTTTGATTAATGCAAACAGTGAAATTATAAAAATTCATATAAAACAGTAGTTTAGTGTTTTTTATTCAGACCTTTTTATGAAATGTAAGTCAAATCTCCCCCACGCTTGTGAGATATATCTTACACGCGTATAGGTATAATTACCTATATGGCTATTTACGTGGTGAGGGGTACTCAGAAGGAGGCGTTCAGCAACAGCATTACTACTCTCACGCTGCCTGTGACTTCGTTTTTAGCTTGAGTCTTATATCTAGATGCTTGGAATACAATTGCGACATGCGTGTTATCCGCGATTTTTCATCGCTGCGGCCTTCACCAACCATTGCAGACCACTCAAATTAAATCTGTCTCAAACTAAGGAGAAGTGAATTTATCCAAGATCCTGCTTTGCGCTTTGCTTGATGATATTAGCTCATAGCCCAACCAGTGTGTTCAGTTCCAATGCGCGTTTTGCCATTTCCGTTATTGGGTAAAGCCAATAAAAACAGAGGGCTGTGCAACACTCGGTAAAAATAATAGGACCGGAATAATGCGCATGCCCAATTCCTATTGGCAAAAAGTTCTTGTTAGGCATTTAGGTAAATTTGAGATAGTCTGAGTAAATTCAATAAGATACGAATCTGTAGACTTGAAATACACCAAGGTTAACGCGCATGCGCACAATACAAATGTTAGATTCACCCTAGTTAGGCTGGAGATATGATGACAACTCCCGAAGAAATAGAAAAAATAAGACAAGAAAATTTTGCAAAAATTTCCTTAGGGCAACAGGACCCTAATGGCAATAGAGTTTATGGCATTTACGCCAAAGGCGATGAGTTTGCAATATATTCAACAGATCTTGAGGGAAGCATTAGGGGTATTAGAGTTCGCATTGACACCAAAGATCCAGAGGACGATGTACCCATCATGCATTTTCAAGCGGTTAAGGGTGAATTTGACAAATTAAAATTTGTTTCTGATAGATGCACTGATCCCTCCTTTGCCGCACGGGCTGCGCATGCCTTATCTGTTGCCATATATGGGAACCCCGATGAGGCAAAAAAAATTCTAGCGGAAATTTACGAGAACATTGAAGAGGAATATAAAGAGAAGGTTTTGGGGAAGTTAACTTACATATCAGGCACAGTTATTATATCAATAATAATGTGTGGTTTGGGCCTTTCTTTACACTTGATAAGGCCGGAATTTATAGTTAATGATCGGGAGGTTTTATACCAACTAATACTATGCGCTTCAATGGCAACCTTGGGTGGGGTTATCTCCGTATCAAAAAACCTAAATATGATTAATATTGATAAGGGGTTGGGAAAGTTACCATATTTTGTTTATGGAGTAGAGAGAAGTGTATTTTCTATAATTGGTGGAGTTTTTATATACTTCCTAATTAAATCAAATCTTTTATTTGGTTTTATAAGCGATCTTAATAGTAGTCAGTATGGGGTGATGGTTTTTGGCTTTTTGGCTGGCTTTAGCGAAACTCTCATACCAAACGCATTAAACAATATAGAAGAACGTGCCAATAATGAATCTAACAAATAAAGGCAAAGGACGCAGCTCCGCTTCGCCTCTGTTGTAGGTGTTAGTGCCAATATGAACTCTCTGACAATGGAGTAAATGTGGATATTTATAAATACTTACCGTCTATTATCACAGCTTTTCTCATAGCTCCTCTTGGTTATTACGTTAGAGAGCGTTTGAAAAATTTAGCTAGTAGTGAAGATTTTAGTGAAGCTCTTCAGCAATTGAAAAAAAGCACTACTGCAGTTGAAGCGATCAAAAGTCATCTAAATGAAAAATATTGGGTACAGCAGCAAGTTTGGGAGACTAAACGTACAGCATATGAAGAAATAATATCCTGCCTATATTTGACTCAAAAGAGTATTCAAAGCTGGGTTGAGTATTTTAGCGGATTTACTAGTTGTTATGTTCATCTTGGTAATGCTTCCTGCATTGAATACGATGCAGAATATGAGCGCTCATACAATGAGTTCGTTGAATCTGAACAACGAGAATTTAGTCAAAAATATGAATCAGAAGATGCGTGCAATGAACGGTTAAGGTTGATGGGCGACACAAAAGTTAGTTTTTATAAACTAGAAACAATTTTCTCTATTAAATCAATATATCTTCACTCTAGGCTTTCTGATGTGGAGGAGCGTTTAACTAAATTAATGGATAAGTTTTTTGACAATCTACAGCAGGAAGAATATGAAGGTTTTGGTGAATTTCAGGAGAGACTTTTGGAACATCATATTGAATGCAAAGAGTTGGTTTCTGAATTGATTTCACTAGTAAAATCCTTAGCAAAAGATGATCTAAAGTTAGAGGTGTCGAGAGCTGGCAATACAATAAGTGATAAGCACTAAGGCTGGTCGCTAGAAAGCTTGGCTGCGATCATTCTTCGCATAGTATAGCCAAGCTTTTGTCCCACTCTTATGCGGGCATTATAGGCGCAGGAGATTTAATGAAAGAAACGGAATTACGAGAAGTAACAAAAGGCCT
>JBGTXC010000127.1:0-7895 GCA_041937835.1 Alteromonadaceae bacterium | reverse complement strand
TAACGCCAACGAAATGAGCGCGCCTTCTAAATAGATATTGGTGCTGAAGTTACGAAAAATAGTCGCGACCTGCCAGCACGTTTCGTGCATAAACTTTCGAAGTTTAGATGCATAGTTAGCGAAGGATATGCCTAACGGAAGTACAAACGCAATATACTTGCGGAAAATACGAGTGCGAGGGAGATTGAACACCTTTACGAAGCCGAAAAAGCATGGAAAAAGAAAGATGAAATGCTGAAAATTTAAAAATCCGGTTGGCGGGCAGATATATGATGGTGACGAGCGCTGCCGCTGATTACGAAGCAAACCAAGAAAAATACAGCAAGATTGGCGCACTAACAGGTGTGCCGACCTTCATCGTGAATGATAAGTATGTGGTGAATATCCGCGCGGTTCGTTCACAGCAAGAGTTTAATGACCTTGTCGCTTACCTATTAGAAAAATAATTGGAGACACCTATGTTGAAACATATTCTTGCGGCAGGTTTTGCTGCTTTGACTGGCCTCACGGCCATGGCTGTAGATGCCAAGCCGTTTAAAGAAGGCGTGCATTATGAAGTTGTGAGCGAACGCGCCACGCGTAAGCCTGAAGTAAAGGAGTTTTTCTCCTTTTACTGCCCAGCATGTAACGCCTATGAAGGTTTAATGGCAAGCGTAAAACCAAAGTTGGCTAACGATGTGAAATTTGTTCGCAGCCACGTTGATTTTATGGGCGGCCGTAGCGCTGAAAACCAGCAGATGCTAAGCCAAGCTTTGGCGGTTGCGTCAGTATTACCGAATAAAGAAGAGCTTGTTGCTGCCATCTTTAGCCACATTCATGCTAAGCGTAATAAGTTTAATGAGCTTGCTGATGTGAAAGATGTGTTTGTTGCCAACGGGGTAGATGAAGCTAAGTTCGATAAGCTTTACAAAGGCTTTGCGGTTCGTACAAAAGCGAAGAAGATGCAACGTGACCAAGAAACCTTTAAAGAAAAAGGTGCCCTACGTGCCGTACCTACCTTTATCGTAAATGGTAAGTATCGCCCAATTTTAGGTCGTGAGTCAGGTGTGACTGACCCTGCAGACATTGCAGAACTCTTTAATTACCTTGCTAAGAAAAAGTAAGTTAATCACGATGAAAGAAGCCGCGTAACGCGGCTTTTTTTATGCCATTTTTTCGCAGATCACATCCGGCTTGCAGCTTATGACACTTACATGGGTGTAACCTACTCGCGCTAAAGCCTCAGCGGCAAGTTTGGCGCGCACACTGCTGGCGCAGTGCAAGTAAATTGGGCGCTCCGCGTTTTTCTCTATTTCCATGAGTTTCATTTCCAACACACCTCGGGGCAAGTTAATTGCACCTGTGGCCGCTTTTGTTTGATGTTCTGCGGGTTCGCGCACATCAATAAGTAGCCCTTGGTTAGCATCTAACTCACTTTTAGCTTGTTCAGCGTCGATGATTCTGAGCTTAGGGGTAATGGATTCGATTAAAGTGGGGATGGGCGTAAGCATTTAGGCCTCCTTGACGTTAAGTTTGCGCAGTAAAGTGATCATAGGACACCAGCGCGTAAACGCAGACTGGATCAAATTAAGTGCAATAAAGGCTGTGAAAAACACAAAGTATGGGTGTACCCACACAGTAAGCACTAGGCTGAGAATGAGCATAGTACCTGCAATTAAGCGAAGATATTCATTGATTGTCATAGTGTGCTCGCGTTAGCAATCTTTACATTAGTAATCTCTAATATTAGAATCTTCTAATGTAAATGCAAGCATATTTTATTGCATCCTGATGAGCCGGGTTATTTTTGGAGACGCCCATGCAATTACCGATTGAGATGATGGCGGCAAACGCCACTGAAGCGGAACGCTTTTTAAAGTTACTCGCGAATAAAAATCGCTTGATGATTTTGTGCACCTTGGCTAGCGAAGAGCTGAGCGTAAAAGCGTTGAACGAGCGAGTGCCATTAGCGCAGTCGGCGTTATCTCAACACTTAGCCAGCCTCAGAGAAAACGGCTTAGTCAGTACCCGCCGTGAAGGCGCCACTATTTTTTATGCTGTGAGCGACCCAAAGGTGGCGACCATGCTAGAAACCTTATACCAGCTCTTTTGTGCGACTGAGTCATGAGCCGCATCTTTACTAAGAGCTTAGTGTGGGTGCAAACGCGTTACTTTGCGCCTGTGTTTATGCTGCTGTCGCTCCTGCTTGGTGCTTTAGCGCTGACCTTTATGGCGCGTGAAGAAGAGCCGCAAATTGTGGTTCCTATGCTGGAAGTAAGCGTTCAAGTGCCTAATGCATCCTCGCAACAAATTGCTCGGCAAGTAACTCGGCCACTACAAAAAATCTTGGCGGAAGTGCCAGGGGTAGAGCACCTATACGCCAGCAGTTATCACCAAGGTGCCAAGGTGGTTATGCGTTTTTATGTGGGAGAAGAGCGCCAAGCGGCTTTAGTGAATACCTATAACACCCTGATGGAGCACCAAGCGAGTGCACCTGCCATGGTTCAGGAGTGGCAGCTGTGTTCAATCGAGGTGGACGATGTCCCTATCATGATGCTGGGACTAGTGAGTCATACTCCTGAGGTGTCCGACTATGAGCTGACCCGTTTAGCCCAAGAGCTTGTGGTGCCTTTACAGCAAATCGATGCCACTTCAGAAATCACTCTGACAGGCGGTCGCACCCGCGAAATCCGCATTGAACTCGACTTAGCTCAGTTAAGTGCGCGTCAAGTCAGTGTGCAAGATGTTTTAAACACCCTAAAACGCAACCATGTATTAGCCCAAGTTGGAGTGCAAATTCATGGAGGTAAACACCTCGCTATTGACGTTGGAGATGCGTATCGCACTTCGCATGATTTAAACAACATGGTGGTGGCCACAGTAAACGGCATCCCTGTGATGCTTCGTGACATTGCCAATTTAGTGGATGCCCCCGAAGAGCCAAACAGCTATCAATGGTATCAAGATAACACTCAACCCCATGCTGCTATGGTGACGCTGGCCATTGCCAAACAAGCCGGTGCAAACGCCGTGACTGTGGCCAATCAAGTGCATGAGAAAATGGCACAACTCAAACATACCTTGTTTCCTCATGGTGTTGATTATGTGACCTTACGAGATTATGGCAAAACGGCTGACGATAAAGTGTCAAACTTAGTCTCTAGCCTTGCTTTTGCAGTAGTCACGGTTGTGTTGTTTGTGGGTGTATTTTTGGGAAGCCGCGCCGCTATGGTGGTTGGGCTGGCAATTCCTGTGTGTTACGGCTTAACCTTGGCACTTGATTGGGCGTTTGGTTACACCATTAACCGAGTAACTTTGTTTGCGCTAATTTTATCCCTTGGGCTGTTAGTGGATGACCCCATCACGGGGGTGGATAACATCAGTCGCTTTTTACAAAAAAAAGGCGAGCGCGTTAAAAATATCACCTCAGCAATGTTAGAGGTGCGTACCGCGTTATTGATGTCAACGCTGACCATAGTGTTAGCTTTTGTGCCTTTAGCCTTTATTACCGGCATGATGGGCCCGTACATGGCGCCTATGGCCTTTAATGTGCCCGTAAGCGTGATCATCTCCACCTTAGTGGCGTTTTTGGTTACCCCTTGGCTTGCCAATAAATTGCTTAAAAACCCACAAACACAGACTGAACAAGTCGCAGTTCCAGAAAGCACTGGCTACGGCCGCCTAATGAGCACCTTACTCGCCGAGCCCAAACGCGCCAAAACCGTGCTCTGGTTTACTTTAGGGTTATTTGTATTAAGCGCAGCACTGCCAGTGTTTCGAGTTATTCCTTTAAAGCTGTTGCCTTTTGACAACAAAAACGAAGTGCAAATCTTAATAGATATGCCTGAGGGCACTGCGCTTGAGCAAACCAGCGCCTTAACCAAACAGATTGCCAGCCAAGTTGCCAAAGTCAATGAAGTGGTGGGCATGGGCGCTTTTGTGGGTGTGCCTTCGGCGATGGACTTTAATGGCATGGTACGTGGTTATTATCACAGGCAAGGCAGCCACTTTGCTGAGCTGAGAGTGCTTTTAAAAGACAAAGATCAACGTAGTCATCAATCCCATGGGGTGGTGCTACGCTTACGTGATTTACTAGCCCCTTTTAATCAAGCAGGGGTTGAGGTCAAAGTGGTTGAAGTCCCTCCTGGGCCGCCAGTGCTTAGTACCTTAGTTGCTGAAGTATACGCAGACGAATGGGTGGATAACCGCACGCATCAAGCGGCGGCAAAGCAAGTGGCTGCCCGCTTTAAACAAGAGCCATTTGTTACTGAAGTGACCACCAGTATCAGCGACCCACAAACCCGCTGGCAATTTAAGGTAGATCAACAAAAAGCGGCCTTAGCTGGTGTCTCAAAAGCGGATATTGCGGCGGTTGTGCGTGTGGCATTGCAAGGGCAAGAAATAGGCACTTTAATCAGTGAGCAGGATGCTTTGCCGGTGGCGATTAATCTCACGGTACCTTTTGCTAAGCGCCATACCTTAGCGTATTTAAATGGCTTGTATGTGCGCGGTAACATGCCTGCACATCTTTTTGCTGCGCAGGGCGTCAAGCGTGCAGAGCGACCTTTGATCCCGCTTTCTGAGCTTGGTGAATGGGTAAGCGTGCCGCATTCCCCGCGCTTGGATGAAAAAGATTTACGCCCAGTCATTTACGTGATGGCGGAACTTAATGGCCGTACCCCTGCTGAAGTTATCAGTGACATAAGCAGTGACTTTAAAAAGCCTGAATTTGACGAGCAAACCCCTTGGTACACACGCACGTTTGTAACGCCCGGTGGCACGGCCGCGTGGGATTTGCCTGCGGGCACCTCAATGGCCTTTTCGGGTGAAGGAGAGTGGCGCATCACCATTCGCGTATTTCGCGATATGGGGCTGGCGTTTGCCTTTGCGTTAACGGCTATTTTTATTGTACTCAGTATACAAACCCGCTCTAAGGCGCTGGCTGGCATCATTATGTTGGCGATCCCTTTAAGTGTGATAGGCATCATGCCGGGCTTTTGGCTGATGAACCAATTTGGAGAGCGTGTGATTGCCGGGGCACCAGAGCCTATCCTATTCACAGCGACCGCCATGATAGGCATGATTGCCCTTGCCGGTATTGTTGTGCGTAATGCCTTAATTCTAATTGAGTTTATTAACCTTCGCCGTCAAGCTGGAGATGCTATTCAAACGGCCATTGTGGCCGCAGGTGTCACCCGTATGCGCCCTGTGTTATTAACCGCAGTCACCACCTTAATAGGTAATTTAGTGATCACCTTAGATCCTGTTTTCAGTGGTCTTGCATTAGCGATTATCTTTGGCATCATCGCTTCAACCCTCTTTTCGCTGGTGGTCATCCCACTGGTGTACTTTTTAGTGTTTGCCCCGCGCAGCAAAGCGCCTCACCTTACTCATGGAGAATCAAATGAATAAACAGACTGTGATTTTGGGGCTGGCCGCATTGGCCTTTGTGGGCGTGAGCATTGTGTGGCTCGCAGGTGGCTTTAATAACAAAGTGCCCCCCGGGATGCGTGCAGTGGACGCCGATGTTGTTGCTGATTTCACTGTGGATGAAAGCAGTTATGTGCCAAGTGTGACTGTGCCGGCACAAATCATGGCAGAGAACATCACGCAAATTTCAGCGCAAACCATGGCTGAGGTGAAAGCCATTGCTGTTAAGGCGGGCAGCACAGTAAAAGCCGGTGAGCTGTTAGTGCAATTAGATGATGCCGCAGCTAAAACGGCGCTGGCACAGGCAAAAGCTCAAAGCGAGGGCGCAAAAGCGCACATGATGCGTGCAGAGCAGGCATTAAAACGTGCCGAGTCATTGTGGCAAAATCAATTAATTGCAAAGGATGCTTACGAGCAAGCGATAACAACCATGAGTGCCGCCGAAGCGGCATTGCGTGCTGCCAATGAACAAGTAGCCAGTACTGAGGTCACGCTCGCTTACACTCGCATTACGGCACCTATTGATGGCGTCGTGGTGGATAAGTTAGTAAACCAAGGTGACCGCGCCATGCCAGGGCAGCCGTTACTCAACTTATACAGTGCCACAAGTTTACAAGTGCAGGTGCCATTAGCGGAAAGTCAGGCGGTGGCGCTTAATCTAAAAGATATCTTAGCGGTCACTGTACCCTCTCTTAAAAAAACGATGACAGGGCAAGTCAATGAAATTGTGCCTATGGCAGATGGCGGCTCACGCACCTTTTTGATCAAGCTCACTATAGCGGCACAGTCTTCGCAATTACGCCCTGGCATGTACGCCCAAGTGGCACTGCCGCAAAAACCGCAATCACGGATTTTAATTCCAAAGGCGTATGTGCAAAGTCATGGGCAGCTCACTATGGTAACGGCCGTGATAGAGGGTGAGCCGCAAAAGCGCTACGTGCGATTAGGGCCAGTCGTGGCAGAGCAAGTGACTGTGATAAGCGGCTTGACGGCAGGTGAGCAATTGCTGTTGCCAGAGTAAAAATAAACGCAGAGCGAAAGTAAGCTATAAAAAAGCCAACCAGCTTAATGGGTTGGCTTTAATTTTTTTGTTTGCGTTATAAAAACGAGGCGATTTCCTGTAAGGACTTTTTCTCAAGTGCATGCAGCGGAATGGTGGCGTCATCACTTGGGTAACCTGCAATGATAAGCATATAAGGGCGCTCGTTATCACGGTCTCGGCCACAGATTTCCGTTAAAAAACTCATTGGCTTGGGGGTGTGCGTCAGGGTCGCCAGCCCTGAGCGGTGTAAGCCTTGAATTAACATACCAGTGGCTAAGCCCACGGACTCATGCACATAGTAGTTGGTGTTTTTGTCTTCAGCGTGAATGCCGCCCTTTTTTTGACTAAACACAGCTATCAGCCAAGGGGCATGCTCTAAATACGGCTTTTGTGCATCCGTACCCAGTGGTTTTAAGGCATCAAGCCACTCTTCACCGGCACGACCTTGGTAAAACGCCCGCTCTAACTCTTCGGCGGCATCGCGAATTTGCTTTTTAACTTCTGGGCTTTTGATGGCGACAAAATGCCAAGGTTGGTGATTGGCGCCACTTGGCGCTGTGCCTGCTGCTTTAATGCAGTTTTCAATGATGGCTTGGTCTACGGGTTTGTCACTAAATGCGCGCACACTGTGGCGTCTTTTTGCTGTATTTAAGTATTCCAGCGAGCGCGAAAGCATTTCATCCTCTTCTAAAAAAACAAAGTCATCCAATGGCTTACAGTCATGCTTTTGCATTTTCTCTCACTTTTTATTGGCCAAGTTAAGGTATAATCAAACTACTGCTTATTTTGCGAATTGCAAAGCTTTTATCATGAGTTGAGGAAGAGGAATGCACTATCAACACCTGTGGGAAAATCAAACTTTGGCGCAATACCCGCTTGGTAAAGTGGTGTGTGTAGGGCGTAATTATGCCAAGCACGCTAAAGAGTTAGGTAACCCTGTGCCGAGCTCGCCTTTGCTCTTTATGAAACCGCAGTCGAGTTTGACTCACTTTGATGATGCCATCACCTTAGCAAGCCGTTTAGGTGAGCACCATTATGAAGCGGAAATCGCCTTATTGATTGGCGAGACTATTCGTTTTGGGGATGAAATAGTGCCGCATCAGCAAATCGCCGGCATTGGCTTAGCGCTTGATTTAACCTTGCGCCATGAACAAGAAGCCATGAAACAGCAAGGGCTTCCTTGGGAGCGCGCTAAAGCGTATGACAACGCGTGTCCGATTACTCGTTTTATTCCTATGTCGCAGCGTTTTGATTTAACCAATATGGCGTTTAGATTTGCGATTAACGGCGAGCAAAAACAATTGGGTAATAGCCAAAACATGCTTTTCCCTATGGTTGAGCTGCTTGCCAGTATCACAGAGTACTTTACGTTAATGCCGGGTGATGTGGTGTTAACCGGCACGCCAGAAGGCGTTGGCGTGTTACAGCATGGCGATGAACTGAC
>JBGTXC010000126.1:0-7943 GCA_041937835.1 Alteromonadaceae bacterium | reverse complement strand
TGTGAATAGTGCCATGGCTTTTGCACCGTATTCAGCGGCAACGCCGTACATGCCTGCCGTTTCCATATCAACCGCTAAGACACCTAATTTGTTTAACGTGTTGTAGAACTCAGAGTCAGCTTGATAGAAAGTATCTGTAGTGAATACGTTACCCACTTTGGCATCAATGCCTAGCTCACGAGCAGCTTTAACGCCGTTTTCTAAAAGACCAAAATCAGCAATGGCTGCGTAATCATAACCCATAACACGGGCACGGTTTACGTTTGAGTCAGTTGAGGCGCCTTGTGCAAAAATTACGTCACGGATTTTTACGTCTGACGCGATACCGCCACAGGTACCAATACGGATAAGGCTCTTCACACCGTAGCTAACAATAAGCTCACGTGCATAGATCGACATTGAAGGAATGCCCATGCCAGAGCCCATGATGCTAACAGGCTTACCTTTATAGGTACCTGTAAAACCTAACATGTTGCGAACGCCTGTGACTTCGCGCGCGTCTTCTAGAAAGTTCTCTGCAATGTATTTAGCACGAAGCGGGTCGCCCGGCATCAATACGGTTTCTGCAAAATCTCCAGGTGCTGCACTAATGTGAGGTGTACTCATTCTCGTTTCCCGTTTATTAATTAATTTTAAGTTGTGCGGCGAAGCTGTCGCCGTACTCTAGGGGCGATAAATCAAACCATGTTGCTAAGGTTTGCCCCATATCAGCAAATGATTGGCGCTCACCAAGCGCGGTGTTAGCCAGGCCTTTTCGATAAACCAACACAGGCACATATTCACGGGTGTGATCTGTACCTGGTGCGGTTGGATCACAGCCATGGTCGGCGGTGATCAGTAATATGTCGTCCTCATTAAGGGGCGCCAAAATCTCTGGTAGGTAGTCGTCAAACTGCTTCAGTGCTTCTGCGTAACCTACTGCGTTACGGCGATGGCCAAATTTTTCATCAAAATCGACTAAGTTAGTGAACACAAGGGTGTTGTCACCTGCTTGCTCGATGACCTCTTTGGTCTTTTCTAATAAGTTATTTAGCCCAGAGACTTTGTGTTTTTGGGTAATGCCTTGATGGGCATAAATGTCGGCAATTTTACCAATGCTGATTACTTCGCCACCTGCTTGGGCAAGCTTATCAAGTACAGTGGGTGCCGGTGGTAATACAGATAAATCACGGCGATTACCGGTACGCGCAAAGTTACTGGCGTTGTCACCTAAAAATGGGCGAGCAATAATACGACCAATATTCATATCATTTAATAACTCACGAGCGACTTCGCACACTTCGTAGAGTTTGTCTAAGCCAAAGGCTTCTTCGTGCGCGGCAATTTGAAAGACGCTGTCTGAGGAGGTGTAGCAGATTGGTTTACCTGTCTTAACGTGCTCTTCACCTAGCTCAGTTAAAATAGTTGTGCCTGATGCATGGCAATTGCCCAAAATACCAGGAATGCCAGTACGCTTGATGAGCTCATCAATAAAGTCTTGCGGGAAGCAAGGCACAGTTTTCGGAAAGTAACCCCAATCGAATAAGACAGGCACTCCGGCCATTTCCCAGTGACCTGAAGGCGTGTCTTTACCACTTGAAAGCTCTTTAGCATAACCCCATGCTGCTTCTGGCGTTTGGCGCTCAGTGATATCACAGGTTTTGCCGCCAGCTGCTTCACAGGCATCAATTAACCCGAGCTTGGACAAATTAGGTAACGCAAGGGCACTGCCATGAGCATCTTTATATGCACTTAATAAATGGGCTAAGGTATTGCTGCCTTCGTCACCAAAGCTTGCTGCGTCCGGTGCGGCACCAATGCCTAGGCTATCTGCCATTAAAATCACTGCTCTTGCCATACGTTCCTCGTGTTGTTGGTGTTACCACGCTGGGCAACGTGCGATGTGCGTGGGGGATTGTCTTAGTGTAACTGCGCTAAGGGCGCTGAACCATGACAATTGACCGCATCAAGCCATCACCAAAAGATGTTTTGCCATTATTTTATCGCATAAGTGTAGCATTGACAGAGGCTCGCCTTGTGCCTTGCTTTGCATACGATTGCGTTAGGCATTTTCTTGGCTGCCATTATGTGAGCGAGGAATTTTTAGTACAGGACAAAAGTCCTGTTTAGCCTTACTTAAAAGCCCCATAATGCCGCAAATTGGCACACAAAAGAGAGCATTTTCGCCCCTTTTTTGTTATTGTGTTCTACTTAAATAAAAATTCTGTTTGGGTGTGAACTTTAGTGACTCGTACGATCATTGCAATCGCTGGTGCGTCGGCATCAGGGAAATCTCTTTTTAGCCAGACTATTTATAACGAACTAGTGAACGAGTTGGAACCAGGCGCCATCGCAATTATTGAGGAAGACGCCTACTACCGAGATCAATCGCATTTACCTATGGCGCATAGAACTCAGACCAACTACGACCATCCGGATGCGTTTGAACATGAATTGATGCTTGAACACTTGCGTCAATTACGTGAAGGCAATCCGGTGGATATTCCGATATATGATTATGCGCAGCATACACGCAGCGACAAAACGCGCCGTGTAAACCCTGCCAAAATCCTCATTGTTGAGGGCATTTTACTGTTATCGGATCCGGCATTATCAGAAGAATTCAATATTAAGGTGTTTATTGATACACCGCTTGATATCTGCTTAATGCGTCGTATGCAGCGTGATATGGAAGAGCGTGGTCGTACTTTACAGTCGGTGATTGAGCAATATCAAGCGACAGTACGCCCTATGTTCTATCAGTTTATTAAACCGTCTAAGCACAATGCGGACTTAGTGGTGAACCGAGGCGGTAAAAACCGTGTCGCGGTAGACATTATTAAAAGCAAAATAAAACACCTGCTACAGCAATAACACGGGAAAAATTATGACGACAATTATGAGCGTGGTAGGTATTTTTAGCTTACTTGCCATCGCCTACGGCATTTCAACAAACCGAAAAGCCATTAACTTTCGCACAGTAGGCATTGCCTTTGTATTACAGGTCTTAATTGGCGGTTTTGTACTGTTTTTTGAGTTCGGTAAAAACGTGTTGGCGGCCATGTCGTCTGCTGTAGCGAGTGTGATCAGTTATGCCAACGACGGCATCGCGTTTTTATTCGGTGAATTAGCCACAGGCTCTGTGGGCTTTTTATTCGCCATTAACGTATTACCTGTGATTGTGTTCTTCTCTGCTTTAGTGGCAGTGCTGTATCACATTGGTGTGATGGATTGGATCATCAAGTTATTGGGTGGTGGTTTACAAAAACTGCTTGGCACATCGCGACCTGAGTCACTGTCTGCGACAGCAAACATTTTTGTTGGCCAAACCGAAGCGCCATTAATTGTTAAGCCATTTATTCCAACCATGACCAAATCAGAGCTGTTTGCTGTGATGGTAGGTGGCCTTGCTACTGTAGCAGGGTCGGTATTGGCTGGTTACTCAGCCATTGGGGTTGAGCTTAAATATTTGATTGCAGCAAGCTTTATGGCTGCACCGGGTGGTTTCTTAATGGCCAAAATGATGGTGCCAGAAACCGAAAAAACCCGTGAAGATCTGATGGATCTTGAAGAAGCAGATGATAAACCGGTTAACGTAATTGATGCAGCAGCACAAGGTGCCTCGAGTGGTATGTACTTAGCACTTAACGTAGGTGCCATGTTACTTGCGTTCGTAGCGCTTATTGCCCTGTTAAACGGTTTATTGGGCTCAGCTGGCGGCCTAATTGGCTACCCTGAGCTGACCTTACAAACGATTCTAGGTTACATCTTTGCACCTGTAGCATGGTTGTTAGGTGTACCTTGGGATGAAGCAGTCCGAGCGGGTAGCTTCATTGGTCAAAAGTTAGTAGTGAATGAGTTTGTTGCTTACTTAGACTTTACAAATTACAAGGATGAATTAAGCCCTCATACAAATGCGATTGTTACATTTGCACTGTGTGGTTTTGCTAACCTTTCATCCATTGCGATTTTACTAGGTGGCCTTGGTGGAATGGCACCAAGTCGGCGAAAGGATATCGCTCGCCTAGGGCTCAGAGCGGTTGTGGCAGGTTCCATGGCCAACCTCATGAGCGCCGCAATTGCTGGTTTTTTCCTCTCACTAGCTTAGAAACGGTAAAGAGTTGAACTGGTAATTGCAAAAAACTCGGTTGTTACTTTAGGGGTTAAGGTAACAGCTAACTTGAACGATACTTCACCAAAGGGCCGCAAGGCCCTTTTATCGTTTTAGGACCCCTGCAAAGTCCTTTGATTATTTTAGCGCTTCGCTAAGTGTTACTGCTAATACAGCTCACAGGTTTTGACAAGTTTGCTCATCCTAACCATGCTTTAAAACACCTTTCACTTAGCTTAAACGTGTTATGTCACAATGGGTTAATGGTAAAGTCCAAGCTTTAAATTGGCATACAGAGCGCCTTTTTACACTCACAGTAAAAGCAGATACGGCCCCCTTTACTGCAGGGCAATTTACTAAATTAGCGCTTGATGTGGACGATGGGCATTTAGCCCGTGCTTATTCGTTTGTGAATCCACCTAATTCGCCTTACCATGAGTTTTTGATAGTCCATGTGCCAAAGGGGCGCCTTTCTGAAAAACTAATTCGCTTAAACCTAGGTGATGACATTGATGTCTATCGTAGCCCCAGTGGTTATTTCACGCTTGATGAAGTACCAGATGCTAAGGTGCTGTGGTTGTTTGCAACTGGCACTGGAATTGGGCCATTCATTTCTATCTTAAGGGAAGGGACGCTTTGGCAAAGATTCCCGAAAGTGGTGCTCGTTCACGGTGTGCGCCGGCGCGAAGATTTACTTTATCAAACCTTGTTTGGTGAGATACAAGCTCAAGGTCATGCCTTTAAGTATGTGAGTGTGGTCTCCCGTGAGGCCAACCCGCATGGTTTAATTGGCCGCATTCCACACCTTATTGAAAACGGTGAGCTTGAAAATCAGGTGGGTGTTGTTATGGAAAAAGACCATCACATGATGTTATGTGGCAATCCAGACATGGTGAAAGACGGTGTGAAAGTACTCACAGCCAAAGGGTTTCAAAAGCACCGCCGGCAATCCCCTGGGCAGATCACTGTGGAGCAATATTGGTAGGTTTATCCGTTGGCACTTGCATGTTTATCTCGATCCCTTCGTTGGGCTGGCTTGTGAGTGTTAAGGTGCCACTGAATGCCTGAGTGATCAGGTTATACACTATGGCAAGGCCAAGCCCACTCCCTCCACCTGCGCGATTCGTTGTATAAAAAGGCTCAAGCGCACGCTTAGCGGTTTTACTGTCCATCCCTCTGCCATTGTCTTGATAGCGAATGTGTACTTGCTTTTGCGCTTTTAACGGCGTGACTGAAATAAATATTTGGTTATCAGTTGTTTCTTTAAAACCATGAATACAGCTGTTATTTACCAGGTTAATAATAATTTGGGCAATAACGCCTGGGTAGGTGTGCATGGTGAAGTGCTCAGGGCAATTAACATGAACGCTCACTGCTTTACTTTTTATGATGGGCGTGATGCTTTTTAGCACTTGATGTATGTAGTCATGAATGTTGAGCTCGCTGAGCTCAAGTGAACTTTGGTCAACAGCTGTTTTTTTGAAGTTAGCGATAAGCTCTGCAGCACGCTCTAAATTACTCTCAGCAAGGCTAATGCAGTCTGTTAAATGGCCAAGGTGAGTCAGTAAATCATTACGTGTTAAGCGGTTTGTTTGTAGCGCATCCTGAATGTGGGTGAGGGTGTCTTTGGCTGAACTGGTTGAGGTGACAGCGATACCAATGGGAGTATTTACTTCATGGGAAATCCCCGCCACTAATGACCCAAGTGACGCCATTTTTTCAGCTTCTATCAATTTGCTTTGTGCGTGCTTTAAATCTGCGACTGTGGTTTCAAGCTCTTTGGTTCTTGCCTTAACACGGGCCTCTAATTGGCTGTTTGCCTGCTCTAACATGGCTTGGTATTTCAAAGTGTGTTCGGCGCTAAGTGCTCTGACATAAATATCAGTCATGGCGCCGGCAAAGGTAATGTCTTCATCTTGCCATGTTTTCGGCTCGCCTATGTGCTCTATGCAAATAATGCCAATCATTTTGCCTTTATGACGTATCGGGACATCTAACATAGAGGTTATTCCAAGTGGTGTGAGGTAGTCTTTACTGAACGCTTGTGTCGCAGGGTGAGTGTGGGCATCATTTACTATGATAGTGCGCTCTTTATCTAAGTAATCAAAATAGGTGGGGTAAGCATCGCGCGCTAACGTGAAGGACTCAATGGTGACATCATTGGCCCTATCCAATAACAGTTGGCAGTTTATTGCATCGCTGGTTTCATCGAGCAGCCAAATACCAACCCGTTTCACATGTAATCCATCCATGATGGCGTTCAGAATTAACCGCATGGCAGCCTGTAAATTGCCGCTATCAATTTCAGCAGAAAATGATAATTTAAGTAATTGTTCTTCAAGGTTTGTATTCATAAGGCGCGTTGGCGTGAAGGCGGATAAAAAACATACACTAAGCATAGGTGAATTGGCCAAACGCAGCGAAGTTGCTGTTTCAACTTTGCATTTTTACGAGCAAAAGGGCTTAATTACGAGTCATCGCAATGGCGCTAATCATCGTATTTATCCCCGCTACATGTTACGTCGAGTGGCTTTGATTAAGGCAGCACAAACGCTGGGTGTGAGTTTGGGCGATATCAAAGAGCGGTTTAAAAAATTGCCGCTAGACTCAGCACCCACAGAGCAAGATTGGCTGGCGTTATCTTCAGAATGGCAAGCGATGTTAACCTCTCGCATTAAGGCGCTGACGGTGATGCAAAATGCCCTGACGCAATGTATTGACTGCGGCTGTTTATCTACCCGCCATTGCCCTATTAGAAATCCTGAAGCGCGTTAATTTATAACTCACTCATAGAGTGAACACATTGATTGGAGTAAACATGTCTGATTTCGATTTAGATCAGTTAGATAATTTAGATTTTGAGAGCACTGAAAACACCATTGAAGCCCGTACTGCTGAAAAAGAGCAGGCAGAGCAAGCTGAAATGGACAAGCTAAAAGAAAACGCGGACGTGTGTGAAGGCGGTAGCTGCGTCATCTAGCACGTAAAGTACCTAACTCGTTAAAAAACGTTTTTTTCAGAAAAGGTATTCACGAGCTCTTGGCTGACGGTTTTATCCTTAAATAAGCCAAAATTATGCGTTGCCGTACCTGACATCGAGAACCTCTGATCCATAGTATCCACTATGTTGTCACAGATGATTTGGATGTCCTCTCCTTGGTATTGCGTACTGTTTTGGTTTTGCAGTGCTAAGAAAAAATGTGAGCAGGTGGCACGTTTGTTAGCAAGGGATGCTTTTTGCCACGTTAGAATGTCAGCATGATGTAAGTCACCATTTTTTTGCCAGTAGAGCAAATTTGGTGCTTGGGCTATTTGGGCTGCTTGCTCTTCTAATTGTGCACTGGGGCGAGACATGTAATAAGCGGCACCAGCCACTAAAATACACAGCAAAACTAAACTTTCTTTAAAGGTGAAGCGAACGCGTTCCATGCGAATTGACCAATAGGCTGTTTTTTGACCTATGTTAAGAAAAGATTCAGTTTCACTCAAGTAAATTACAGTTTCTCCTGTGATTATTGTTAAGCAAATTGCCAAGTACTTACTGTGCTTGGCTTTTTTTATGACTAATATCTGATATGGTGCGCCTTTAAGCACCTAACCCCTGTATTAACCACCGTTTTACTATTGAAAGAGATCCACAATGCGCATTTTTGCCTTCATGTTGTTTGTTTTGTTGCCAACGATGTCGCATTTATTGGCCCCAACGCTCTCGCCTACGTGAAAACGTACAACATTTCCAGGGAATTGTGCGAATCGCAAGAAACACATTCTCTCGAACAACGTGTCAGCAAAAACAACAATACACTTTTCTGTTTTCTGTGTTTTGCAAAGAATTGGTTGGAATGCGAAAACG
>JBGTXC010000125.1:0-8063 GCA_041937835.1 Alteromonadaceae bacterium | reverse complement strand
TTCGGCATACGTATGGGTAGGTGATTCTTGGTCCGATGTATTGCCATCACCAAAAGCCCACTCAATACGCTCACCGCTTTGCACTGAACGGCCATTTAAGCGAAACGTCACCGTTAAGCCTTGAGGTTCAGCCATGATCATCGGTGTGGCATTGCGTGTTAAAGCAACGGTTGCTGAGCGAGTGCCTGAGCCTATAGACTCAACCGTCATTTTGATGCCAAGCTTTGGCAGTTTCACGCCAGATTCTGGCTGCTGTGACAACTGATAGCTTTTCGAGTCATCAAACTCAGCAATAGGCGAGCGCTCTGTATCACCAAAGCCCTGCGTTTGCGCTTCAGTACTAAAGGCCGCATCACGCACCTGAACCCGAGATGATGCAATGCTCGCACCGTTTCTAAGCACTCTTTGGTCTGCATCTATGGCTAAGATAAAACCTTCACCCGGGTGAGTGTCGATGTTGTTATCAGTGAAGTTTGGATTGGCGTACCACATCATCACACCAGGTGAATAAAACGTGGTTCTTAAGCCATCGTCAAAGCCATCCCATGAACGAAGCTCCACGTAATAATGGGTTGGCTTACCCGGATAGGTGTTTTCAATGCGTAAAAAGCCATTAAGATTCATCGAACCAGCGGTTTCAGCGTCATCCGCAAGCTGGGTATTGCCATCCACTTGAAAACGTAAGTTATCAAACGCAATCCCACGCTCACTGATGGCCGTATCTGTGACATACTCTAGGCTCAGCGTACCTGTGCTGCCTGCCAAAGATGACACATCGAGCGATAAGGTCACCCAACCAGCTGCGCCACTGCTTGATGAAATAGCGGCAGATGAACCCGTAATATAAGGTCCTAAATTGTTGTAATAAGGGTTTTGCGTTTGCGTGTGATTTGCCGCAAGCGCGTTACCATTAAACTTGATCTGGGCGTAGTCATAATCTTGTTCAATGCGCCAGTGGGCATCCACTAATAAAGTAACATCACTCCCTTGCGGAATAGTCAGCACGCGACTTGCACTGTTACTTAAATTATCACCTTGTTGTGAGTAATACTGAAACTGCCCTTGGATAGGCGCAAAGAATGCTATCGGCTGTTGTGGAAGCTGCACTTTAAGTTGGTTTAGCGACGTATTATCCACGGCGTGCACTAAATTAAAACGCTGTGGTTGCTCATTAAGATCGGAATGCGCAATCACTTGCTGATTCACCCAATGCCCACCAAACTCTTCCTGGAGTAAATCTTTTGCCAGCGGGCTGAAGCCAACCGGTGTCGCTCCTGTGATCTCCCCTGTGTAGCTGCCGCTAGACATTAAAGACCAATTTGCCACAGGCTCACCAACAGAAGAGCCTTCTAAGTCATATTCGTCATCCAGATTTAACTCATGACCAAACTCATGAACCACCACACCGATGGACGCATCAATCGATGTGATAGTGTAATTGTACATGCGGAAACTCGTACCCGGCACAGGAAGTGGCTGGTTGTTATCATCAAACACAAAGAAACGGTGCGACCAAATCGCATCATCACCTAACTGACCACCGCCGGCTTCTTGGCCAATACTCGAATGAAACACCATGATGTGGTCAATAATGCCATCGGGCTCATTGATGTTGCCGTCTTGGTCAATATCAAAATAATCTTTGCTATCAAATTGACTTAAATCAATATTGAATTGCTGTACGGCCTTAGTCACTGCTTCTTGGATCAGTTCACCTGCGCGAATATCGCGCTCTTCAGCGGTTTTCTCTCCGTAGTAAGCGGCATTTTGATCAGCGCGAACCCAGCCATACACATTACCAGTAAAATTTAGCGTCCCACCAGACACTGCTTGATAGTAGCTACGTGCACTGGGGAGAGGATTGCCATCAGGCCCTGGGAATGAGTCTTGATTGAACAACAAGCCCTGATAATGAGAAATGGGATAACTTGGATAATACATATCCGTATCCGACGGGGATAAGCCATTATCGTTATAAAAAAGGTCTTGGAAATCAATCGCAATCGCGAGGATATTGACATCACCTAAGCCACTGCCATCTGAGGCTGCAACGGCTTTAGCAGCTTTGACTTGAGATTTTGACATACCACTGGAGTAGCGTGTCAAATATTGCGTAGGCGCTTTTCTACGCGCATTCATTAAGGATATGTCAGATTCACCTAAGTAACTTGCCACCGCTTGGCGAATTTGCTCGGGGGTTGCGTCTTTGGCAAGTTCACCGCGCGCTTTTAACCAGTACGCAATGCGTTCGTGGTTAATCAAAGCAGGATCATCGGGGGTGTGAAGTGTTGCCGGTTTGGCGAATGCAAGTGGCGTTAAAAGTGACGCACCTAACACCCAGCAACAAGCCGCAAATGGACGGAACATAAAGACTCCTTACAGCTAACTTATTTTTTGTCATGCATAAGGCATGGACTTCTCATAAATTAAGCCTAATACACTTTACGCCCAGACTCAGAAAAAGTTTAAATTTTAGGCATAAAAAAAGAGGCATAAGCCTCTTTTTTCAATCACTTTAAAATCAAGCTATTAAGCGTTAACTTGATCTTTTAAGCCTTTACCTGCTTTGAAGCTAGGAATGTTAGCTGCAGCAATTTGAATTTCTTCGCCTGTTTGTGGGTTACGGCCAGTGCGCGCAGCACGCTCTTTTACAGAGAAAGTACCAAAACCTACTAGAGCAACTGAATTACCTTCTTTAAGAGAAGTAGTTACTGCGCCAGTGAATGCGTCCAATGCACGAGTAGCAGCAGCTTTTGAGATTTCAGCGTCAGCAGCGATTTTTTCAACTAGTTGAGCTTTATTCATTGTTTGATTCCTATTCGTTATTATTTTTGCCTTAGCAAAAGCTATATTTCCGCATTTTTACCGGCTTGGCAACCGAATTTTGCGAATTTCATGAAAATTTAAACCCTTTAACGCCTAAAATTCAACCAAACTAAGATAAGTTTCTTATTTTTAGGGCTTTTCCATCACTAAAAGTACTTGGCCTACTTCAATTCCCCATTTTTCAATGGCGGTGCGATTGATCAACCGTTTTTCATCAACTAGGAACATCCAGTCGTCCAGAGTCACCGTTAACTGGCTGTCTTGATACGGGATATCGAGCTGGTAACGCCAATAAAAAGCACTCCCTGCACTTTGCCCTTTGGCAATCCCAATGACGTCATCGGCAGTACCTTCAATGCGGCCATCCTCAAACACAGTGACGCGCCAAATGCGCTTTTGTTTTTCACCGTCATCATAAACAAAGTCTTCATCAATAACGCCCTGGTTGCCTTGCCAAGATGCCTTCATGCTCACCGTAAATTTACGCGTTACTTTGCCTGAATAGTCTTGCACCACGCCGTAGGCCATTAAATCGCCATTGAAGAAGGTTTTAAAATCAAATTCTGGCGTGCTTTGGCGATAATCCTCCAATGTGGGGTTTGAACA
The DNA here is from genome assembly GCA_041937835.1 of Alteromonadaceae bacterium. Lineage (GTDB taxonomy): Bacteria > Pseudomonadota > Gammaproteobacteria > Enterobacterales > Alteromonadaceae > Pseudoalteromonas. The sequence goes on along the minus strand of JBGTXC010000125.1, from coordinate 4,631 downwards.
ACTTGCCACCAACAACATACCGAGAGTGACCAAAAACAATTTAAAAGCTCGCATTATTTTGCTCCTATTAATCGTGCACGCATTTTCGGCTCTGTGGTTTTTTCACTCAGCCAAATTGCTAAAAAGTCAGAGGCAAAGCGTTCATCATTGACCTGTTGGTAAACGTCTTCGTTGTAATAAATGGCGGCACTGCCATCAGCATTGAGTAATAAGCTGAGTGAGTCGCCTTCTTTAATATCAGGCCATAGCCCTTCAAGTGTGGCTTGATGCTGCTTAATGGCATCTTCCATGCCCAGCTTTTGCCATTGGTTAAGCGTCTCTTTCGCTATGTCTTTGGCTTTAAAATCCCTTTGATACACTAAGGTCAGTTTTAAAGGGCCTTTAATGCCTTCAAACTCCCCTGTTTCTGTGTGAAGACTGGCATCGTAGACATGCCAAAAGAGATAATAAAGCGGCGCCTCTCCCACTTTTTGTAAAGCCATGGCAATGTGTGAGCTTACTAACAAACAAACTAAGAAGATGACTCTGTGCATGTGCGTTGCTCCAAATGTTGCAAAGCAATATGGCGAATTGCCGTAAAGCCTGTAGTCCAAATCACACCAAATGACAGCCAGTACCAAGTTGGGCTACTTGCCATGCTCAAAACTTCGTTTTTAATGCCGGCGTAATAGGTGAGCGGCGCACCGACGACACATAAGAGCATGAACCAAGGTAAAGGCAGCTTTATCAAAGGCTTGAGTGCCAAAGGCAAGGTCATAATGAGTGAGGCCCACAAAAGCACTAACCAAATAGGGATTAAATAACCCACTTGGTAATCCACTACCTCCGCCAGCACTAAAACACCCTCTGTGAGTAAAGCAATCGGTAGGGTTTTTGCCATTAAACTTAGGTCGCCTTGCCTATCTTGGCTTAAGCCAAACATCACTAAGAGTAGCGGCAAAATCACCCAAGCACTGTAAGGCGCTAAAAACAAGGCGCTAAACCAAGCGCCTTGATACAAAATCAGATTAGTAATGAAGGGGTATGGCATCCTTGTCTCCGCGGTAGCGAGGCTTGCGGGCAACTAAATGGACTGTGCTAATGGCACGTTGCTTAAATGCGCCTTCGCAATAACACAGATAAAACTCCCATAAACGCTTGAAGTTCTCAGAGAACTTACTTTTATCAAGCCTAGGAAATGCCTCAAAAAAGCGCACTCGCCAATCATACAAGGTGCGGGCGTAATGCATGCCGATGTCTTCCACCTTATGGATAACACAGTCTGTTTGATTTGCGATATGACGCTGCATTTGTTCAATGGACGGCAAGCAGCCCCCCGGGAAGATGTACTTTTGAATAAAGTCAGGTTGTTTTAAGTACGCATTGTAACGTTGATCTGCAATCGTGATGGCTTGGATTAACATTTTGCCATGTGGCTTAAGTAAGCTGCTGCATTTGGCAAAGAACGTTGGTAAAAACTCATGACCGACGGCTTCAATCATCTCAATGGACACCAGTTTGTCGTATTCACCTTCTAATAAGCGGTAATCTTGCTTTAACAGTGTGATTTGTGACGCTAAACCCAGCGCCTCTATGCGCGCTTTAGCATAATCATGTTGAGCGTCAGAAATGGTCGTTGTCGTGACCTTACAGCCATAATGCTGAGCAGCATAAATGGCCAAGCCTCCCCACCCTGTACCAATTTCAATGAGGTGATCCGTTGGTTTAAGCTCTAAACCATCACATATGGTTTTGAGTTTATGTAATTGGGCTTGCTCTAAACTGGCACTTTTTTCAGGGTAAATGGCGCAGGAGTACATCATTTCTTTATCAAGAAACGAAGTATATAAGTCATTACCTAAGTCGTAGTGCGCCAAAATATTGCGTTTAGAACCTGCAACTGAGTTTTTATTCTTCTTGTGAAACAGCTTATTGGCAAAGTGAGATAAAAACCCAAAACGCCCTTCAACCTTATCTAGCTGTGCTTGGTTGAGCACAAAAATCTCAATCAAAGCAGTTAGGTCATCACAATACCAATGGCCATCTATGTAGGCTTCACCTGCGCCTATACTGCCACCTGTGGCAAATTGCTTAAACATGGTGTTGTCAGTCACCGTCAGTGTCACTTTTGGCGAGTTGGTCTTGCCGAATTTATGAGTCTGACCATTTTCAATTAACGTTAATTGACCATGCTCTAAAGTGCTTAAGGCACTCAGCACCAACTTGCGTGCTAGTGAAGTAGTAAAGTTAAGCTCAGAGTTTGTTGTCAAGGCGCTGGCTTTTTCCATTGGGCGCATTATCCTCTGTTTGATAAGGTACAAAAGGCACTCGTTTAATAAACAGTTTGAGTGCCTGCCAGTAAATCTTCCATACAATACTCAAAGTCATGGCCGGAAATCGTCGTAATAACTTACCCAGCGCTTTTGACGTTAAATCGCATTGTGATAACTGCATCGTGGCATCAAATAACTTGCCCGTGTCAGTGTGGTTTTCTATGTGCACAAATGCGGTTTTACCCGGCGCTCTTACACGCCAGTGATATTGCATGTTCAAATCCATAAAAGGCGATACGTGAAACGCCTTTTTAAAGTTCACATTCTCTTTTAGTGGCACACGATAAAAGTGCCGCTCGCGCCAAGGGGTGTTACTGACTTCAGCTAGCATGGCTGTGGGCTCGGCGCCATCTTTGCTGAAAAAATAAAAATTCACTGGAGAAAAATAAAAGCCAAAACAGCGTAAATTGCCTAAAAAAGTCACTTTGTCGTATAAAGTGCCATCGCCCAGTTTACGCATGGCGCTCAGAGCCCGTGTTTTTAGCGTTTCGCCATTGGCACCTTCAAGGTAATCTAATTCGCGAAAGCGCAGTAAATTGTGCCATCTAGTACCAAAAGCCCAGTGAATACCGTCCAGTGCGCCAACTTCATCAAGATCTATGGCTGCCATATAAAATGGATACCTAAAATCGTGAGCTCGAGGCGCAAACCTGCGGTGACGCACCTTGCCAAGGTAAAGTGCGCTATTCAAAATCAACCCCAAGGGCTTTAGCCACATCCACAGCGCTGCGCACCCCATCTTCATGAAAGCCGTTATACCAATAGGCACCACAAAAATAGCTGTGTTGATCGCCAAGCAGTTCATCACGGCGCTGCTGTGCTTGGATGGATTCGCGATTAAATACTGGATGGTGGTAGTTAAAAGAAGCCAATATCTTGTCTTGATCTATCATTGCATCATTATTAAGGGTGACACAAAATTGTGTTTTTGCATCAATACCTTGCAAGATATTCATAGAATAGGTCAAAGACGCTTTCTTGTTATCGTCGTCGCTCAGTAAGTAATTCCAACTTGCCCAAGCAGCTTTACGCTTGGGCAATAAGCTGCTGTCTGTGTGAAGGACCACAGAATTAGCTGTGTATGGCATAGCACCTAGAATAGATTGTTCTTTTTGGGTTGGGTTAGCCAAAAGGGCTAAGGCTTGATCTGAATGACAGGCAAACACCACTTTATCAAAGCGCTTTCGCTCGCCGTTTGCCATCACAATGTCCACCCCTTGCTCATCGCGCTCTACTTTCGCAATGTCCGCATTAAGTTGAATACGGTCTTTGTATGGGGCTGTCAGCGGTGCAATATACTCACGTGAGCCGCCTGGAATAACATACCATTGTGGGCGGTTATTAATGTCTAAAAGGCCGTGGTTATAAAAGAACTGCACAAAAAAGCGCACTGGAAAGGCACTCATTTCATCTAGGCTGGACGACCAAATCGCCGCACCCATGGCCAAAATATAATGGCGCCTAAAAAACACCGAAAACCCCTCTTTATCTAACAAGTCCCCTAGGGTGTAACTTGCGTCTATGTCGCCTTGTGCATGCAAAGTCTTACACACAGTATTAAAACGTACGATTTCCTTAAGGAAACGCCAAAAACGTGGCTTAAAGAGGTTGCGTTTTTGCGCAAATAAAGTCGCTAATGAGTGGCCGTTATATTCAAGCCCTGTTTGGCTATTTTTAACCGAAAAGCTCATTTCTGTGGCTTGGCGGTTGATACCTAGTTTGGCTAAAAGCTTTTCAAATAAAGGGTATGTACGGTCATTGAAAACAATAAACCCTGTGTCAATTGCATATGATTTGCCATCCACAGAGACATCTATCGTGGCTGTGTGACCGCCAATGTAATCATTTTTTTCAAACACAGTAACGTCATAAGCTTGGCTTAATAAATGCGCCGACGTCATACCGGCAATCCCTGAGCCGATAACGGCAACTGACTTCATTGTTTTATCCTTTTAGCAAGTGGAGCCCACAGCCCCTGAGGTAACAGACCAAATAATTTAAGAAAGAAAGTAAAACGCTTGGGGAAATGCAGCTCTGATTTACCTGTTTCAATCCCTTTGTACATGCGCTTCGCGGCGTTTTCACTGGAGATTAAAAAAGGCATGTCAAAGTCGTTTTTATCCGTCAATGGCGTTTTTACAAAGCCTGGGTGAACCAAAGTAACCTGGTACTCTTTTAAGGTGGCTTGTAACGTTCTGCCTAAGTAGGAGACGGCCGCTTTCGATGCGCCATAGGCTTCTGCCCGAGGTAAAGGCACAAAGCTGGCACTTGAGCTTACAAGTACTAACCGCCCTCCTTTTTTCAATTTAGGTAAAAGTG
>JBGTXC010000124.1:0-8099 GCA_041937835.1 Alteromonadaceae bacterium | reverse complement strand
AAAGTGATTCGCTGGCTAAAGCTTTTAGTATTATTGTGATATGATTCGCGCCACTTAATTTAACGCAGTTAGGCATCCAATAAGGACAAGCGTATGTTGAGCAAGATGATCAACGAATTTGAAACCTTAGGGTTATACTTTGCGTTAGCTGGCATCTTCTTTTTCATCGGTATGGCGATTCAAGACGTACTAAAGAAAGGCGATGTACCAAAGTTTGGTCGCGTGATTGTGTGGGTTGTGCTCTGCTTAGGGTGTTTAGGCTTTATCGCAAAAGGCGTTATTCAAGTTTTCTGGGAAGGAAGTATTGGTTAACCATGGCCAAAGCAGACACTGACAGGACAACGCTTGACCTCTTTAGTGAGGAAAAACGCCCAGGACGTCCTAAAACGAACCCTTTACCACGTGAGCTTCAACTCAAAGTAAATAAGCGAAACCAGCTTAAACGTGATAAAGCTCGTGGCTTAAAACGTATAGAATTTAAAGTATCCAGTGAGGTATATGCCGCTTTAAACAGCATGGCACAAGAGCAAAATATGAGTCGCTCTGCCCTGATTGAAACGATACTACAAGAAAAGTTAGCGATAGATATTTAGAAAGGTTAATTAACATGGCAAGTGTGGGTATTTTCTTCGGTAGTGACACAGGTAACACTGAACACGTTGCTAAAATGATCCAAAAAGAGCTAGGTAAACACCTTATTGCAGTGCATGACATTGCAAAAAGCTCAAAAGAAGAAATCGCTGAGTTCGATCTTCTTTTATTTGGTATTCCAACGTGGTACTACGGTGAAGCACAATGCGATTGGGATGATTTCTTCCCTGAACTAGAAGCAATCGACTTTGAAAACAAACTCGTTGCTATCTTCGGTTGTGGTGACCAAGAAGATTACGCAGAGTACTTCCTTGATGCAATGGGCATGGTAAATGACATTGTAAGCGAGCGCGGTGCCATTGTCGTTGGTCACTGGCCAACTGAAGGCTACGAATTTGAAGCGTCAAAAGCACTTGTAGACGACAACCACTTTGTAGGTCTTGGTGTGGATGAAGACCGCCAACCAGAATTAACCGAGCAACGTGTTAAAGACTGGTGTAAAAAAGTCTATGAAGAAATGTGCTTAAGTGAGCTTGAAGGCTAACTAAACATTTGTTGCATAAGTAAAAAAAGCCGGTTTTAATAATCGGCTTTTTTACTTGTGCATTGATTATGTTATTCTAAGCTTTCATTGTGTTAGGTGTAATGGAAGCACCCGCCAAATTTGAGAATTACTATGACAGATCACAACGCAGAGCTTAAAAAAGCCGGTCTGAAAGTGACCCTGCCCCGAGTCAAAATCTTGGAAATCTTGCAGTCACCAGATAATCAACACATCAGCGCAGAAGATGTGTACAAAATCCTTTTAGATAATAACGAAGAAATTGGCCTTGCAACCGTTTACCGTGTTCTAAACCAGTTTGATGATGCTGGCATAGTAACTCGCCATCATTTTGAAGGTGGCAAATCTGTATTTGAATTAGCAAGCAGCTCACACCACGACCATTTAGTGTGTTTAAAGTGTGGCAAAGTGGTTGAATTTGAAGACGATTTGATTGAAAACCGCCAACTTGAAATTGCGAAAACCAATGGCATTCGCTTAACCAACCACTCTTTGTATTTATACGGTGAGTGTGAAGACGTCGCAGCCTGTAAAGCCTACGCAGAAGCAAACGGTAATTAGTTTCGCTTGGTTCAAATGAAAAAAAACCTGCCAGATGGCAGGTTTTTTTGTGTTTAGCTTTTAGGCTCTATCTTTGCCCAAGAATCTCTTAAGCCCACAGTTTGGTTAAACACCACACCTTGTGCTTTTGGATCGCGACAGAAGTAACCAGTACGTTCAAACTGGAAACCTGCTAAAGGCGCTGCTTCAACTAAAGAAGGTTCAAGTACCGCATTGGCTTTGATCACCAATGACTCAGGATTAAGTACTTGGGTGAAATCCTCTTCCGCTGCTGGGTTTGGTACATTGAACAAACGGTCATAACAACGCACTTCTGCGTTCACACCTTTGTCTTTACTTACCCAGTGAATAACGCCTTTCACTTTACGGCCATCAGCTGGATCTTTACCTAACGTGTCTTTATCGTACGTACAGTAAATGGTGGTCACCTCACCCTGTTCGTCTTTTTCAACGCGCTCTGCTTTGATCACGTAAGCATTACGTAAACGCACTTCTTTACCTAATACTAAGCGTTTGAATTTTTTGTTAGCTTCTTCACGGAAGTCTTCTTTTTCAATCACGAGCTCTTTGGTAAATGGTACTGGGCGAGTGCCCATCTCTGGCTTATTTGGGTGATTGTTTGCTTCAAGCATTTCCACTTCCCCTTCAGGGAAGTTTTCAATCACGATGCGAACCGGATCTAACACTGCCATCGCACGTGGTGCGTTGTCATTTAAGTCATCTCGGATGCACGCTTCTAACATGCCCATTTCGACCATGTTGTCTTGCTTGGTAATACCAATGCGCTTACAAAATTCACGAATAGACGCAGGTGTGTAACCACGACGACGAAGACCTGCAATAGTAGGCATACGCGGATCGTCCCACCCTTCAACGTGATTATCCACCACAAGTTGATTTAACTTGCGCTTAGACATCACAGTGTATTCAAGGTTTAAGCGTGAAAATTCAATCTGCTGTGGATGACAATCTATGCTGATATTATCCAGTACCCAGTCATACAAACGACGGTTGTCTTGGAATTCAAGGGTACAGAGTGAATGTGTGATCCCTTCTAAAGCATCAGAGATACAGTGAGTAAAGTCATACATAGGGTAAATGCACCACTTATCACCTGTTTGGTGATGATGGGCAAAACGCACGCGGTAAATAATTGGATCGCGCAGCACCATGAAGGAGCTCGCCATATCAATTTTGGCGCGCAGGACACATTCACCTTCTTTAAACTCGCCGTTTTTCATTTTTTCAAACAAGGCTAAGTTTTCTTCAACCGGCGTATCACGGTATGGACTGTTTTTACCCGGCTCTGTCAATGTACCGCGGTATTCACGGGCTTGCTCTGGGCTTAGGAAGCACACATAGGCTAAACCTTTTTCAATTAGCTCAACGGCATATCCATACAGGGTATCGAAATAGTTCGACGAATATTGCACCTCACCATCCCAATTAAAACCAAGCCACTTCACATCTTCTTGGATGGAGTGAACATAGTCTAAATCTTCTTTTTCTGGGTTGGTGTCATCAAAACGTAAGTTACATTTGCCTTGGTAATCTTGTGCAATACCAAAGTTAAGGCAAATTGATTTAGCGTGCCCTATGTGTAAAAAACCATTCGGTTCAGGTGGAAAACGCGTGTGTGTGCTTGCGTGTTTACCTGATGCCAAGTCCGCATCTATGATGTTGCGAATGAAATTCGTTGGACGATTTTCGGTCTCCGCCATGAAAGGGATTCCTCTGTACTTATTCTTAGTGAAATTCTTTGCATTATGACACAAAAACTGACTGCTCGGACAGCCTTTAAAGCGCCATATTGTAAGGAATTTAAGCATAAAAAAGCCTGCAACTCAGTGCAGGCTTTTTCATCTAACTTGTTAGAAAAACGAGCTTACCAGCCTGTTTTCTCTGCAAGTGCTTTGCCGATATCAGCTAGCGAGCGTACAGTTTTAACGCCTGCTGCTTCAAGTGCTGCAAATTTCTCATCCGCAGTACCTTTACCGCCAGCGATGATAGCACCCGCGTGACCCATACGCTTACCTGGAGGTGCAGTTACACCAGCAATGTAAGAGACTACAGGCTTAGTGACGTTTTCTTTGATGTAAGCTGCAGCTTCTTCTTCTGCAGTACCACCGATTTCACCGATCATTACGATGGCTTCTGTCTGTGGATCTTTTTCGAACATCTCTAGTACGTCGATGAAGTTAGTGCCTGGAATTGGGTCACCACCAATACCTACACACGTAGACTGACCAAAACCTGCATCCGTAGTTTGCTTAACTGCTTCGTACGTAAGCGTACCAGAGCGTGAAACAATACCTACTTTACCTGGCTTGTGGATGTGACCTGGCATGATACCAATCTTAGACTCACCTGGAGTGATAACACCTGGGCAGTTAGGGCCGATCATGCGTGTGCCAGTTTCTTCTAGCTTCACTTTAACATCAACCATATCAAGTGTTGGGATGCCTTCAGTGATACATACGATTAGCTCGATGCCAGCATCAATTGCTTCTAAAATTGCATCTTTACAGAAAGGCGCAGGTACATAGATAACAGATGCAGTTGCACCCGTTTCAGCTACTGCGTCAGCCACTGTGTTAAATACAGGAAGACCTAAGTGAGTTTGACCGCCTTTACCAGGTGATACACCACCTACCATTTGCGTTCCGTACTCAATCGCTTGCTCAGAGTGGAAAGTACCTTGACCACCGGTGAAACCTTGGCAGATTACTTTAGTGTCTTTATTAATTAAAACCGACATTATTTGCCCTCCGCAGCAGCAACTACTTTTTCAGCAGCATCAGTCAGAGATTCAGCTGCGATAATGTCTAGGCCAGAGTTAGCAAGAACGTCACGACCTAATTCAGCGTTAGTACCTTCAAGACGTACAACTACAGGCACGTTTACGCCTACTTCTTTAACAGCACCGATAATACCTTCTGCGATCATGTCACAACGTACGATACCACCGAAGATGTTTACTAATACTGCTTTTACATTGTCATCAGAAAGGATGATCTTGAATGCTTCAGCTACACGTTCTTTCGTCGCACCGCCACCAACGTCTAGGAAGTTAGCTGGCTTGCCACCGTGTAGGTTTACGATGTCCATAGTACCCATCGCAAGACCAGCACCATTTACCATGCAACCAACGTTACCATCAAGCGCTACGTAGTTAAGCTCCCATTGAGCTGCATGCGCTTCACGCTCATCTTCTTGTGAAGGATCGTGCATTGCACGGATCTTAGGCTGGCGGTATAACGCGTTGCCATCAACACCGATTTTGCCGTCTAGACAGTGAAGGTTACCTTCATCTGTGATAACAAGCGGGTTGATTTCTAGTAGTGCAAAGTCATGCTCGTTGAACATAGTTGCAAGACCCATGAAGATCTTAACGAACTGTTTCATTTGCGTTGGGTTTAGACCCAATTTGAAGCCTAACTGACGCGCTTGGTAAGGCTGTGGGCCAACTAGCGGATCGATTTCAGCTTTGTGAATTAGCTCAGGCGTTTCTTCAGCAACTTGCTCAATCTCAACACCACCTTCAGTTGATGCCATGAACACAACTTTACGGCTTGCACGGTCTACAACCGCACCTAGGTAAAGTTCGTTTGCAATGTCTGTGCAGCTTTCAACAAGGATTTTAGCAACTGGCTGACCATTTTCGTCTGTTTGGTAAGTTACTAAGTTCTTACCTAACCAATTTTGTGCAAATTCTTTAATTTCTTCTTTACTGTCAGCTAGCTTTACGCCACCTGCTTTACCACGGCCACCCGCGTGAACTTGGCATTTTACTACCCACTTGTCACCACCGATTTTGTTAGCAGCTTCAGCTGCTTCTTGTGGTGTGTCACACGCATAACCCTCAGAAACGGGTAAACCATACTCGGCAAATAATTGCTTTGCCTGATACTCATGCAAATTCATGATGCGATATCCAATTTTTTATACTAAAGAAGCTAAAAAAGCGCGGCTTTTTTAACTAGCCCAAATTGCGCAGATAGTATAGATCTGCACATGCGACAAAGAAACCTTTGTCTAAGAAGACACTATAAAAAAAGCTGTGCAATCAAGAGCACAGCTTAATTTCTAGTCAGTTTATGCTTATACGTCGAGTAATAAGCGTGTTGGATCTTCTAGTAACTCTTTAATTGTTACTAAGAAGCCAACAGATTCTTTACCATCGATTTGGCGGTGGTCATAAGACAATGCCAAGTACATCATAGGTAAAATTTCTACTTTGCCGTTCACAGCCATCGGACGTTCTTGGATTTTGTGCATACCCAAGATAGATGATTGTGGCAGGTTAATAATAGGTGTAGACAGTAGCGAACCAAACACACCACCGTTAGTGATAGTGAAGTTACCACCTGTCATGTCATCCACAGTTAGCTTGCCATCACGACCTTTTAAAGCAAGCTCACGAATGCCCTTTTCGATTTCAGCAACTGACAGTTTGTCACAGTCACGAAGTACTGGCGTTACCAGACCACGAGGCGTTGAAACTGCAATGCTGATGTCAAAGTAGTTGTGATAAACGATGTCATCACCGTCGATTGATGCATTTACTTCTGGGAAACGCTTAAGTGCTTCAGTCACAGCTTTAACGTAGAAAGACATAAAACCTAGGCGGATGCCGTGACGCTCTTCAAAGATGTCTTTGTATTGCTTACGTAAATCCATGATTGGCTTCATGTTCACCTCGTTAAAGGTGGTTAGCATAGCCGTTGAGTTTTTCGCTTCAAGAAGGCGGTTAGCAATGGTTTTACGCAGGCGCGTCATAGGTACGCGTTTTTGTGTGCGGTCGCCCATAGGTGCGGGTGCTGCTGCATCCGCTTTTGGTGCTGCTTTTTGAGAACCCGATTTGATAAACGCATCCACGTCTTCTTTAGTAACGCGACCGCCTTTACCTGAGCCTTTGATTTGAGATGCATCTAGGCCTTTTTCAGCGATTAAGCGACGTACAGACGGTGTTAACACGTCTGATGCGTCTGCAGATGAATCTGCTTCTGGAGCTGATGCTTCTGCTTTAGCCGGTACGCTACCTGCTGATGCGCCCGCTTTCAACTTACCAATCACTTGTTCAGCAAGTACTGTGTCGCCTTCTGCGTGAATGTGCTCACCCATTACACCGTCTTCTGGTGCAACAACTTCAAGTACTACTTTATCGGTTTCAATATCTACCAAGTTTTGGTCACGGCTAACCGCGTCACCTGGTTGAACGTGCCATGTTGCAATGGTGGCATCTGCCACTGATTCTGGCAGTACAGGAACCTTGATATCCACTTCTTTTCCTTCTTGGGCCGCGCCTTGTGGGGCTGCGTCTTCTTTTGATGAGTTAGATTCAGCAGGAGCTGCTGCGCCTTCGCCTTCACCGATTAAACCGATGACTTGCTCGCCAAGGACAGTAGCACCTTCTTGTTCGTTAATTTCTGTGATCACACCGTCTTCAGGTGCAACAACTTCAAGTACGACTTTATCCGTTTCAATATCAACCAAGTTTTGGTCACGGCTTACTTTGTCGCCAACGCTTACGTGCCATGTTGCCACTGTGGCATCAGCAACGGATTCTGGTAAAACAGGAACCTTAATTTCTGTGCTCATTTCTAGCCCTTATTTTTTAATGGTTAGCGCGTCAGCGATGAGCGCCTGTTGTTCTTTTGCGTGCACTGACATGTAACCACATGCAGGTGACGCAGATGCTTTACGACCGGCGTAGCTCAAGTTAGCACCACTTGGGATGGCTTCCCAGAAATGATGCTGTGAACAGTACCAAGCACCTTGGTTTTGCGGTTCTTCTTGACACCAAACAAAGTCTTTCACATGGCTGTAATTGGCCATGATTTCATCCATTTCCTGATGAGGGAATGGGTAAAGCTGTTCAACACGAACAATCGCCACGTTGTTAAGCTCTTGCTTGCGACGCTCTTGCAGTAGTTCGTAATACACTTTACCGCTACAGAACACTACGCGCTCCACTTTGCTCTTATCTAGCTCGTCGATTTCGTCAATCATATTGTGATAAACGCCATGGCTAAGCTCTTCAAGGCTCGATACGGCTAGTGGGTGACGCAGCAATGATTTTGGTGTCATAACAATCAATGGACGGCGCAATGGACGCACTGATTGACGACGTAACATAGCGTAAACCTGAGCAGGTGTAGAAGGCACACACACTTGCATGTTGTGATCCGCACACAATTGTAAGAAACGCTCTAAACGTGCTGATGAGTGCTCAGGACCTTGGCCTTCGTAGCCGTGTGGCAATAAGCATGTTAAGCCACATAAACGCCCCCACTTTTGCTCACCCGAGCTTAGGAATTGGTCAAATACAACCTGGGCACCGTTGGCGAAGTCACCAAACTGGGCTTCCCAGAGCACTAAAGAC
>JBGTXC010000123.1:0-8102 GCA_041937835.1 Alteromonadaceae bacterium | reverse complement strand
AGCAGAGCGGCTTTGCTCTTCAATTTCAGCGAGTTGCCGGTTTAGCTTTTGCTGAGTTTTATCAAGCAACATGAGTACAGAGCCAAACTCATCCCCAGAGGAAATACGGATGTGGTTATCGAGCTGCCCCGCCATAATGCTTTTGAAGGTGGTACTGATTTCCCGTAACGAGCGGCTGATATGACGAATTAAATACAAACTTAATACTATGCATACCAACATAATGAGTGGTGAAAACACTAAAAGCAGAGTGACATTGCGGTTATGACGTGCGACACGCTCAGCAAAAATACGCTCCATTTCAGGGATAGCCGCAAAAGAAAGGTTAAACACACTCTCAATTGCCTTAGTGCCAGTTGCAAAGTAACTGGTGGCAGACAAACCATCCGTATCCCAATTTTTAATTTTTTCAGCTTCGGCTAAAAACGCCCCAACATCACGCTCCATTTGGTTTTGCGATTGCGCCAGTGCCCGCTCTAAATCTGGGTTGGCGCGGTACGCCGTGGCTAATGCATTTTGAATCCCTTTGACATCCAGCTTGGCGAGCAAGCTAGCAATCTCGATGCGCACCTCAGTGGTGATGTCGTCTTTTGCCAGCTCCGCGGCCCCAATACCGCGAATGAGCCCTAAAGTTTCTGCCACCGAATGGGCTCGAATGGAGGTAATTTCCATCAAGTAATAGGTATCAAGGTCTGGGTCTAAAATTAGATTCGAGTTATTAGCAATTAACAGAAGTAAGTCACTGGTGTGCTCAACAAAACGGCTGTAACTATTGGTAAGCTCCCCTGTAGATAGTGCACGGTAACCACTGCGAATGGACTGCCATTCACGCACTAACTTGTTGTACTCATTTTTAATTTCGAGCTCTTCGCCTGTTTCGTTGACTATGTCATCAAGCTGGGCAAAGGCTTGATCCACCTTTTGAATGGATTGATTAATACGGCCTTCTAAATTTGGCTCACCAGAGCGTGATAGCAGCATTAATCCACGAGCAGTTTGAGCACCATTTAAAGCACGATACAAAGGCTGGGTATAAGCCACGCCTAGGCTTTCTTTTTCGGTAAAGTTCGCTTTGTTGATAACGTTATTGACCAACAGCCACAACAAGGCGGCTACCAGGATAATCAACAAGCTGATGTTGACGATTAATTTACTAGCGACTGGGAGTTTCTGAAAGTATCCGAACTGTTTTGCTTGTTCCGATTGCGGCATGGTATGACGCTCCTTAGCTACTGAATCTTGGTCTAACTACCTCCACAGACCGAATTAAAGATGAGAGATCTCAAGTACTTTTTTTAAATCTAATAACGAAATCATGGTGTCGTTGACTTGCACTAAACCCGCGGTAAAAGCTTGATTTGCTTGTTCGCCCATTGTCGGTGCTTGGTTGACCATGTCATGGTTGACTGTGTAAACATCAGAAACTGCATCCACCACCAGTCCCATGACTTTCTCATTGGAGCCAATCGCTACTTTCACGACAATCACCACAGTCACTGGGCCATAATCTATGGGAGCAATGCCAAACCTGAGCCGCAAATCAATCAAGGGGACTATGGTACCGCGTAAGTTAATGGCCCCTTTCACGTATTCAGGTGAGTTAGGAATGGTCGTGGCGTCTTCCCAACCTCGGATTTCTTGCACTAATAAAATATCTACGCCGTATTCTTCGCCATCCATTAAAAAAGTCAGGTATTGGTCCACATCCTCTTGGTTGGCTTCATGTTGTTCATGGGTTAAATCATTTGCTACCGCCAAAGTCATTACGCTTCCTCCCCATGGGCGTGGGCTAGATTATCCAGCTCAAGTGCAAGCTCTTGGCTGCCTGGTCGTTTTAACCCAGCAAGCTTAATCAGCCCTGTGATATCCACAATCAAAGACACTCGCCCGTCGCCCAAAATCGTGGCACCAGACACCCCTTCTACTCTTTGATAGTTAGCCTCTAGACTCTTAATCACCACTTGCTGCTGAGACAGTAAATCATCCACCAGCAGACCCACTTTTTGATTGTCACTTTCAACCACCACTAGCAAGCCTTTTTCGAGCTCAACAATGGCATCGTCATGCTCAAACACGCTGTATAAGCGAATAATGGGAATGTAATCATCCCTGAGTCTAAGCACCTCAAGGCCACTGCCAAGTCGATTCACTTTATTCACATCCACTTGCAGTGATTCAACAATGGAAATCAACGGAATGATGTAAGTGTGCGACCCAATTCGCACTAATTGACCGTCCAAAATAGCTAAGGTGAGCGGTAAACGTATGGTAAAGGTTGAGCCAATACCTGGCTCTGAGGTCACTTCAATTGAGCCATTCAAGGCTTGGATATTTCTTCTTACAACATCCATCCCGACACCACGGCCTGAGATATCACTCACTTCATCGGCAGTGGAAAACCCAGGTTGGAAAATAAGCTCATTGATTTCTTCTGGGCTTAGCTCGTCTTGATCGGAAATCAAGCCAGCTTTAATGGCTTTTTCACGGATTTTTTGAGTGTTAAGACCTTGGCCATCATCCATGATTTCAATCACAATGTTGCCACCTTGGTGGAAGGCGTTTAAGGTCACAGTGCCGCATGGGTCTTTACCATGTTCAATGCGTTTTTCTGGGCTTTCTAAACCGTGATCCAAGGAGTTGCGCACTAAGTGCACCATAGGATCGGAGATTTTTTCCATCACAGTTTTATCAAGCTCAGTGCCTTCACCTAAGAGTTTTAATTCAACCTGCTTACCTAATTTTTGCGAAATATCACGCACCAAACGTGGGAAGCGCGAAAACACAAAACTAATGGGCAACATGCGAATGCGCATCACGCTTTCTTGTAAATCACGGGTGTTATGCGCCAATTGCGCTAACCCTTCACGAATAGCAGCAATACGCTGATCATTCATTTCGCCCTCACCTAACTGAGTCAGCATAGCTTGGGTGATCACCAACTCACCCACCATGTTGATCAAGGAATCCACCTTGTCTATACCAACACGAATCGACGTCGATTCCGTGGTGGTTTTTGCTTTGGCGGGCGCTTTTGGTTTAGGCGCTGGTTTATCTGCTGCGGGCTCACTGGCAGCTGGGCTTGGCGCAGATGTAGGCTCAGGAGCACCTGCTTGCGGCGCGTCAACGGGAGCGGCATCACTGGGAGGTGTGCTTGCCTCTGCGGAAGCGCTTTTTGGTTCTGGCGTGTCGTCGTCTAAAAATAGGCCGCCACATAATTCAATGTTGATGTCCGCATCACCTTCAACCCATTCAAACACTTCATGAATGGCAGATTCAGGTGCTTTGGTGTCTAACAACATAGACCAAGCAAGGTAACTGTCATCCGGCTGCAAGTTGCGAATGTCAGGCACATTATCAAGTAAGGCAGTAACAGTTAATGTGCCAAGTTCGGCCAATTCACCGAGCATGTATAAAGGCTCATTGCCGGTTTTAAATAAATGGGGCTTAGGTGCAAACGTGATTTGATAGGTTTCACTGCCGGCATCTATGGGTGCTGCTGCATCATCCGGTTCACTAGCGGCAGACGGCGCTGGAGGGGCTTCTTCTGAAGCAGTCGCCTCTGCACTAGGCGCAGGTTGATTTGCTAAAATCGCTTCAAATTCGGCTTTTAAACGGCTCGCTTCGGTTAAGTCGGGTTCATCTTCAGCTTGTAAGCTCGCCAACATAAGCCGCAAGCAATCTACTGACTTTAAAAGTAAATTAACGTGCTCACCGGTGAGCTCGCGCTGCCCTTCTCGGATTTGATCCAATAGCGTTTCAAGCACATGGGTAAAATCCGACACTGAGCTAAAGCCAAAGGTGCCACTGCCACCCTTAATCGAATGGGCAGCCCGAAAAATGGTATTAATGGTTTCAAAATCGACGTTACCGGGCTCTAAGTTGAGTAGCTCGGCTTCCATGGCATCAAGCCCTTCAAAGCTTTCTTCAAAGAAAACCTCAAAGAATTGGCTGAGATCGATACTCATGCTCCCCCCTTGCGACTTTTTTAGCGAATGACCTTCTTCATCACTGCAAGGAGTTGGTCAGGGTTAAAGGGTTTCACTATCCAGCCGGTAGCACCAGCTGCTTTGCCTTCACTTTTTTTATCTGTCCCTGACTCAGTGGTAAGCATTAATAGTGGAGTAAATTTATAGGCGGGCAGTTGTCTTAACTCCCTGATAAGCGTTATGCCGTCCATAATCGGCATGTTCACGTCGGAGATAACGGCATCAAACTCTTGCTCCTTGGCAATGGCCAAAGCTTCACTGCCATCTTTCGCCTCGGTGACATCAAACCCGGCATTTTTTAAAGTGAATCCGACCATCTGGCGCATTGAAGCGGAATCATCGACTGCGAGTATTTTTTTCATTCATGACCCCTCGGCAAATCTACTTAGTTTCAACGGTTTGCAATGCTAAAAATTCAGCGAGCCCAAGCTGCTGAGCTCCAGTCAGTAGTGCCTCACTCACCCCATGCCATACGATGTTGTGATCTATGGTATGTAGGTGTTTTTGCAAGGCGCACAGCAACTGTAGCGAGGCAGTATCCACACGCGTCACCGCGTCTGCGTCTATTTCAATATTCGCACCGGAATCGAGAATCGCCATACAGTCTTGATAAAGGGTGTCGATGTCCGTAATTGATAGCTCGGCAGGCAAAGTAAGCATTTTCACTTCCATAACAGTTACCTAAGTGAAAGCTTAGACGGCAAAGATGAATTTGCCAGCCACAAGGAGGAATCTCTTTAAAAATGAGTGAGGTGGCTTCACCTCACTCAGTCAAAAGGGGGAGGTAGTAAGGTTACAAGGCACTGATAATGGCAAACTCAGAAACGATTTGTTCCACCTCAATCGTCGGCACTTTGCCTTTTTCATATTCAGGTTTAAATATCGCTTTAATTTTGCCTTCTGGGTTTATGAGCACCACAGATGCACTGTGATCCACTAAGTAATCATCACTGCCGCCATCACTGATGCTGTACATCATGCCCAGTTCCCTCACAAACGGGAATAACGCCTTATGCGGGCCAGACACTGAGATAAAATCTGGGTTAAAATAATCCACATATTGCTTGCGTTTTGCGGCATTATCACGCTCAGGATCCACAGAAATAAACCACACTTGCACTGGGTATTCAGCTTTTAATGTTTGATGAACTTGCTTGAGCTTTAACAAGGTCATAGGGCAAATATCTGGGCAGCTGGTATAGCCTAGGAAGAGTAAATTCCATTGCCCTTTCAGCGCTTCTTGCGTAATTGCTTGGCCATGCTGATCTTCCAAAGTAAACGCCGAAAGCGCTTTGGCTTCTGGATACACTAAAGCTTTAAGCTCTTCTTCAGGCTTGGCACAGCCAACCAAGCTCACCATTACCACACACAGGCATACGCACATTAACCGAGCCAAATGAACCACCATTGATCAACAAATAAGGCGATGAATAATACCATGAGCTGCCAAATCGAGAAGTGAAATAGCGCCATAGCACCTTGGTGTGTGGCATCTTGTTTTAATAAAATTGCTTTATACAAAAACACGCCATTGAGCACACAACTTGCCAGCAAATAAATCATCCCAGACATACCAATCAAATAAGGCACTATGCACACCAATGCCATTAAAAAAGCATAAAGCACCACACTGGTTTTAGTAAATTCTATGCCGTGGGTCACAGGTAGCATAGGGATGTTGGCTCTGGCGTAATCTTCTTTGCGGGCAATGGCCAGCGCCCAAAAGTGCGCGGGCGTCCAAGTAAAGATGATCATCACCAATAACCAAGGCTCAGCCGCCATTTGCCCAGTTTCACTCACCCAACCTAATAAAGGCGGCATGGCCCCTGCCAGCCCACCAATCACAATGTTTTGTGGGGTCGCGCGCTTTAACACTAAAGTATAAATAATCGCGTAGCCTACGAGTGAGGCTAAGGTCAGCATGGCGGTTAAGGTATTAGCAAACACCATTAATAGGTAAAAGCCGATACAGCCAAGCAAAGTAGCAAAAACCAATGCATGGCGGCTACTCACCCGCCCTTTCACTACTGGGCGATGACGAGTACGCGCCATTTTTGCATCAATTTCACTGTCGACCACATGGTTAACTACGGCTGCAGCACCTGACAGTAAGCCGATGCCCACCAAGCTCATAATTTGCAATAACACACCACGACCAACGTCAGGGGCTAATGCTAAGCCAACCCACGCGGTGAGCACCAATAATGCCACTACCTTGCTTTTGCACAGTGCAAAATAATCGCCGATACGAACCGTTAAGCTAAACGCCTGTTTATTTCCTTGGCTTGTGACTGACATACCACCTCCTAAGCGCGGGCTTTAATGTAATAAGTGAGACGAATTAAACTCATAAGTAACAACGCGGCCACTAAGTTATGCATTAGCGCCACGGATAAGGGAAACTGCCAAAACACCAGCGACAACCCTAATAAGACTTGGCACACCAACACAAAGGCAACCGTATTCACCGCACCTTTGACTGTGCTGGAATAACTGGCATGCCAAATTCGCCATAAGATGGTGCCCAGGATCACCACTGTGACCATGGCCCAAATGCGGTGTAATAAGTGGATAGACATTCTGGCGTCTGCACTCAGCACACCGTATTCATAGTTTTCGCTATGGGGGAGCTGAAATACTTCAGAAAGTGAAAAGTCGCTCAAGGCATACCCTTGGCAAAGTGGTAAGCCACTACAGTGAGGCGCGGCATAATTTGCTGCCAACCAGCCACCTAAAGCGATTTGAATTGCAAGCACACCAATGCCCCATAAGCACAAACTGTAATAGGGCTTGGCGCCTGCATCGCCGCCGGGGATGGGCCGCATGGTAATGCGTAAATACAGTAAGGAAAGCAAACTTAAAATGGTAAAGCCGCCGAGCAAGTGCCCCATCACTATCATAGGTTGTAGTGCCATAGTCACGGTTAACATGCCAAGCGCAGCTTGCCCAATCACCAATAAAAGCAGCAAAAAAGGAAGACGCACAGGCACAGGAGCCAAACGCTTAGTCGTCACTGACATGATGAAAATCACCAAAATTAAAATACCTAACACACCGGCAAAATAACGGTGGATCATCTCCTTCCATGCTTTGGCTTTTTCAACGGTAAAGCCTGGGAATACCTCTTGTGCCATGGCTACATCGGCACTGGTTTTTGGCACAGTTAAAAAGCCATAACAGCCCGGCCAATCTGGGCAACCTAATCCCGCATCACTTAAACGCGTGTAAGCGCCAAGGGCCACCACACAAATGGCTAATATGCAGCTAATGAGCACTGTTTTCTTATAATTATTAGGCATAGTGCTTACTCCTTAAATGCCTGTTATCCCTGAGTTCGTGCGTAATTCAGTAGTTTTTTTATGTCCTTCATTACCCCTTTATGCACCAAGACTTGTTGCTCTTGGCCGCTCGTATACGGGTAATGCAATACCGCTAAGCCCATGTGATCCACCAGCAGCAAGTCACCGGCATTTAGGTTGGCAAGCTGTGCTTCATCTTGTTCTTGATAAGGCTTAACCGTGACTTCCTCGAGCAAGTTTGCTGCTTGCCATTGAGGTAATGACGCTGGCGCGTCACTGAGCAGCATTAAATTGACGCCTTGGCTTTTTTTGCCAAGCGCTAAGCGGATAGCCTGCATGGCTTTAAGTTGTGCTTCGCAGGCATGGCCACAAGGGGATTTTGCATCAAGCACTAAGGTCCATTTTGCTTGCGAATAACGCTGCCAATTTGCTAGGCGCACTTCTTTATTAAGTAATTGGCCATAGTTAGTTGTGGTTTGCGGTACCCAGTTAAAGTGCAAGGCTGAAACGGCCAGCACCACAGGTAAAACAAAACACCCTACAAATAATGCCAATGTTTTATGCTTCATAATGCTTCGCCTTGTTTTGTTGTTGTTCTTGTTGTGCTTGACGCCAGATTGGCCGCCATAAAGCAAACCAGGCAATCACTAAACATGCAGCGCCTATCAATAACCACTGCACGCTGTAACCCCAATGTTTTTTTGCTGGCATCACCACAAATTCATAATGGGGTGTGCCTAATGTATTGGCTGAAGTTTCATACACCATCAGCGGCAGTAAAGGCGTTTCCAGACTTTGGTTAAAGGTTTCAAAATCA
>JBGTXC010000122.1:0-8221 GCA_041937835.1 Alteromonadaceae bacterium | reverse complement strand
CACAATTCGTGATAACACTGGTTCTGTGTATGTGACTGGCAGTGTTAGCCCGCGCTTTGTTCAAGGCCACAAGATTCAACTTATGCTCGATGGCGATCCATATCAAACGCCGCAGGCCCGCACCATGTTTGTACTTCGCAACGTGGATAGAGGCGAGCATACGTTACAATTACGTTTACTCGATGACACAGGCCAAGCCATCGCCACCAGCGATTTAGTCACCTTCTTTTTACACCGTCGCTCGGTGATCACTGGCCCCTAATCACTAAGAGAGTGCTGTGACGCACGACTTACTACAACAACTCAGTACCGCAGTGCTTGTGGTCGATGAGGACTTATCCGTGCAAGTTGCCAATGCCAGTGCTTGTGAGCTACTGGGCATTGGGACTAAGCGCATCAACGCCATGGCGTTTGCGAGTTTATTCCAACAGCATGATTTCAACTTGGAGCGACTCGCCCACTTTACCTTGCAGCGCCACAGCGAATGCCAACAGTATAAAGTGCCTATAGTTACCTTAGATGGCCGCCATACTATGGTGGTATTGCATGCTAAACCATTGGCCGATGCCCAGATCTTAATTGAGTTAAGACAATTAGATGATGAGTTAAAGCAAGAGCAAGCAAGCATTCGTCAGCATCAGTTTTTAGCAGCAAAAAACCTCATCCGTGGTTTAGCCCATGAGATTAAAAACCCGCTAGGTGGGATACGTGGTGCAGCACAGCTGATTGAATTAAGCGCCCAAGAAGCCGAGATGCAAGAGTGCGCCACACTCATCATGAATCAATCGGATCGCCTCTCAGCCTTAGTAGACCGTTTACTTGGGCCACAAACCCGCTTACATAAGCGTTGGTGTAATTTGCACCAAGTACTCGAAGATGTGGTTAAAGTCTGCCAATTTGATGAGCTTGCCCCAGTACGTATCATCAAAGATTACGATCCAAGTATTCCTGACATCTTTATTGATGACGACCAAATGCAACAAGTGTTCTTAAATGTGTTGCGTAATGCCCAACAAGCCCTTATGGTGAACACCATGCACCAAGATGGTGCAATCACCATACGAACTCGGATCAAACACCAATACCGCCTAGGTGACAAAACCTTTAAAAACGCGGTCTGCATTCAAATTTGCGATAATGGCGCAGGAATTGCTGAGGATGTTAAAGATACCTTGTTCTTTCCTATGGTTAGTACAAAGGATGATGGCTCTGGGCTTGGTTTAGCAATTGCACAAACCTTAGTTGAACAACATCAAGGCATTATTGAATGCGAGAGTTGGACTGGCTACACAGAATTCACCATTATCCTCCCTTTAACGCAAACATAATGGTTACTCAATGGGCACAGTTTGGCTGGTCGACGATGACGCTTCAATTCGCTTTGTTTTAGAGAAGGCTTTAACGCGCGCCGAATATAAGGTGACCACCTTTGCCAATGCAAACGATGTACTCACCGCATTAGATTACGAACAGCCCGATGTCCTTGTTAGTGATGTCAAAATGCCAGGCAAGGATGGCTTATCATTATTAAGCGACATCCACGCGGATTACCCCAGCTTGCCGGTCATCATCATGACCGCGCATTCAGATTTAGACTCTGCCGTTAATGCCTTCCAAAAAGGCGCGTTTGAATACCTTGCTAAGCCCTTTGATTTAAACGATGCCGTTACCTTAGTGGCCAGTGCCATGCGCGCGCGCCAGCAAAGCCAAAGCACACCTACGCCTAAAACAAAAGCAGTGACCAGCGCCATCATCGGCGAGGCACCTGCCATGCAAGAGGTGTTTCGCGCGATTGGTAAGTTATCTCACTCGTCGATGAGTGTGTTGATCAACGGTGAATCAGGCACAGGTAAGGAGCTGGTTGCCAGTGCTTTACATAGCCATAGCCCACGCAAGCAAAAAGCCTTTGTGGCACTAAACATGGCTGCTATTCCTAAAGATCTGGTGGAATCTGAGCTATTTGGCCATGAAAAAGGCGCGTTTACTGGCGCCAATGAGTTACGCCGTGGTCGTTTTGAACAAGCCGATGGCGGCACCTTATTTTTGGATGAAATCGGTGATATGCCATTAGATGTGCAAACTCGACTCCTGCGCGTGTTGGCAGATGGTGAGTTTTACCGTGTAGGTGGCCATCGCAGCGTGAAAGTGGATGTACGCATCATCGCAGCAACTCACCAAAATTTGGAGCAAAGAGTAAAGCAAGGGCGTTTTCGTGAGGATCTCTTTCACCGCCTCAATGTAGTGCGTTTGCGTTTGCCGCCACTGCGAGAGCGTAAAGAAGACATTGCCAAATTAAGCGCCCACTTTTTGGCTAAAACCGCAAAAGAGCTAAACACCGAAGAAAAACAACTCAGTGATGAGAGCATTGATCGCTTAGCGCAATTTTCTTGGCCGGGTAATGTTAGGCAATTAGAAAACACCTGCCGCTGGCTCACTGTGATGGCACCTGGGCGATTAGTCACAGTGGCGGATTTGCCTGAGGAAATCACCTCAAATCAAACCCAGTTAACAGACCAAGGGGATTGGCAGCAAGGGTTTGAACGTTGGGTAACGGAGCAACTCCAGCAAGGGGCTGAACACATTTGGCCTGACATGCTAGAGCAGTTGGAATCGCGCTTAATCGACATTACCCTAAGCCATTGCCAAGGCCACAAACAAGTGGCAGCAAAAAAGATTGGCTGGGGACGTAACACCCTCACTCGCAAGCTAAAGTAAGCGTGCTGCGGCTTACTTAGCGAAACGCTAACCAAGCAAAAAATACGTCTTTAAAGTCATCAAGCCCTGCCCCTGCCTCTAAGCCATGTTCACACAATGACAATTGATCGTCTTCATAGGCACTGATGTCAGCATCATATAGGCCTTGATGAGATTGAATGCGCACTTCGCCTCGCTCAATTTGCAAAAACATTTCGCGACCTTGAAGTGTGAGTTCAGGGGTGTTTTTTTCTAGCGCAACTTTAAGCTCAACCACTAACTCCGGCGCTAAGGCAAGTTCATCATTAAACCATTTTGCCATTAACGCATGTTCGTCGTTCATTCTAAGGCGTTTGCCTTTTTCCCAATCACTGATCAGTTGATATTCCATACTGCACCACTTAAAGCTAATCCCGCTGATTATACTGCATCTAGGGTGATTCGACGAAGCGCTTATGGGATAATGCGCGCCGCAAAAAAAGGGCGGTTATGACCACATTCCACATTATCTTTCCATTATTGTGTTTGGCACTCGTAGGCTATGTGGCAGTGCGCACACGCTTTTTGGAAAAACACCACATTGATGGCATTAGTAAGTTTGCTTTTTATATCAGCATTCCGGCCCTACTGTTTTTAGGCTCAGCTAAAGCGGATGTCAGCAGTGCCATTAGCTGGCAAGTGTT
Source organism: Alteromonadaceae bacterium (assembly GCA_041937835.1). Classification (GTDB taxonomy): domain Bacteria; phylum Pseudomonadota; class Gammaproteobacteria; order Enterobacterales; family Alteromonadaceae; genus Pseudoalteromonas. The sequence continues at coordinate 4,844 of JBGTXC010000122.1, read as the reverse complement.
AGTGAGTTTTTACTTACCTGTAGTTTTATTATTTTTAGGCACTTACGCTTGGTTTAAAGTTGTTAAGGGGCAAGCCGAGGGCGCAGTAAAAGCACTTGGTCACACTTATTCCAATACGATTTTAGTGGCGCTACCTATCATTATGGGAGTGCTCAATGAAGCCGCTATTGCCAGTGTGTTTGTGATCATTTCATGCCACAGCGCCATTTTGTTTGGCTTAACCTATGTGTTAAGTGACAACATTCGTTCAAAGCGGGCACTTTTCAAAACCTTGTTACTTAACCCTATCGTTATCAGCATAGGGTTTGGCTTTGCGTTTAATGCTTCAGAGTTACCTCTTCCTCAAGTTGTGGATGACTCACTTACCATGTTGAGCCAGCCGGCCATTCCTTGCGCCTTATTTGTACTCGGCGCTAATTTGTATTTTTATCGTATAAAAGGGGTGTTGTTGCCTGCGCTCAGCGCCAGCCTTTTAAAAGTGGGGGTCTTGCCTGCGGTTGTTTGGTGGGTTAGCGCGCACGGCTTTGATTTGCCACATGAAACAGTCACTTTATTGGTGTTATTAAGTGCTGCGCCGCTTGGGGTAAATGCGTATTTTATTGCCCAACAAGTTGGGCACGCTCAAAAACTTATCGCAAGCACGGTACTCATGAGTACCGTACTAAGCATTTTAAGTTATGTCTTTTGGCTTGGGGTATTAGTTACTTAATACCTTGGCTCTGAGCGATATTTTGCCGCATCAATGATTGCCCAAAGGTGCGCAATACCACCAACGATGGCAGGTAGAATTAAAAACCACAGTGCGTAACCGCCCACAACGATAATTGCAAACATCAGCGCAGGTAAAATGCGCCCTTGTACTAATTGCCCTAAACCTGGGAAAAACACATTACAGATAGCGGCAAGCACATTACCGCCGGAACCTTGTCCTGACATAATTACCTCGTTATTGTTTCGTCAGCAAATACTATTCAAAACTCGCGCCAAAATATAAAATCATTATAAATCAACAGCTTATTATTTTGACATTTGCTCACTTTAGGTTGAATTAGCGCTTTTCACTAACAATTAGGAAATTTCCTAATTTGAATTTAGCAGCAACTCTTTTCATAATAAAAAAAATAATAAAAAGAATAACCTAGATGATAAAAAAATTAACTCAAGGCAGCGTTAGGCTGGTCGACAACCTGCTACCCGATCCATTTGTTTTCGTTTTAGTTCTCACCCTTGTTACTTTTCTATTGGCCGTAGGCGTCACAGACACAGCCCCTATTGAAGCACTCACCCTCTGGGGGGATGGCATTTGGAACTTACTTAGCTTTAGTATGCAAATGCTCTTAGTGTTGGCATCCGGGTATTTATTAGCAAGTTCCCCGCTTTTTAGCCGAATCTTAACCCTACTTGCCAAACGCTTACGTACACCTGGGCAAGCCATCATTGCAGTGACCTTAGTGAGCTTATTAGCCAGCGTAATTAACTGGGGCTTTGGGCTGGTCATAGGCGCCTTTTTTGCCAAAGCCATTGCGAAAGAAGTGAGGGTCGATTACCGCTTGTTGGTGGCAAGTGCCTACTCAGGGTTTATCGTCTGGCATGGCGGTTTGTCTGGCTCAGTGCCTTTAACCATAGCGACAGAGGGGCACTTTGCTGAGTATCTAACTGGGGTGATTAACACCGAGCACACGCTCTTTGCGCCATTTAACCTTATTTTGGTGCTGGCGTTATTCATTGTGATGCCGCTTATTAACCGGCTCATGCTACCCGAGGATAAAGACAGCATTTATTTAGATAAGTCCTTACTTGAATCAACGTCTGACATAGAAAAAACGCCCCCTAACACCTTTGCCGAAAAGTGCGAGCACGCAAGAAGCTTAACCTTACTATTAGGCGCATTAGGGCTAGGCTATTTAGGGCATCACTTTTTTGTGTTAGGCAAAGGGCTTAACTTAAACGTGATTAATTTAGCGTTCTTAAGCTTGGCTTTAGTGCTGCACCCACATTGCCGCGCTGTGATTGATTCATTAACACAAGGCGTTAAAAATGGGGCTGGCATCGTCTTACAGTTTCCGTTTTATGCCGGCATTATGGCCTTAATGGTAGGCAGTGGTCTTGCTGCTGCGCTCTCAGAATCTTTAATTGCCATGGCAAGTATGGACACTTTGCCACTCTTTAGTTTTTTAAGTGCCGGTATAGTTAATGTGTTTGTGCCTTCAGGCGGTGGGCAGTGGGCTGTACAAGCACCAGTGGTGATCCCTGCCGCACAAGCCTTAGAAGCAGATCTTGCTCGTGTTGCCATGGCAGTGGCTTGGGGCGATGCTTGGACCAACTTAATACAACCTTTTTGGGCTTTGCCTGTGCTTGCAATCGCCGGCCTAAAAGCCAAAGACATCATGGGTTTTTGCCTGATCCACCTCGCGATTACTGGGGTGATCATTGCAAGTGTACTGACCTTTATATAAGTCCCTTCTTTATTTACATCTAAAAATTTCAACTAAACTTAGAGCTACCAATAATGAATGGGGTAGCTCTATGCCAAGAAAAGATGTGAATTTGCTTGTTGTTGACGACTCAGTAGCAATCTTAATGTTTGTTGAAGCAATCTTAAATGAACTTGGCTATGACAATGTCACTACCTATGATTCTGCTGAAAAAGCATTAGAGGAAGTACAACAAGCACCACAGCGCTTTGCTGGCATATTAACGGACTTAAACATGCCAGGCATGGACGGCATGGAGTTTATGCGCCAATTAGGCGAACTTGGCTACCGTGGTGGTGTGATCATTGTTTCAGAAATGGCGCCTCGCGTGATTGACCTCGCATCTGAGCTAGCTAAGCAAAACCGCGTATTACTGATAAGTAATATTTCTAAACCTGTGCAACTCAATGAAGTGGAGCTTGCTCTCAACAAATTAAACCTGTTCCGTGAACGTGAGTTTAGCCAATTAAACCCACTCACCGAACAAGAGCTGCTAAACGCCATTAGTAATAATCAGCTCACACCTTTTTATCAACCAAAGGTACACCGCAGTTCAAACACCATAAAAAGTGTTGAAGTGCTCGCACGTATTTGCGACCCAAGAATGGGTGACCCAATTTTACCGGCACGCTTTATCCGCACCGCACAAGAACACGACTTAACTAATTTAGTGTTGTTTCAACTATTTGAAAAAGCGACCCGAGATTACCGTGATTTAGTCGCATGTTTTGGCTACGAGTTTAAACTCGCCTTTAACATTACTCCGCAGCAACTCAATGATCTGAGCTGTCCAGATAAACTTGCTCTTATTTTAGAGATCAACAACTTACGTCCAGAACAAGTAATACTGGAAATCACCGAAGAGCATGCACTTAAGTCAAACACACAGCTTGAGACCATTAACCGCTTAAGAATGCGTGGTTATGGCTTATCTTTAGATGATTTTGGTACCGGCTTTACCAATGTGCACCAGTTGCGCACCTTGCCTTACACCGAGATAAAAATCGACAGAACCCTTATCAGCAACATAGAGACCGACCGCTTTTCACAGGTCATAGTGCAAACCTTGATTGATATTGCCAGTAAAGAGCGTATCGACTTAGTCGCCGAAGGTATTGAGCGTTTAGGTGAGTTGGAGTTTTTACAAAAAATAGATACAGATATTTTGCTTCAGGGCTACTTGATCAGCCTCCCTAAAGCAAAAGATGAGTTGATTGCTTGGTTTAGAACTTGGAGCAAACTCACTCAGAAAAACGATTAGTTAGATTTTGGCTTAGTCTCTGCGCTTTCTGTTTCAGAGGTATCAACCAGTAAGTCGTTTTCAGCAAATCGCTGCTGCCACTTTTCAATCGCAACCGATTGCATGTTTGCATCGGTATCACGTTCATCCATGATGTCCATGCCCGTGAGGGTTTCAATCAAGTCTTCCAACGTTACTATGCCTTGCACATCGCCGTACTCATCGACCACTAAGCTGATGTGATTACGGGTTTCTACAAGCGTTTGGAATAAGGTTGGTACGTGCAGCGACTCTGGCACTGTGTAAATCTGCCTAATCAGCTTGTGTACTTTGGTGTCCTCACCTAAACGGTGGAAGGCAAGCAAAATATCATTTTTGTGCACAAAACCTATGATGTCGTCTGGGTCTTTATCAAACACTAAAATACGTGAAAACGACATCCCACCATGCTCTTTTAGATAATCAGCAATGCTTAAGTCTTTATGGACTTTAAATAGCACAGGGCGCGGTGTCATCAGTTGCGTCAGCTTGGCATTTCGAAAACGCAGTAAGCTGCGAATAATCTCGGTTTCTTCTTGCTGTAATGCACCGGCCTGTTTACCTAAATCAGCCATGGCCTCGATTTCAGCACGAATAAAATGACTCTCTTGCTCTTTTTTACCCAAAATAGCGGTGAGCTTATCGCTTAGCCACACAAATGGCGAAAGCGCTTTAACTAACCACACCAAAGGCTTTACTACCCAAGGTGTGAGCTCACGCCAATAACGTGCCCCTAAGGTTTTCGGGATAATTTCTGAAAGTACTAATACCAGTAAGGTCATTACCGCTGAAGCAATTGCCAGCGCCTGATCGCCAAATAAGGCATTGGCCTGCGCGCCCACACCTGCGGCACCTGCCGTATGGGCTATGGTGTTCAGCGTTAAGATAGCGGCTAGAGGACGATCCACTTGCTGTTTTAATACCCCAAGCTGTTTTGCTAGCTGTGGTTTTTGTTTTTTTAAGTGGTTTGTCAAAATCTTCTTTAGATAAAACTACGCTTGGACTTAGCTGTGAAAATAAACCATCAGCCAATTTTCCTTCTATTCTGCCATGTAGAAAATTATCTGCTGTATCGCCAATACCTAAATCTG
>JBGTXC010000121.1:0-8248 GCA_041937835.1 Alteromonadaceae bacterium | reverse complement strand
CCATCTTGAGTACTTAGATGAAGCGGGTGTCAAAGCGCTTAAAAACGCAGGCACCACAGCGGTGCTGTTACCCGGTGCGTTTTACTACTTACGCGAGACTCAATTACCGCCGATTGATTTATTGCGCGAGCATCAAGTCCCCATGGCGATAGCGACAGACTTTAACCCAGGCACGTCCCCATTGTGCTCTTTATTGTTAATGCTGAATATGGCCTGTACTTTATTCCGCTTAACCCCTGAAGAAGCCTTTTTAGGCGTGACTCGCCATGGTGCCAATGCTTTAGGTCTCACAGACCGCGGCATGGTTAAAGCCGGACTCAGGGCGGATCTTGCGCTTTGGGATGTGGCGAGTATGGCAGAATTAAGCTATCAATTTGGCACCCGACCTTTGCGTCAACTCTGGGTGCGTGGTGAGCCAGTATCTCACCTCACTTAACGATATCAAGGATGTAAATATGGTATTTAGGCTTTGCTTAATAGCATTAATGATGAGCAGCGGCGCCGCATTTGCGAATGACGCGCCCTTAAAACTAATTGAAACCATAAACATTAATAGTTTCTTTGCCGGCATGCTGCTGGTGGCATTAGTGCAAAGCTTGCTCAGAAAGAAATCACCTGTCTCGCGCTTTATGGAAGTGGGTTATGGTGTCTTGGGTTTAGCCGTACTGGCATTTAACAGTTTTTGGTTGCTTGCTGCCTTGCCTATTTTACTGTTGGCGCATATTTACTATGGTCTGCGAGGCCCTAAAGATGTGGGCTTAATGGTGGCCATTGCCTCTGTACCTTTAGTGATTCTAATGGTGTTACTGCTTGCTGTGTATTCAGGGCTGTCGCCTCAGTATTTATTAATTTGGCCTGTGTATTTACTTTTAGTGCCCCCGTTTAGGGTGTTGGCACTGTCAAAATTAGCGAACCCTCCTGGTGAAGTGAGTAGTGCGGCGCAAAATGATGCCGTGATGCCAGATAGAAGCTGGCTTAGGGAGGCCTACACACAACACCAAACCAACTACTCTGGCCCTGCTACCTTAGTGGTGTTTCGCTTACAGGGCTTTGCCGAGCTGCAGCAAAAGTTAGGGCATGACTTTGCCGATATCCTCTTGGTACAAATTGCCCGTAAAGTGAATCACATTTTGGCTGCAGAAACTGTGATGCCTGTGACCAATGCCAACAGTGCCCAGCATGCACCCAGTTTAAATGGGGTGTACTTAGCGCATCTTGGAGAGATGGACTTTGCCTTCGTGGTCGAAGGGCAAGTGCAAAAGCACCTTCATGAGCAACTCATCGATGCCATTAATTTAGCAGTCGCTAAGCCCATTAATGTGCACAATTGCACTGTGGATCTCAGTTTAAAATTTGCTTACGCCCAAACCCCAAATTTGGCAGAAGAGCCATTTGAAGGGTTTTTATCGCATGTGTATTTAGCGCTGTTACAAAACGACCATGACAGCGTGACTGAATACCACAATGAACTAGGCGAAATGATGGCACATCAAAGGGAACGCGTGGCTGAGCTGTCTGAACTTAACTTTGAGCAAGTGTTTGAACTGCATTTTCAACCTGTGGTGGCAATTAAAAGCAACCAGGTTGAGTTTATTGAGCTGTTATTACGCTGGCCGCACGAAAGCCGTGGCATGTTAAGTGCACAAACCTTTATCGAAGATGTTCGCTTAGCAGGTCTTGCAAATAAAGTGGCGCGCTGGGTTGTGGAGCAAGCTTGCCAAATGCGTAAAGCACTGCGCGAGGCCGGGAATAGTACGCCAATCAGCATTAATTTATTTGGTAAAGAGCTACTTCAAGACGACTTTATTGAATACCTAGATCACACCATCACAGAGCATAAGATCGCGAAAAACATGCTGATCATCGAATGCCCCATTAGCACCTTTATGGAGTTAGAAGATGGTGGTGCTGCTGTAATAAGGCGTCTTCGCTCTATGGGTATTAAAGTGTGTGTGGACGATTTAGGGGCAACGCCTGTGTCGTTAGCGGTTCTGCCTAAGTTGCATTTTGATTACGTGAAAGTGGATCAGTCTCTGACGACTGAGCTGGCTAAAAATGTGAACTCTCGCAGCCTGTTAGGTGGCATCGTGGATATGAACAACAATCTCAATGCCAAAGTGATTTGTGAAGGGATTGAATCTCAAGAAGTGTTGGAATACATCGAAGGCTTAAAAGTATTTGGCGCACAAGGTTATTTGTTTAGTCGCCCACTTGATTTAAATGGTGCTGCAAGCTGGTTGGCGCAATGGCAACATAAGCTGAATGAAGGTAACCGCCCTTATTGATGGCTATTTAAAAACGCACTGCGCCCTTGTAAGTAACTGAGCACTAAGCTGCTTAGTATCTGCCCACATTGGCGCTCGCCCTCTTGTTGTGACACAGGGTGTAACGAGGGGGCAGCTTCCGCTAAATGTAAGTAGGTAGCATTGTTTGCTTTAGCGCTAGTGTACACATAATAATTGGCGTCTTGGTGGCTTACGCCCACATAAGTGTATGCCGATGCCGGCACATTTTGTATGGCATCTACGTCTACCTCAATCCCTAGCGGGGCATCTTTCATTTCTTCTAAGGCATGAGTAAGCGCTTCTGGCAAAGGAACTGTTTGGCGATAAAACAGCGCTTGGTGTGAGGTATAGCCCACTTTATGGGCATTTAAAGCATCAAATATTGCCTGATTATTGCGAAACTCATCAAGCCCAATCACATGGTACTTACCAAGCGCATCATGCTCTTTTGCATAATGAAAGCCATTACCGCTATGGCGCCCTTCGAGTGCTCTAAAATCAGCATGAGGATCAAGATTGATGGCATTGGCAGCCTTGCCAGAATGCGCCGCTAAGGCTTTTAAAATGGGGTAACAGTTATTGTGGCCGCCACCAATGATAATGGGCTCAAGGCCTGCTGCAAATATAGCGCTTAATACGGCTTCTACCCGAGTATCGATTTGCTCAGTGAGGGCCCTTAATTGATTAAGGCTCGCCACCGCACTTTGTTTTTGTAAATCATCCAACGCGACTTCGCCAAGCAACAAGCAAGCGTTTAGGTTTAAGTGTTGGTTATCTTGTAAGTTACAAAAATGCTGTAAAAAAGCCGCAAAACTATGCTCGGCGCCCGCTCGGCCACAGTTAGCACGTGGGCCTATGTCTTCTGGGATGCCCAAAATCACATAGCGAATGCCATATACTGTGGCGTCTTTAAGCGCTTGCGCTAAAGCTTGGTAACTGGCGACAGGGCTGCTGAGTAGGCGAATGGTTTCGCCTATGTGGGTTTCACCTGGGCGCTGGGCTGTGATCTTTTCCAGCTCGGCCCTTTGGTAAATCGTTAAATGCATAAAAAAACGGTGTTGCCACCGTTTAGTCAATTAAGTCGTCGTCATCTTCCGCAAAGACCAGCTCTTCTGCGGAAAGGACAATGCCAGTGCTGTCAGCATAGATGTAGTCATCATCAAAAAATGACACGCCAGCAAAGTTAACCGGCACGCTTTCTTCCCCTATGGTGTCGTTTTCAGCACCAACAGGAATTGCGGCAATGGCTTGAATGCCAATATCGAGTTCTTCGAGTTCATCCACATGGCGTACTGAGCCATACACTATGATGCCAGCCCAGTTGTTTTCAACTGCCAGCTCAGCTAGCTCAATATCAATTAAGGCGCGGCGAGTAGAGCCACCGCCATCGATCACTAATACAGTGTCACTGCCATCTTGTTGTAACACATCGCGGATCAAACCATTTTGTTCAAAACACTTGATGGTGCGTACGCGGCCACCAAATGAACGACGGCCAGCAAAATTAGCAAACATAGGCTCTAACACATCGATGGTATCGGTGAACTGATCGCAGATATCAGAGGTATTGAATTCCATAGCGGATCCTAAGGATAACAAGAAGTTATGTTCAGTATACCTTGCTATGACTGATTGACAACGCTTTGCCAAGTATAAATCCGAGCTGTATTGATTATGGTCACTAAACTGTCTTGTTAGTGTCACCAGAGTGTTATAAGGCGCGCCTAGGCTGAGTAAAAACAGGAGCGTGTTATGACCAAGTTAGCAAGCCTTGCGACCATTGCAGACATAGATAAACGGCTGTTTCAAAACCTTTTTAGTTTTAATCACACCTACCTGAACCAGCGTGTGACGCGAGTAATATCTGCCTCTGGGGATGGCTGGGGCTATGGCCTTTTTGCGGCCTTTTTAGCTTGGCAGGGGGAGTTTCACCACTACTTGTTGTTAAGTGCGTTATTACTGGGTTTTGCCCTAGAGCGGCCAATTTATTTAGTGCTTAAAAAGACCATACGCAGAGTACGCCCCTGTGATTGCGGCTTAGCCAAAGGCTTTATCGTGCCAAGTGATCAGTTTAGTTTGCCATCCGGGCACAGTGCTGGGGCATTCTTATTTGCCACCGTAGTGAGCTACTTCTATTCAGATTACAACGCCTTACTTTTTAGTTGGGCAACGTGTGTGGCGCTTTCACGCGTGCTTTTAGGGGTGCATTACCCACTTGATGTTGCTTTGGGTGCGTTACTAGGCATGAGCTTTGGCATGCTAGCGATTGTTGGGGTGATGAGCTTATGAAGATTTTATACGGCGTACAAGGCACGGGGAATGGCCACACCACTCGTGCAAGGGCAATGGCGCAGGCTTTTACTGAGCAAGGTATTAAAGTGGATTACCTCTTTAGCGGCCGTGCCAAACAAGACTATTTTGATATGGCGGAGTTTGGTGATTACCAAGTGCGGCACGGTTTTACCTTTGTCACCCACAAAGGTGAAGTGAATTGGTGGCATACCATCAAAAAAGCGCGCTTGGGGCGCTTTATATCGGAAGTAAACAACTTAGACGTGAGCCACTATGATGTGATCATCAATGACTTTGAACCTATTACAGCATGGGCAGGGCGTCGCCAAGGAGTGCCTGTCATTGGAGTGAGCCATCAAGCTGCGTTTCTCTCGGCTAAAGTCCCTGTGCATAAAGGGCGTATTGTGAGCCGCCAGTTAATCAAAGCCTTTGCCCCTGCTAACCATTACCTCGGCGTACATTGGCATCCTTTTGATGACAATATTATCCCGCCTTTTATTGCCCACCATGAAGCCGCTCGCCATGTTGATAACAAGGTGTTGGTTTACTTACCCTTTGAGCCGTTTGATGCCGTGGAGGCTTACCTTGCGGCGTTTCCTGATGTGGAGTTTTATTGCTATCACAAAGACGCCAAACCCTCCGCACACCCACACATTCATGCCAAAAGACCAGACCGCCAAGGCTTTTTAAACGATTTAGCGAGCGCCTCAGGCGTGATTGCTAATGGTGGGTTTGAGCTTGCTAGTGAGGCATTACGTCACGGTAAAAAGATGCTGATAAAGCCATTAGGTGGGCAGTTTGAGCAACATGCCAATGCGTATACGTTAAAAGCCTTTGGGCACGCAAAAGTCATGCATTTTTTGGATCTTGATGCGTTTCGCGCTTGGCACGGGCTTGCTAACTTCACACCTATCCCATTTCCGGGGCATGCCAAGCCATTGGTGGATTGGATCCTTGCAGGGCAATGGCATGATGTCAGTAAGTTACAACAAGGACTTTGGCAAAATATCACGCTAGTTTAGTAGCTTACATAGCGCAAAATGAGATGCCACCTATACTAATTGTTAGGTGTTAAAGGAGACTATGAATGATAAATCTGATCCAGAGCATCTCAATCAAAAAACGCTTACAACTTAATGCGTTAGTTGTTGGGATTGCCATGTTTGTGTTGTTGGCGATGAACATGTTCGAGTCAGCGAAAATGCTCAAACTCAATAAAGCGATTGAATATGTGGAAGACATTAGTCGCTATCAACTGAGCATGCGAAACCATGAAAAGGATTTTCTGTTTTATAAAGAGGAGTCTTCTTTAGAAGCGTTTGCCCAAAATCGCGCAAAGCAAAAGCAAGAAATAGGTTTATTGCTTCCTTTGATGCATGAATTGAGCTTAGACCAAACAAAGCTCAATCAGTTAAGCAAAACCGCCAGTAACTATGAGGCCAACTTTGATAACGTGGTAAGCCTGCAGCGCACCATAGGTTTACACCCAAAGGACGCCCTATATGGTGGTTTAAGAAGCGCGGTGCATGACGTAGAAACCTTACTCAAAGAGCGTGAAAGCTTTGAGTTATTGGCCGCCATGTTGCAACTTCGCCGTAATGAAAAAGACTTCATGCTGCGTTTAGATAAAAAATACCTCACCCGTTTTGATAAAAACATTGGCGTGTTTAAAGAGAAGCTTGCACGTTCTGGCTTTGAAGCGGCGTATCAAAATCAGATTTCGTCTTTACTCGACTCTTACCAAAAACAATTTAAAGCCTTAGTGGATGCCCAGGAGCAATTGGGCTTTAACCTTGAATCTGGTGCACTATTACTCCTTACTGAAGAAGCTAAAAAAACCGACGCTTTAGTTAATGACATTGTTGATGATGTGAAATCCGCAATTGAAAACATTGCCACTGTGACCCAATACACGTCGCTGGCAATTTTCATACTGGCGATCACCATAGTGATGGCGCTGGTTTATGTTACGAGTAAGTCCATCATTACACCTATTCATCGCGTATGCGCCACCATAGCGTATATTCGCAGCGAAAATAGTCTAATCACTGAAATCGAAGCCAATGGACGCGACGAAATCACAGGCATGACGGGCGATGTAAATAGCTTAGTGGCTGATTTCAAATACGTAATTCATGAAGTGAGTGAGGCGTTAAAAACCTTAAACGTAGCAACGGCGGATTTAGCCTCAACAACGTCTGCTACTAGTGAGGGCATGCGAGAGCAATTGCACGAAGCTGACATGGTTGCCACAGCAGCGACACAAATGCAGGCTACGATTCAAGATATCTCGCACAACACTGAAGCGGCAGCCAAAAAAGCTGAATCCACTAACATGAGTGCGATTGAAGGGCGTACTGAGGTGGACTCAACAGTCGCACGCATCAACGAACTGTCTCAGTCGCTAGGTGGTGCCTCGGATGTGGTGTCACAACTTGAAAAAGACGGTGAAACCATAGGGTCAGTGCTTGATGTAATTCGTGGTATTGCTGAGCAAACCAATTTACTTGCCCTAAACGCGGCGATAGAAGCTGCGCGTGCGGGTGAGCAAGGACGCGGCTTTGCGGTAGTAGCCGATGAAGTAAGGTCATTGGCACAGCGCACCCAAGACAGCACCCAAGAAATCGAAAGTATTATTTCCGGCTTACAAACCCGTACCCGTGAAGTGGTGTCTTTGATGAATCAATGCCGTACCCAAGGTGATGAAAGTGCTGAGCAAGCCAGAAAAGCAGGTGAGCTGTTACAGTCCATTACCGAAGATGTGCAAACCATCATGGATATGAGCACACAAATTGCCACCGCCATTGATGAGCAAAACCAAGTGGCATCAGAAGTAAACCGCAATGTCGTCAGAATTAGAGACATTGCAGAGCAAGCCACAGAGCATGCAGCTAAAAATGCCCATACTTCAGAAGAAGTGTCTGAGCAATCTAAGCTGCTGCAACAGGCGATTGCTAAATTTAAAGTTTAACCTGAATCGGAATAACAGGCTCTCTGGTCGCTTTGGCGGCCTTGAGCCTTGTTAGGTAATCCTGCCATAAGCTGGCCTCGTTTTGGCACAGCTCATACAAATATTCCCAGCGATACAAGCCGGTATCATGACCATCATCAAAACAGAGTTTGACACTGTAATGCCCAGCAGGCTCAATAGCCGCAATACCCACCGCTTTTTTGTTAGCCACTAATTTTGGCTGACCATGCCCTCTGACTTCAGCAGACGGTGAATGCACTCGTAAAAATTCTGCACTTAACGAATGCTGCATGCCTAAATCAAAGGTGATGTCTAAGATTTTACTTTTGCTGTGGTAGTGTAAATGTGTGACTTTCATAGTTAAAAAAGGAGCCTTACGGCTCCTAGTAGATTATAAAATAAAGCGGCTTAAGTCTTCGTCTTGCACCAGCATATCTAAGTGTGATTTCACGTACTCGGCGTTAATTTCCACTTTATCACCTGCGCTGTCTGAGGCGGAATAAGAAATCTCCTCCATCAGTTTTTCCATCACAGTATGCAATCGACGTGCACCAATGTTTTCTGTTTTTTCATTAACTTGCCATGCAGCATTGGCGATTTGCTCAATCGCATCATCGGTGAAGTTAACAGCCACTTGCTCTGTATTCATCAACGCTTCGTATTGCTCAGTTAACGACGCATGCGGCTCTTTTAGAATGCG
>JBGTXC010000120.1:0-8285 GCA_041937835.1 Alteromonadaceae bacterium | reverse complement strand
GCAACCCCTTGGCAAAGTCATGTTGAAGTGAGCCAACGCGTGGTGACAGGCCAAAACCCGCAATCGGCTGAAGCATTAGGCCATGCAGTAAAGCGTTTATTGAAATAAATCACTAAAAAAAGCGTGTGAAACACGCTTTTTTTATTTAGCCTAACTGCAAGCCGTTACTAATACTTGTGATCACTGCCTAAGCCGAGCGAGGCTTTCAGCTCATCCGCAAAGGCCATAAAGCGCTCTTTCATCGTGCGTTTTAAACCTGCCTCAATGTTACCTAAGATAACCCACCCTTCGATGTAAATAGTTGGCGCTTGTTTTGTAGCAAGGCTTGGCAATTTACTTTCTGTGTTGCCAAGCACATTAAAGGTGCGAAACACCACATTGACGTTCTCAGGCACATAAATGGCTTCATCGCCCATGATGCACATGATTTTGAGATGCACCTCCTGCGAGGTAAACACCGCATTAGTGAAATCGAGCTTACTCGACGACATGATATTAGTGACCTTCAAGGTTTTTGGTACACGCCATGCGCCTTTTTGCTCGTTAGCGCTAAGCACGGTCACAATTTTGTCTTCAGCTAGGGGCTCACTACTGTAATTGACCCCAAGGTGAGCGTCTTTATTTGCATGATACTGTTTATCGGATGTCCGCGGTAAATCGGCAATTAAGTCCATTAGCACCTGATTTTCTTTGGCGTTCATCGCATCATCTAGGCGGCGCTCAAATGCCACTGACGATATTTCACCATGTGAGTAGTTCACGATCAGGGTATCAATCACCTGTTCACGAACCGTCTCAATTGGACGGTCTTCAAGTTTTACAGTCATGCTCGCTCTCCTTGTGTTTCCCTAAACACTAGCACAGGCAAATGTGTCCATTCGCAACACTGTGTTTCAAGATATGTCAAAGTACAAAAACGCCGTAAATTCAGTGCCGAGCACTCGCATTTTTAAGCGAAGGAAGCTACGTTTAGTAATAAGAAAAACAGGGAGTTAGAGCGCTTGTTACCAAGACAGTGGTCAAATCACATTGGGATAATCTGTGCGTTACTTACTTGCTTAACGGCCATCACTGTGGTGTTAGGTTGGTTTACTCAAACACAGTCTCTCATTCAAATTCGCCCGACCTTCGCGCCGATGCAATTTAATACGGCCTTGTGCTTTTTGTTCAGTGGCGCTGCATTTTTGTTGCTAAAAAACCATTTGGTGCTCGCAGCCCGTGTGTTTGCTGGCATCACGCTTATGATAAGTGGCGTGACCTTATGCCAGTACCTTTTTGACTTTAATTCAGGCTTAGATGAACTCTTTTTTGATCATTATGTGATGACCAAAACCTCCCACCCCGGGCGGATGGCGCCGAATACGGCGCTGAGCTTTGTGCTTGTCAGTGGCTTATTACTGCTTGCGTGCCATTTTAAGCGCCTTGCTCAACATGCCTTAATCATCACTTTAGGAAGTGCATGCGTGCTGCTCCTTGCCATTATTTCCACCCTTGGGTATGTCACTGGCATTGAGTCTTCCTACGGTTGGGGCAATTACACCCGTATGGCAGTGCATACATCGCTGGCCTTTATCGCTTTAGGGGTGAGTTTGGGTGTACTTGCCTTTCAGTATGGTCCTAAGCGCAATCGGCAGATACGGGTCAGTCTTTTTATAGGCATTTTGTTTTTATCACCCACATTAAGTTTTTGGCAAGCCATTAAAAGCCACGAACTTAAACAAATACACACCGACATTGCCCAGCTTAATAGCATTATTAACAGTCAGTTTATTGCGGCCATCACGGAGGATGAAAAACGCTTACGGCTTTTAAGCCAAACTGACATGTTGCCCAGTCAAATTGCTCTTGATGCCAGTTACCCAATCACAAGCCTATGGTATTTTTCAGATGACGTCATGCTGACACAAGTGCGCACTGCACCTGGTTTTGATATTTCTGAAAATGCCATCGTCAATCACTTAAAAATGCTGGAGTTTAAGTCCATCTCCTACACCCCGTTTTCCTTGTCGTCTTTTTCAAAGCTCGCTGGGAAGTCCTTTATTTGGTTAAAAATGCAAAGTGGTGATGCCACCTTATATGCCAGTGTGGATTTAAATCCCCTTATTGATGAGCTTAAAGCCATGGCAGCAAGCCACGATATGGGGCTTATTTTACGCGATCCCCTAGGGTTTGAATTTGTGCGTTACAACCAAACCGAGATTGAACGCGTTACATTAGAGTGGCAGGCACTTTTAAATGGCTATGAAAGCAAAGTCGTACCGACCCAGCAGTATTACGACACCCGATTAACGGCCGTGTCTGACACCTTACTGTTTACAGGTCTTGCCATTTGTTTGTTGATTGCCTCCTACGTTTACAACTTGGTCGGGCAAAGTAGTTTGTCAAAACGCTTAGCGAAAGAAAATGCGCAACTTGCCAGAGTGACCCAAAGGCTCAATAACACCAAAGAGCAAATGGCGCTTGCAGCGGACGTTTCTGGGCTTGGGGTGTGGCAAATGGACATTCAAAGCAATGTCATTGAATACGATGCCCGCATCGGCATTATTTTTGGTTTTGAACACGCCAACGAGCGCATTGATGTCGGTGAATTTTTTAAATCCGTACTCAGTGATGAGCGCTCTGCCCTGATGCAATCCCTCACAGAAAAAATCGAGCAAAGCCAAGATTGGCGGGCGGAGTTCACCATTAAAAAAGTGGATGAAAAGCGCACCATACGTATTTTTGCGCGCAAACAAGCCAATCAATCCCCACCAACGTTAATTGGCGGCGCATTGGATGTCACCGAGCAAAAACGGATTGAAGAGCAGCTTCGGGACTTAAAAAATAAAGCCGACCAAGCCAACCACGCAAAAAGTGAGTTTTTAGCCAATATGAGCCATGAAATCCGCACCCCGATGAACGGTGTGATTGGTATCGCTGACTTACTACAAAATACTGAGTTAAATGACTTACAAAAAGAGTATGTGCAACTGGTGATTAGCTCTGCGCAATCTTTACTGAATATTCTCAATGACATCTTGGACTTATCTAAAATTGAGGCAAACCAACTCGAATTAGAGGCTGTCTCTTTTTCACTTGACCAAAAAGTCGGCGATATTCTCAAAGGCTTTGCGCCTGCAGCACACAAAAAAGGCATAGAGTTAACACATTGTATTGAACAAGATGTTCCTGATTGGGTGCATGCTGATCCCGTGCGTATTGGACAGCTCTTATTCAACTTAATTGGGAACGCACTTAAGTTTACAGAGCAAGGTGAAGTGAGCGTGCTGGTTAGGCATAAAGCACCCCTCAGTGACGACAAAGTGTTACTTGAATGGGTGATTAAAGATACCGGTATCGGCATAGAGCAAGAGAAGCAAAGCGCCATCTTTTTACCTTTTGAGCAAGCAGATGTCAGCACCACTCGGGAATATGGCGGCACAGGCTTAGGCCTTGCCATTGTTGGGCAGTTAGTCAAGCTGATGGGAGGCAACATAGAGCTTAAGAGCCAGTTACATCATGGCTCTGAGTTTATCGTGACCTTACCTATTCATATTGGTAAGCCCGACCCTAACATCGAAAAACGCCACACGCCTTGGCGCTTTAAAAATGCTCAGCTTAGCCAAAAACGCGCTTTGCTAGTGACGCCAAATCCAACCAGTGGCCGTTGGTTATTTGAGATGCTAAATTCATGGGAATGCCAAGTGGTACAAACCACCCAAGGCAGTGAAGCCCTCAAAGCATGGGCCAATCAAACAGCTGACTTTGTCATCATAGACAACCCTTTACCAGATACTGACGTACTCAGCTTAATTGACAGCCTTCAACTAAATAGCCCAGAAAAGGTCGAGTTTACAGTGCTGCTCAATGCCAGTGATACAGACATCACGCGCACCCTTGAAAAATACGATTACATCAGTTTTTTAGTGAAACCCGTTAAACAGTCTGAAGTGTTTAATTTGCTGTTTAAGGACCGAAACCTATCGCTCAGCGAGCAGCAAAATAGTCTTCAAGACCAAAGTAGCCCTTTAGGTATTAATCGTTTACGGATTTTAGTGGCAGAAGACAACCCGATTAACCAACGTGTGGTTGGCGACATTTTGGCATCTCGCGGGCATCGGCTTGATATTGTTGAAAACGGCAGTGCCGCCCTTCAGCAAATTAAAAACACCCCCTATGATTTAGTCTTGATGGACGTACAAATGCCCGTGATGGATGGCCTTGAAGCCACCCGTTTAATTCGTGAATACCAACAAAATGAGTATTTGCCTCGCATTCCCATCATTGGGTTAACGGCCAAAGCAATAAAAGGGGATCGCGAGCAATGCTTAGCCGCTGGGATGGACGACTATTTAACCAAACCTGTGGATGCCAAAGAGCTTATTGCAACCGTAGAGTGCTTCAAACAAGATAACGGTAGTTGGGAGCCCACTCATAGCGGGGACTACATAGACACGGCACCCACGGTGCATATAGAGCAAGAAATGATGTTTGATTACCATCACTGCCTAGAGATCACCGGCAACAATAGCGAAACACTGCAAACTGTGGTGAGCATGACAATCGATTTACTGCCACAAAATATGGCAGATATTGACGCGGCCATTTCTCACCAAAATGCGCAGGTCCTTGAAACCGCTGTGCATAAACTCAAGGGCACAGTAGCCAATGTGGCAAAACGTACCTTAGTACAGCAATTAAATGACATGGAGCTACTCGCCCGTGAGGCAAAACTCACCGACTGTGAGTTAATGTGGCAGCCCACAAAAGATGACGTTAATGCTTTACTTAAAGAGCTTAAATCTTGGTTTAATACGCAAACAAATTAATGCTCAGTACTTTTAACGCTTTAACGAAAGGGTCCCAGCTTTTCTTGGCGCTTTTTTACGATTGCCTTCTTGCTGCCCGCCCTGAGAGCGTTTGTTAGGCGCGTTTTGATGACGAGTTGGCGCCTTAGTGTACTTGGCGTTTTGCTTAGGCTTAGTTGACGATGGCGAGTTTGATTGCGGCTTTGGACTGTTAGTCGCTTCTTTAACTGAGTGACGGGTAGCACGCTCAAGCTCTTTGAGTTCCTCACCTGCTAAGACGCGCCACTCCCCTGGGCGCAAACCATTTAGCTGAATGTGCATGATGCGCACACGTTTTAGCTTGACCACTTCATAGCCTAAATACTCACACATACGGCGAATTTGGCGGTTTAAGCCTTGTTTTAAAATGATTTTAAAGGTGGTGGCATTAATTTGAGATACATCACATGGCAAGGTCACAGTATCTAAAATTGGCACACCTTTACTCATGCGCTCGCAAAAGCGCTGATTAAGCGGCTTATCCACTGTCACTATGTATTCTTTTTCGTGGGCATTGCCGGCACGCAAAATTTTATTAACGATATCGCCTTCGTTGGTTAATAGGATTAAACCTTCAGAAGGTCTATCTAATCGACCAATCGGGAAAATACGCTCAGGGTAGTTAATCGCGCGAATGATGTTACTTTTGATTTTGCGCTCTGTGGTGCAGGTAATGCCAACCGGTTTGTTATAAGCCAGAATCACTTTTTTAGGTTTGGCTTTTAGAGGTTTACCATCCACTTTAACGTCGTCTGCCTCGCTCACTTTGAGCCCCATTTCAGCAGGCTGACCATTCACGGTCACACGACCTTCGCTGATAAACGTGTCTGCCTCTCGGCGGGAACAAAAACCAGACTCACTGATGAACTTATTTAAGCGCGTCACGCTCACCTCTAAAACCACAATCAAAGTGCCATTATACCAAGCTTTTAGCAGAATTACGTTGTGAGGTGGGCCTTATTCAATGGAATTCGCCACCCAAAACGCCAGCTGATTAATATTTATGCTCCCCTTTACGAAAGTAAGCTATAATATGGGTACGGCTACTACGCCATGACCTACCACTTTTTTTGGCGCCTGCACGCAAATTCAGGATCCTCATCAGGTGACTATGCCATGACTGAGGAAATCACATGTTTTTACCTAATGTTAATCTGTCCATCCCTGATGGTGTTTCATTTAGCGACTTAAATCTTATTAAAGAAGCCAAAGGACACTTTTCTCTCGACCATTTAGTAGTGGGTTTAGTGGAATCTCACAACAACATGCGCCAAGGCCATATTATTGCTAATGCTGACAGCCTCCTAGATGTGTTGTTAATAGAGTGGTACCTCGCATGGACGGCACGCGGCGGCCAGCGCCACCACGACATGGACTTTCTCATTCGGCAACTGTGTGTACAGCAAACTCGCATATCAGAAAATACGTGGATCCAATCCAATACTTAGCTTTGCACTTCGCTGTTATAGCAACTATTTTTATTAATGGGGAAACATTGTGAGGGGGATGTATGAGGTCCTTGCATGAGAATATATGTTGTAGACAGTGATGCCAGTGCACTCCGTAACACGTATCAATTAATATCTAATGCCCTTCCTGATGATGTGGATGCCACCATATCGTTATTTTGTTCACTTGAAGAATTTGCACATGCCACTGAGGCAACCCAGCCCGATATGATTTTTAGTGAGCTATGTTTCGATTCCATGATAGGCATGCAAACCGTGCACTATCTTGATTACCTTGCCCCAGCTGTGCCTAAAGCCATTTTGACTAACCACACAGATGAAGGCTTTGTGACCTTACTTTGGCACCATGGGGTTTACTTTTTAAAACCCAAAGAAGGATTAACGCAGGCGTCAGTTAAAGCCATGATCGCCGCCATGAAGCACCCAGAGCGCATGATTTTTTCGCTTGGGCAACTTGAAGATAAAGTGCCGAGCTGGCCTTGTCATGGTAAAAAAATGACGCGCCAAGAATACCTAGAATTTAAACAAGAGCAGCTAGAGCGCGATGCTCATTTAAGGCTCATCCAGTTTGAAGTCGCGGATTACATAGATATACATAAGTTACATGGTGATATCTTTATTTTCTTACTGATGAACCGTCTTGTTGTGCTCATTAATGCGCATTTAGGCGAAAGCGATGTGGTTGCCGCATCTGCTATGGGAGTGATTGATGTGCTTGTTCATACTTCATCTCCTGAAGCGTTTATTGAGCACATCAAAACACAGTTAGAAGATGACATCACGCTCAGCTACATGGGTATGACGGCGCATGTGCCGATTAAATTGAACGGCTTTACTAAAAAGGAAAAAACGAGCAGCACAGCTTGAAAATAGCGTTCCATGGTTTAATGCGTTTTAGTCTCTCATGCGCTTAGTACGAAAAGCGCGTGAGCCCACCCGTTTCCCATATTTTCCTTGAAAAGGTTATTTGCACCGCTACACCCCTTGTGATGGCTGGTGATTGCAGTGGATTACATAAACACACTCATTAATTGACGAATAAGTATTAAAAATTAATAAGTTAGGACCATGGCGAAATGAAAAATACTGACTAAACTCGAGTTATTCTCAGTAAAAAGGATGTGGTGTGGTTAAGTTTTATTTGGGCAGTGTCATACTTGCTATGGTCTCTGTGATGACTTGGCAATTTGGTAGTAGCAAAAGCACTTCGCCTGAAATAATTATTGCAACTTCCACAACGCCGCTTTCTTCCCCAGTGATTTTAGCCCACCAACTTGGCTACTTTGAGCAATTTGGTGTTGACGTAAAGCTTATCAGTAAAAAAGGTGGCGTCGCCTGCTTTAATGCCGTGCAAACGGGACAAGCCACCTTAGCGACTACATCAGCCTCTGTTCTGAGTTTTGCTGCACAAAACCAAAGCCCCTTTATGATTTTTGCCAGTTTTGCTGAGTCCGACAACGACGTGAAGTTTGTCTACCGAAAATCGCGCCATACGTTTGATGTGCTGTCATTGAAGCAAGCTAAAATCGGCGTTATCCAACACTCAGCTAGCGAGTTTTTTAGTAAAACGGTGCTTTTAATGCATGGCGTGATGCTCGATGACGTGAGTTTTTCCTATGGCTCTGGGCAAAATCTGATTCAACAACTTAAGCAAAATGAGCTTGATGCCGCAGCACTGTGGGAGCCCGATGTCTTTAAGTTACTGAGTAAACATCACGACGAATTTAGCATTATTAACACTCAAGGCCTTTATAACCTTAATTTTAATTTAGTGGGCCTTAAAGAGTTACCAGCCAAAGACCTTAAAGCCATTCTAAACGCTTTGGCAAAAGCCATTCAATATTTGCATCAAAAACCACAACAAGCCAAAGCCCATATCGCAGACTTTTTAGATATTTCTGAAGCAGAGCTTGATTGGAGTTGGGGAGATTATGATTTCCGTTTAACCCTTGGTAATGGTTTGCTCACTAATTTACAAATGCAAACAAGT
>JBGTXC010000011.1:0-26711 GCA_041937835.1 Alteromonadaceae bacterium | reverse complement strand
GCAATCCAAATGTGTTCTTTGTTTTTTAGTAAAGCATCCCAATCCACTGCTTGATTGGTTGTGGACAATGCACTTGCTTCTGAGACAGCTACACACTCATGTTCATCACAATTATCTATTTTAATTTTTAACGTTTTGCCTTTCGCTTCTTCGAGTTTGTATGAATTGCCGCTAGGTAAGGTGTCTAAAAATTTGACGAAAATGTGAGGCGCTACATCATCTCCGCTTGGGATGACAATTCCTACCTTATTAACTGATTGTGTTAATTTGTTATAAGAAACCATCAAAGCAACATACTCGTCCTTACCTGCTTTTTGATAAGGCGATTCAACCTGCAATAAACAATGGTTATTTTCACATTCAATAAGCCATGGTAGGCCAATATCCTCGGCATGTGTGTATAAAGCTAAAGCACTCAGAAAAATTAAAATGATGTTTTTCATTGTTTCTTTCCAAATAAATGAAGATTTCTAAATAGCGTTGTCGTCCCAGACACGCTTAGTCATAAAATAACTGTTTGGGTCGAGTTGGTAACTGCCAAATGGGCCACACTCTTCAAAGCCAAACTTGTGGTACAGATTACGTGCGGGCAAAAAATACGCTTGTGTGCCCGTCTCTAGGCTGATTTGGGTAAAGCCTTGTTGCTTGGCATGATTCATAATAAACCTGAGCATGTGCGAGGCGATGCCTTGGCCTCTAAATGCCTCGGCTGTGCGCATGGATTTGAGTTCACAGGCGTGATCATCGTGCTTTTTAAGTGCCACACACCCTGCCAATGTGTTGTTTAGCCAAGCGCTGAAAAAGGTAATTTCAGGCGCTTTTAAGGCGTTTACATCAAGGGCGTGCACACTTTCAGGGGGGGAGGTGGCATACATGTCAGCTAAATGTGCTTTAAGTAACTCAAGTACAGCGCCATCACTTAAATCATCTCGTTTAATCTTTATCATTATTTTTACGTCAGTCTTTAACCAGAGCGGCATTTGCCTAATCAAGTGGGATCAGCTCAAAATCCACAAAGTCTTCCCATTTTTAAACCACTCAGCAAAAAGCGCTGAGTTATTAGACTCCATCAGCTGATAACACACGTTAAGCTCTTTATTTACCCAGGAGTTTAAGTAATGCAGTCCTTCAGGGAACATCCGGCCTTTGGTGTTATATCGCTGATAATTTGCTTCCATGCAGCCGGGTTTAAACCGCTCTACAACCATGTATTTTTTCATGAGAGTTCCTAAAATTGAGTGGATTAACGCTAAGTAAAGGCAACGACTAAAAACATCGTTGAATAGAGTAAAAGTAAAAGCCAGTTAATCACTAAAATAATACGCCAACCCAATGACTCAGCATTAAAGTAGGCTCTATTTTCAGGCTTTAACAGAATAAACGACGTAGGCGCCACAAACACACATGCGGCCATCATAAAAAGTATACTCACGCCAACAAAACCAAACACCATCACAGAGCCTGCATACAAAGGCGTATCGGGTGTGAGATCAGCAAAAAAGAAGTAGGAAGCACCAAAAAGTATTACCGGGATGGCAACACCAAATACTTGGCATGACTTAACAAACATAGTGCGCTACTGCTAAAAAAGTGTGGGTGAAACTTGATTAAACGAAAATAAAGCGGCGCTAATCTTTAGCGTGTGCCTGCTCTGCGTGCGCTTTGGCTTTGCCTTCAGAAAAGCCTGCTTTAAAGCTTTTTGAGATTGGCTCATAGGTGCCCAAAAACATAACCACCACGCCAAAGATGCCGCACACCATGCCGGTGCGTTTCTTTTTAATAAAGCCATAAATAATTAAAGCGATGCAAAATAGCGTGAAAATAATCTGAGCAGGTGTCATAGCGCGCGTCCTTGAAGCGTGAGGCAATCCTTTTTGAGCAGTGTGATTGCACGTCCCTAATTAATTACCAATCAAAATACCACTTTTTGTAATAAAAGCGAATGGCACTTGCTTGTATAATACGGGGTTAAAGCTCCCATTTACGTACACAATTAAATATGAAGCGCTTACCCCGTTTTTTAATCGTTTATAGGCTTTGTTTGACGCGATTCACCATATCTTGCAACGCATCGATAATATTTGCTTCCCGATTTTGTTGCTTGGCTAAGGTTAAGGCTTGAGCGTAACTTGCGTAGGATTTTT
Organism: Alteromonadaceae bacterium; assembly: GCA_041937835.1. Taxonomy (GTDB): domain Bacteria; phylum Pseudomonadota; class Gammaproteobacteria; order Enterobacterales; family Alteromonadaceae; genus Pseudoalteromonas. Next base: position 24,567 of record JBGTXC010000011.1, on the reverse strand, counting down.
GATAGTCTTTCATGTCTTCATAGCCTTGTGCTAAACGCATGTGGGCATAGGAATAATCCGGATAGGCCGCCACAAATTGTGTAAGCGTTACTATTGCCGCATTGAAGCGCCCTGCTTTTTTTTGCTGCTCGGCTAGTTCAACAAAGCTATCTACAGGTACGGGCAAGCTAACGCCACTGTTTGCAGAGAGATCACGATAATAGCTATTAAGTAACTCTACATCGGCATACTTAGCCATGCTCGTTGGGATGGTTAACGTAAAGTCATCAAACAAGTAACCAATCCCATCTGTCACTGCAGGTAAAATACCGCTCATATGTGTGTGATTTGGATATTGTTTATAAGTCCATGAAACCGATTCGGGTTGATGTGATTCCAGATTGGATAATAAGTCCATTGTGCCACTATAAAAGCGCCCGCCTTCACCTGCCACTGTGATGTACATTTTCGCTTTGCTGCTCTTTTGTGCCGCTAACTCTTGTACTTTCATTGCCATTTGTTCTCGGCTCCACCAGCCATTGGCACTGATAACTAAATACTGGTTAAACAGCTCAGGGCGTTCAAAAAGAGCAGAGAGTGCTAACGTACCCGCATTCGAATGGCCTATCAATGTGCGGTGTGGGTAAGTTGGGTAGTTGTTGGCTATGTAAGGAAATAATTCATCGTTTAAGAATGACAGGAAGTCTACCTGCCCTGCTTCTGGCCATTTTGATATTTTAAAGCGCTGAAAATCCGTTTGTGGCTCTCCTTCAACTGCGGGTAAATAATCACGCGGGCGATTTGTTGTATGAACACCTACCACCATAGTTTTTGGGATTTGCTCATAATCGACTAATGACTGCACAACGCCTGTAACTGTATGAAAATGATGTTGGCTATCTAAAAGGTAAATAACAAAAAGTTTTTCCCCCTCCTTGGTACCCTTAGGTATGAAAACTGATATAGGGCGGTCTTCGCCAATGATGGTGGAGTGAATGGAAATATTTTTGCCAATAGACACTACCTCATTAGCTGTAGCATGAAGCGTTACCCACAATAAACAGAACAGCGTAAATACGCGCATAATTAAATCCTTTTAACCGATTTGGTTTGCAAGTGCTTGTATAGGTTATTAAATCTACAATAGTGGTTTTAATTTTGCTGCGCAACTCACCCCAAAACCAAGCACAGATATCATCTTGGCTCATTAAGTAGGTATCAGCTTTATTTTCTTCCTTAGTTTAAGCTGCGTCTGCGGTATTAAGGGCGTCAGGCGTACTTTAATTATTCGCTTTTTCTTTTAAAAGGTGGGTCATTATTTTCCGGGCTTATAGCACAAAATCCCGACCGCCGCTTGACGTTAAAAGCACCACACCAACATCCCGACTTGGGGAAAAGCAAGCGAATGACCTAGCATTCGCCTGTGGACACTTAGCTGATAATACACATTACCATGTGTAGCTGACACTGAGTCTCACTGAGCGGCTAGCAAGGGGATGAAAATGCACATCCTCCTGCCCTTGGCCACTTGGCTCCATCGCTAAGCGCGACTCATAAAAGTAAGCAATGTCGTTGTCTTTACTGTCTGTAAGGTTGAGTACATCTAAATGAATTTGCCATTGCTGCTGGCGATAACCTAGCCTTAGGTTCATCGCTTGTAAGGAGTCTGCCTCTACCGAGTTATCTTCATTAAGTGGACGTTTGCCAAAGTATCGGTAGCGTACGCTGCCGTACCATGCATTGCCAAAATCAACATTAATTCCCGCTTGCAGCACATCTTTTACGGCACCGGGTATGGCATCTTCACCTGCTGGGGTGTGTTTGAATTTGGCATCTGTGTAAGCGTATTCAAAATCAGCACTAATATGAGGGTTAAAGAAATAATAAGCGACAAACTCAATACCTTGGCGCTTTGACGGGTTCGACGCTTCGGTGTTACCGGCATCCCCCACAAATAAAAGCTCGCTGTCGGAACTCAGCGACCACAAAGATGTTGAAAGCTGCACTTTTTCGCCCACCAGCCCTCGAATACCAACCTCATAGCCACTGGAACGCACTAATGGATCAACCGGACTGATAGCTTCACCCGAAGTGGGATCTAATGTAATTGTGGTACCTCGCGCATCATTTGAATGAAAGCCTTGCCCGGCAGATAAGTAGCTCTCCCAATGTGGGCTGAGCTGATACACTAAGCTGCCTTTAAGCGATGTAATCGCATCATTGCTTGTGCCACTGTTAGCACTGAGATCAACCCCAAAACGATTAATGCCAGCACGATCAGTGACTTTGAAGTCAAAATAATCGACCCGAGCGCTCATCACACTGCGTAAATTAGGCTGCCAATCAATTTCCGTTTCTAGGAATAGTGCTGTGCTGTGTTGCGTAATGGCATCTTGGCGTGTCACTCCTAACCGCTTGCGCGCTTGGGTATGAAAAAGCCCTACATCGTCAATATCATCTGTCCGGTGCTGTAATCCAGCACTGTGATATGCGGCCTTACCAAACAAGGTATTTGAGGTACTGTAAGTGAGATGACCGCCATAAATGGCCCTATCATCGACCTGTTCAAATTGATCGCCCGCAGTTTCATCGTCTAAAAAGTAGGTGAAGTTAGACCATAAATTGAGGTCGTAACTAATGGCATAGGCGCCTAGTGACCACGCGCCGTGTTGAAGCTGGGCGTTAATGCTGTAACGAGACGATTCGCCGCCGACAGAGGTATCTAAAGAGCCTAAGCGTGAAATCAGCCCTTGAGTGACGGCCCGCGCTGGAATTTGATCCGCACTGTTCCAACTGTTTCGATAACCCATTGCAGTAAGACTCAATTCGCCTTGCGCTAAGGGCATAGTAAATTTTGCTAAGGCATTGGTTTTGCCTATGTCTTCTTTGATGTCTTGCCATGGGCCATCGTATTCTTGCCGCTCTAGCGCCACTAAGGTGTCGCCATTTTTACTTTGAAATGGGGCTAAAAAGAGTGCTCTTTGGTAGCCATAGTCCCCGATGCCTAAGCTTAGCTGAGCAGAATCGGTTTGTTTTAAGGTACTAATATTAACGCCGCCTGCGCCACTAAAATCACCGAACTCGGCATAATATGCGCCTTTTCGGTAACTGAGCTTTCCTATGGTTTCAGGGATGATAAAACTTAAATCGGTATACCCTTGGCCATGACCATGACTGCGCATGTTCACAGGCATGCCATCTAAGTTAGTTGCAAAGTCAGTACCGTGATCTAAATTAAAGCCGCGCAAAAAGTACTGATTAGCCTTACCGCTGCCACTGTGCTGTGTTACTACCATGCCAGGGATGAGCTCTAACACATCGCCTGTGCGTGTAAGTGGCCGCACACGGATTTCGTCTTGCCCAACCACCCCTTCTGCAGCAGATACGGCCTCGCCAATTAAATTAGTGCGACGCCCTTCGACTATGATGGACTCTAAATTGACTTCATGGGCGAATGCATTAGTGAAAACACAGGGAGCTAACAGAATTAATCGATTTAAGCGCACAGCACTATCCTTATAGGGAGTGGTTCACCACACGCTTAGAGAACTGCGCCACAAGCAAATTGCCGGGTGACTCTTTTAGTCGTATGAGTTTTTAATTATGTAAATCAGTGTTTTGGCTCATTTAATTAAAGCAGAGCAAAGGTAATTAGCCACTTTAAAAAACTAAAGCGGCTGATATAAAAATAAATGGGCGTTTACTTCACCGGAATAAGCACTTCGTTTTTACGGTACATGGGCAGTGTCATAGGGCCGTTGTAAGCCGCGGTAAAGGGTGCACCTATTTCTTCTAGGTTGTTTTTAGCAATCCAATCACGTAGTAGCTTGGTGTGTTTTGCTACATTGCTTTTACTGAGCGTCCAATTAAAGGTGATTGCTGCAAGGCGATAGTCTTTCACCTCACTGACAACGAGCTTGCTATCAAGCGGCTTAGGCGTTGACGCTAAGGTAAAATCTGCGGGCATCACAAACGACATACTTGCGCCATTCATACCGCTTACTAAATCTGCGTCACCTGAATTTTGCTCTGTCATGAATACGGGGGCTGTCATGGCAATTTTAACCCCTTGCTCAGGTTCAGCGTCGGGTTCATTTGTTTCATCCGTCATAAATACCGGGGCCGTCATGGCGATGCCGGCTTGTTGCTCATTGGCACCTGCTATGTAGTTAAACAAGCGACGAAACGCTGTATTGCGGCCTTCGTCTTCCATACTCGCTGAGACTAATACCATGGCGTCATAACGGCGAAGCTCGACGGGTGACTCACTCTTTGTAAGTACTTCCGCTTTAAGCACTTGATATGGTGCATTTTCCACATTGGCCTCCCCAACCACGGCGCAGCCTGCAAGGCCGGTGACTAAAGTAAGTGTAAAAAGCTTCATTAAAGTGTTTTTCACCCCTTTTACCTTTAATGCATGAGTGCATAAACGCGAGGTAAAACGAGTAGAAACTGATTGCTGGCTTGTGTGGGTAATGTGAGAGCCTAAGTGAGAATTTAAGTGAGAGTGCGGCTGCATCGCGTGTATTCCTTTAAAACAATGAGTTAACTTGTTTATGTACGCAAGCGGCTGCAAGATGTATCACTTTACTGGCTGATTATTATTTTAGTGATGAGAGCGCAGTGATAAATCACTGTGATTTAAGGCAAGCTCAAAGGCGCGCTTGCCTTCACGATTAAGCTTGGTTTCTAAATTCTATCCAAGCTTTTTCAGGCATATTCGGATTACTCGCAACATTGCCTTTAAAGCCGTTTGCGCGTAACAATTTTAAGAAGGCTTCTGCCGTCATTGGGGTTGAGCCGCCACTGCCATCGGTTGATACAGTAATTTCAGCGCTAAGTGGCTGAGTTGTGGTATCAGTCATGCTGTTTCCTTTTATTGTGATTATTATGTTTGTCACTAAATCAGTGACTTGAATCACATTATTGCAATGCCCTCACCAATACAATGGGCTGTTTACATAACTTCACTCACTGCCACCTTGAGAAGCTTCACCTTGTATGGTTAGATGATTGAAATAATTATAATAAATCTTTAAAAGCGCACGCTTTTCTCTGCTTGGACATCACTTTGGAAATCAGAAAACTCAATACCCTTCGCGGTTTGGCCGCCTTAATCGTGTTTTTCACTCATTTTAGCGACATTACACAGTGGTTAGGGGGAGCACTTGGCGGCGGCACTGGTGCCTATGGTGTGATGCTATTTTTTATTTTAAGTGGCTTTTTAATGGGGTATTTGTATCTATCGCGGCCATTTACTCAAGCGCAAATTAGCCAATATGTTAAAGCCCGGATTGCCCGCGTGGTGCCTTTATTTTTACTCGTGGTGTTTGCCTCTTATTTGCTGCATGCTTTTTCACTTCCAGGCCTTTACGACATCACTCATAGCGAGGCGGTGTTAGGCCATTTGCTGTTTTTATACGGCGACAGTGTGCTTTGGACAATTCCTGCTGAGGTGCATTTTTATCTGCTCTTTATTGGGTTTTGGGCATTGGCTAAAAGCCGCCCTGGGTATATTTATCTCATCGTTTTTGCCACCTTAATTGCGCTCTTTCTTACCAACGTACCTAGGGTGTTTGGTGACATTAACGGCGTGCCATACAATGCGTTCAACACCTTAAGAAGTTTGCCTTTCTTTTTTGTGGGCATGTTAATGGGGATGGCCTACCCCAAGCTGACGATTCCATCCTATCTTAAAAAACACAGCTTTGTGTCAGTGCTGTGTTTAGTGCCACTGCTTTTTCCTGAATGGTCACCAGTGAGTGCAGATGCCAAACGCAGAATGTGGCTCAGTTACGAAGTGCTGTTGGTAATGAGTGCGGTATTCTTTACCGTGGTGTTTTTAGTGCCAGACACTAACCGCTTGCTCGCCAACCCCATAGGTGATTTTTTAGGTAAAATTTCCTACGGTTTGTACTTGTTACACATGCCAGTGATTGCCGCTACCCATCAACTCGGGTTTGATGTGCTCACTACGCTATTTATCTCTCTCAGCATGAGCATACTCGTTGCGACGTTAAGCTTTTATGCCATTGAGCAGCCACTAGCAAAACGTATACGCGCCAAGCGTAAAGCAACATTTAACGGTCAAGTGGTGGCTGAGCGCTAACATAATTAGCGCTCTACATCTGATGGTCAGCACCTGATTGTCAGCGCTTAATGCTAATGCGCATGTTTGCCTTCATAGGCACTTTGGTAATCACTATCAAAGCCGGCAATTAAGCGCTCTACCACTTTTAAGTTCATGGCATTGCCAGGATGAGCGTCTCGTTTTTCTTCAATGGCCTGTTTATGGGCTTTAAGTGCGGCTAAATCACGCTTTAAAAACGCCATACTCGCTTTGACGTACGGGTTCCAGGCTAAGGTTTTAGAGGCTTGCTCAGCCTCAGCAACAAGCGATGCCTCAGCACTTAACAGTGCCTCTTGGGTATGCCCGCTGTATGCCAACATTTGAAATTTATGCCAATGAAGCGAGCGGCTTTGGTCTTTTGTGGCTTTCATGTAGGCATCTATCAACTTAGCAGATTGTTCATAGCAGCCTTTGTTAGCTAGGCGCCGCCAGCCATTTTGCATGGTTTGATCAAACGTGTGATAACTTAGTGTTAAATCACTTTCTAGGTGCAAAGCTAAAGCTGATTCGCATTCTTGGCTTTGCGTACTAGCAAGTACGGTACTTGCGCTTCCTAAAAGTAAGCTTATGAGTATGGTTTTAAGTTTTGTCATGGCTCTTCCTTGAGGGTGTTTTATTCTTGCTCTTCCAGTTTTTTAAGCTGAGCTTTTATGCGCCTTTGATGCCACGCCACCATAGTGTGGGACTTAGCCACAGCTTGCTTTTGTAAAGTGATGGCTTTAGTAAGCTCGCCCTTTTGGGCATAGGCACTGGCGAGATCCGCAAAGGCGTAGGCGGAATCAGGGTAAAGCGTGGTTGCCTCTTGGTAGATGGCAATGGCTTTGTCAGGGGCGCTTTCAAGCTGTGCTTTGGCAAGATTACGAATGCTGCGCTCCGCGGAGATTTCAAAGCCATACTTTTTTTGCGATAAGGTGCGGTAATGAGCAAGAATCGCCGCAACACCTTGGCGGCTGATGTCAGAATCGGCAGCGAGCGGTGTGTGGTAATCATCAAATAATCGTTCAATGCCGCCAAGTACCGTCATCACGGGGCGCATCATGTAATTATGAGGGGCATTTAACTCGTTATGATACGTCAGGCTTTTCGGTGCATGAGCTTTGAGCGCTGTCGCAAAGTCTTGCGTGCTTGCACGATGCGCTTTTTCATAGTTATGGCCACCAATACTTAAATAAAGAAAACGCTGGTTATCATCTAACTTAGCCAAGGCGCTTGATGCACGCTTTGAAACGCCTAAAAAGTCATTATTTAATGTGGGGCTTGAAATAAAATAAGCTTTAAAAAGGTGCGGGCGATTTAGCAAACTATAAAGCCCAATGGCCCCATTACTCATAAAACCGCTGAACATATTAAAACCGTTAGTACGGTAGTCTTTAGCGACTTTGCCAAGCACTGTGTGCTCGATAAAATCTAACAGCTTAGGATCATCAGGTGATTCCACTGTGTGTTCAAATAAAGCCGCAAACTCGGGGTGGTAGTTAGCAGGTGTGACCACTAAGGTGTCTAGCCAAGGCCACTCCCCGTTATGGCTTAGCCAGTCATGCATGCCACTCAGGTAAGGCTGGCTACGAGGATGTAAGTCAAACAGCACAAAGTAGCGTTTATCCGGCTTGCTTTGATAATTGCTTGGCAAAGTGACGTTAAATGTCATCGGTGTTTTAAAGCTCGGGTGAGTAACCGTCATGGTGCTGACTTGATTGAGTGTGGTGACGTCCGTTGCCAATGCGTTTTGACACATAAATATGAGTGCCACCACAAAAGCTGCTAACCGCATGTCTTTCTCCTGCTGTTTTTATTTTGCGGCACAAAAGCGTGCCATACCCCACCTTACCTTATTAAGTAGCGATTACAAAAACTCCGTTTGTTTACATTAACTATTGATAAAAAAAGGAAAAAGCGCTTTATTAGGTCATTACTAAAGGCATTAACCACCTCTAAACTAAGCGCTTAAAGGAAGCAAGGATGTTAAAAAAACGCTTTATACTCATACTTTGTGCGTTACTACACACTGCCTGCACCACCTATGGCGAGCTTGCTTACATTACTCCTGAAGGCGAGCACAAAACCGGCTGCCAGACTGCGTATTCTGGCGCCCCAGAAGTAGACCGCCACGCTGTTAATTACTATTTAGTGTACTGCGCCAAAAAAGCAGCCGCGGCTGGGCATACTGTCATAAACCAAGCCTTACTTAATCAAACACTCGACGTACCCGCACCGCCTAAAGGGCAAACGTGGACATTTGAACTCGCAACTGCCCATTATCGTGCCGATAAACTGACCGCGAAGGAATATGGCCACCTTGTTGCCGCCATTGATTTGGCGCTTCAAAAAAGCCAATAACTCAAAAGGAATACTCCATGACTTATGATGATGTGATGGCATTACTCGAAGCCCAGCAAAACCCAAAAGGCATTGCCAATTGGCACGCCATGCCAGACACCCATGGACTCAGTAGTTTTGGCTTAGGGCTTACCCAACAACGAAAGTTAGCGAAGAAAATTGGTAAAAACCGAGCCCTTGCCGAGACTCTTTGGCAGAGCGATAACTATGATGCCAAAGTGATTGGCCTTTTAATTGACGACCCTAAAGCCATTACTGTGGCACAAGCCGAAGCGCAAGTTGAAGCACTTAATGGTGGCATGCTGTGCCATGTGTTTTCGTCCTGTGATGCCACGTTAGCCAAGTCGCCTGTGGCGTTTGAAGTGGCACAAAACTGGTTAAAGAGTGGCGATGAAATCCGAAGGCGCTGTGCGTATGGTTTGGTGTATGAGCTTTCTAAGAAAAAAGCCAAAGTATATACCGATGAGTTTTTTATGGGCGTGATAAGCCAAATTGATGCGCAATTTGAACAAAGCAGTAAAAAAGAACGTCTTGCGATGGGTACGGCATTAATGGGCATAGGTAAGCGCAACGTGGCTTTGAATCAAGCTGCTTTGGTGCTTGCTGAGCGCATAGGTCCGATTGATTTTAACGAGCATGGGCAAAAGTGTGACCCATTTGATGTGGCCAAGCACTTAACCAGTGATTACCTCAAAGAAAAGCTTGGCATTGGTTAAAGCATTGCCAAGCGTAGTGTTGAGCATGTTGTGAAAACTGAGGTGTTTATATTGCTTGCACTTCCATTAAAGCACCGTTGTTTTTAAGACTCTTTAATTGCAATGGTAGCCAGAGCTGGATCGACAACATAGTAAGTGCTGCTTTTAATATCGAGTCCTATTCTGTCAGTCTTGATAAGCTGATCAACGGCAGACTTTATAGATGATGGTGCTAAATTGAGTTTTTTAACAACTTCGGCGCTTCTCATCTTAGTATTAATCCCCTTAGCAATCCCCATTATTACTTTGCGCTCGTTAGGTGTTAATGACGTGATTTCATGTGCATTTTCACGAGCCGCGACTTGTACTATGTACTCCCAAGCGTTGTCTACATCTTGACAGGTTGGGGCATTATCTTTAAGCCAAAGCTCGTCACATAAACTATTAACATAATATGGATGCCTTTGAGTTAAAAACATTATGCGTTCAAAGGCTTTGGGATCGAGCTCTTCATTCCACGTATCAAGCGCCAATTTATTTAAGTGGACTTGATAGTGCTCAGCTTTGATACGAGACAATTCAAACGTTTGAGTGTGATTAAAGAGCGGTCTCTTTTGATCTGTCATGGCCTGTTGCATTAAAGCGCGTTCAGACCCTGCCAGTATAAATGTTGTGGACTTTGCGTCTTCCAAACATTCACGAATAGATGACTCCACTTGCATAAAGTTTTTTAATTTTCCAATTTCTTGAAATTCATCTATGAAGAGAACAGCACGAACCTCAAACTTATTTGCTAAGTTATCCAACCCCTTTAGTGCGCTTTCAAGAGAATCCAAGTCATATGAAGTTGATGTTGATACTTGTAACTTAGTGTTCTCAATCCTTAATGATGGGGTGAGCTTTTGAAATACGCTCGAAAGAATTTCTGAGCCTCTGCTTAGTAGGTGATTTAGATCTTTGGAGTCCAATTTGCTGGTAAGTATTGTGCGAACAAGACTATCGATAGCGATGATGATTTTCTTGACCACATTATCAATATCTGACGTGAAACGCAGGTGCACCCTTTGATAGGCAATTTTAATCTCTTTTTCTGCGTGTATATCTTCTATTGTTTGTTCGACTAACGATGTTTTGCCGTGCCTTCTGTACTCTTGAATCCAACAATGACGGCCAATTTTTATATATTTACTAAGCTTCGCTCGTTCTTCTGTTCTATTACAGAAAGCAACACCTGTCACTTTTGTTTTTGGGAAGTAGTCTATGTTCATAGTTGATTCTGCCGCTGTTAATGACTGAAGTTTAACGCCTTAAAATTCATGTCGCAACCTTCGACACGAAACCTTCGACACGAAACATTCGACACGAAACCTTCACTTACTACAGCCACATCATTCTAGCGCTATTAGGCACACCTAAAGACCATCGGTAACAACCCATGCTCAAGCAGGAAAACTAGATCCTAACGCTTGCAGCATCTAGTCCTTAATTCGTGGGTATTTAACGCATCAATTTACGGGCTCTAAATTGGCGCCCTTTCATTTTACCTTCAGTGATAAGTTTTAAAGCCGCATTGGCAATACCACGTTCCACTGCCACAAAAGCGCTGATCGCAGTGACTTTGATCTTACCAATTTGCGTGCCTTTGATATTACCTGTGGCTGTAAGTGCCCCAAGAATATCGCCCGGGCGTAGCTTACTTTTTTTACCACCATCAATTTGAATGGTCACCATAGGTGCGCGCTTGGCTTGCTTACTAAACACCTCATCAGATGGCAGTTCACTAGTCTCAATGGTGATGCCCAAATAATCCTCAAGCTCATTGGCTTTATGCGCTTCTTTATAACTCATGATGGAGCATGCTAAGCCGCTATTGCCGGCACGCCCAGTGCGACCCACACGGTGCACATGCACTTCAGGGTCGTGTGCAATATGGTAGTTGATCACCATGTCCACGTGCTCCACATCTAAACCACGGGCAGCAACATCGGTGGCAACCAAAATAGTCATACTTTTATTAGCAAAACGTACGAGCGTGCGGTCACGGTCTTTTTGCTCTAAATCACCATGCAGCGCGCCCACATCAAAACCACATTGGCGCAGCGCATCACTGACATTTTGACACTCTGCTTTAGTGTTACAAAACACCACAGCCGCGGTGGGGTTTTCTTGAAGTAATAGCTTTTGTGTTGCTTCAAGGCGTGTGTCATTGTGTTCAACTTCATAAAAGCGCTGTGTGATATGGCTGTGGTCGTGGCTGGCCTCTACGGTGACACGCTCAGGGTTGTTCATCACGTGGCTAGCAAGCTTTTCAATTTTTTCTGGGAAAGTGGCGCTAAAGAGTAAGTTTTGGCGCACTTTAGGGCTAAATGAAATGATGCACTCTAAGGATTGCTCAAAGCCCATTTCCAGCATGCGATCCGCTTCATCCAACACTAAGGTATTGAGGTCGTCTAAATTTAAGCGGCCTTTTTGGAGGTGCTCTTCAATGCGCCCTGGGGTACCCACAATAATGTGCGCACCATGCTCTAATGAACCAATTTGTGGGCCCATAGGTGCACCACCGCATAATGCCAACACTTTAATGTTATGGATTGCACGGGCGTATTTACGCATTTCTTGCGCTACTTGATCTGCTAATTCTCGGGTTGGGCAAACCACTAAAGCCTGCACGCGAAAACGTTTCACATTGAGGTTATGGAGCACCCCAAGTGAGAACGCTGCGGTTTTACCTGAGCCGGTTTTGCCTTGGCCAATGACGTCTTTACCCGACAAAATCAAAGGTAAGCTTTGCGCTTGGATGGGTGTCATCGTGGTGTAACCTAGGTCAAGTAGGTTATCAACTAATGGCTTGGCAAGTGGCGTAGATGAAAATGCAGGTAAGGTCACAGTAGCGTCTTTTAAAAAAGGGAAAACACCAGTATATCACGCTTAGCCCCTGCCTTTGTAACGATTCCCTTGCTCGCTGCAATTGGTCATTTTTAGCAACATTTACAATTGCATACACATTCGCGCGAAATGCGCTTGTACCGAAAGTGATTGTATATACAATAGTGGCTTGCAAAGTCTGATTTCCCTAAGACCTTAGCGCATTGTTTGCCCGCCTCGTGCGGGCATTTTTTTATGACCGTTTTTTTACACCCTTTTACCTTCACTCACAAAGTGTCACAAAACCCTATTGCTACCAAGCACTTCTCTCACACACAATGGAGTCACATTCGCAATAGAATGCTTTTTAGCCACACACCATTTTGGCTATGTTGCGAGTGTCACTTTTAATGTGTGCGCAAAGCGCATTTGGTTAGCGCTGCACATTCTTAATCTGTACCAAGCAGTATCAACACAGTAATGCCGTATTAGCACACGAATAGACACGGCAATGCTGCCTGATTAATTAAACCATGGGTTATGAAAGGTCTTTCAAAGAAAGTGTATTTTTTGCCCCTTAAAATCTATGAAATGACAAAAAAATCGACAGCAATAACTGCATGAGTATTCACTTTTATTGCAAATAGCGCATTTACAAACTTATACAAAACAAGCAGTTAAATCCTTGTGTTGATGTGTGCAGTTAAGTAAGAATGCAACCCCTCATTCACATTTGGCTAATAAAAATTCAATGAAACAAATTATTATTGCAAGCTTCACAGTGGTGGGCATCCTTTTAGCGGTTTATTTTTTAACATCGCCGGAAATGGCAATAAACCAAAAACCACAGCAAATGAATAACTATGTCGCGAGCGAGCAAGACAATGCCGCTGAGCTCGTTGCTAAGTTACCCGTGGTAAAAAAGCCCGCGCCAACTGAAACACTTAATCCTGTGGTGGTTGCTGATGGCATTTTTGAAGGGATTTCGCGCCACTCTGATACCGCTAAAGCCTATTTACAACAAGCCGGTGTGCTACCAAAAGATTTAAACAACGAAGCCTACGTGGAATTTGATTTAAACGGCATACGTAATCTTGATGTGGGCGACATCTTTGATTTAAACATTCCGCAAACCACTGAATCGTTTAGTGCTGAAGTCACAGGTGTACACATTTTTCCAAATGGCGATAAAAGTGTGATCAGCCGTGTGATTGGTGGCGATCCGCGTATGCACACCTCTGTCATGACTGTGGGTAAAGATGCCTTGTATGGCCAGTTTACTGTGACATCAGGCAACTATGTGTTTGAAACAAAAAATCAATTCGGTTGGATCGCAGCTAAGCGCGATCTCACACAGAATCACTCTGAGATAGAAATGCATCCTGACACGCCTATCACAAGCAGTGAAACCATTGTGACCTCTAAAAAAGTCACACAATAAACATAAAACTCAAGGGAATCTTATGAAAAAACGCAACAAGTTAGCGCTTACCGGCGCACTCCTTGCAGCAAGCTCTATGGCGAGCGCTGTGACCATTGATATTGGTATGATGTACACAGACCAAGCCAAGCAATCAACAGGTAACATCCAAACTAAGATCAACCAACTGATCGCACACGCTAACCAAGTGTATTCACAAAACGGCGTTAACATCACGTTACGCCAAGTTGGCTCACTTGATTTAACCACTAACAACGTGACGCCAACAAGCGGTTGGTTAAACGCAGTGACTGACAGCTCATGGATCAAAGACACGCGCAACCAATGGGGTGCGGACATGATGGCTGTAATTGGTGTTGCTGAAAACCAAGGTAATGGTTACATCACGTGTGGTATTGCATGGGTAGGTCAAGGTAGCAACGGTAACCTTTACAGCTCACAAGAAAGCAAAATGTTCAGCATTTCAGGTGCTGACTGTGGTAACAACACTTTTGTACACGAGCTTGGCCACAACATGGGCTTAACTCACTCACGTAAGCAAGGCGATACGTCTGGTGGTGTGTATGTTGATGGCATGGGTCACGGTAAAGATGGTGTGTTCAGCTCTATCATGGGTTACCCACACGTGTTCGGTGGCGCTACACAATATGACTACTTCTCTAACCCGAATTGGTCTGTAAGTGGTTATCCTTACGGTATTACTGGTCAAGCATACGGCTGGCGTACTGTGAACGACACTAAATACAGCATCTCAAACTTCCGTTAAGCTGTATTCTCCCTGTTTATGCCCGCCACTTGGCGGGCATTTTTTTACTGTTGCTTAGGGCTTTCAATAAAAGCCATTTGCGCATCAAATTCAGTACATTCCGTCATTTTAGTATTGGCATCTTGCATAAAGACTTGCTGAGCACTTGAAACATCGTAGGTTAGATATTCAGAGCAACGTGCACTTTGGCCATTACCTACCACCACTTTAGAGCCGGCTTTAAGCTTGCATTGCACCATTCTATCGATGGGTGACCACTGGTAACAAATTTCTAAGTTTTCGCGGTATTTAGCCACCTTTCCTTCAGGGCGATTAAAGGTCCACCAGCTACCAAATTTACTGTTTGGGTTTGTGCTATTAAAGGTGCGATATAAAGTGACTTGCTGATTGGCTTTAACTTGATACACAGCGCCTTGGCATAATTTGCCTTCAAGGGGCTGGCCAAGGGCTTGAGTTAAAAGCGCAGGGTCGGTGACTTTTTCAAAATAGGGCGTTAATTCAGCAGGCAGTGCGGTACTGCCTTGGCAGCTAACCGCTAAGGGCTGCGGGCTGGTATGGGTGTTTTGAGTAGTGAGTTGGCAACCACTTAGGGCTACCATCACGGCTGCTAAACCAAAGTGTGTGGGTTTCACGGGCGTCTCCTTGTGATAAAACCCCATTATAGGTCCAAGTTAATTTAGCGCAAAATCACACAAGGCTTTTACGTGACTTTCTAAGGTGTCTAGCACAGGTAAAGGGCTATTGTTGTGATTGATTAACAAGCCAATTTCCGTGCAGCCAAGCACCACAGCAGTGGCGCCCTTTGCCTTACCGCGCGCTATCACCTCTTGGTATGTTTTAAGCGCAGTGTCAGTCACTTTGCCATGACAAAGCTCATCAAAAATAATGCGGTGAACGGCATCTTTCTCCTCATTATTTGGGGTAATAACGTCAATTCCGTGTTTATGACCATGGGAAAGCCAAAACGGCATGTCCATCGTAAAGCGTGTCCCAAGCAGTAAGGCGCGTGTGTGGCCTAGCTCTATGAGCACCATACAACTGGCATCTGCAATGTGTATTAAAGGCAGTGGCACAGCGACTTTAATGTCATCCGCCACACAGTGCATGGTATTTGTGGCAATACTGATGCAATCGGCTCCTGCGAGCTTAAGGCGTTTTGCGCAGTCCACTAAAATCTGACTGGCCCCTTGCCAATCATTGTTACGTTGGCAGGCTTCAATCTCGGCAAAGTTAACACTCATAATGAGGCACCTAGCACTGGCATGGCCACCTAAGCGCGCATTGATGCTTTGATTCAGCTTTTGGTAGTAAAGCGCCGTACTGTGAGCGCTCATACCACCTATGATCCCTATGGTTTTCATTGCCAATGTCCTTGTTTTAATGTGCTTTTGATTGACTGAATTAAGCCTTGCCAGACGGGTTTCCTTAATTGACTGGCAAGTACTGCAATGCCGATGGTTTCCTTATGAGGCCAGGGCATAGCCTCACCATTAAGCCCCTGTTGGGAGACGATAAAATCCGGTAAATACGCCACAACTTCGGTACGTTTTAAAATTGCGGGGATCACACTCATGTGATCCACTGTCATCGTAATCGTGCGTTTTTCAGTTTGCGGCCACCCGTCTGCCCCGACACCTCTTTGGTTTCCGCACCAAGGTGAGTGCGTCGGCACGCAATAATTCCCTCTGCCTAGACCTTTGCCATAAGCACGCAAAAACGTCACTTCCTTAATGGGTTGGAACACCACGTCAGGGTGATTAAAGCTGTGCGCACCATGAGCTGTCACTAAGGCGATGTCTGAGCGACCTTGAGTAAGCGCAATCAGGGCTTGGTTTTCAAAGTCACTTTGCGCTTTCATATGCACTTGCTCGGCATCAAGCACACGCGCAAGCTCTGGCAGCCACGCATGTAAAAGTAGTTCGGGGCCAGAAATACTGACATGCTGTATGGTTTGCTCGCTGGGCTTTAATGCCGCATGGACTTTTAAAAATGCTTCAGCCTGAAGAAGTAGCTCTTTAGTATCGGGGTAAAGCGCAAGACGCTTGCCTTGGCGCTGAAAAACACTACGCCCAAGCCCTTGCTCAACCCGTTTAATGGCTTTAGAAAGCGCACTAGGCGTTAAGTGTAAATGTGTGGCGCTTTGCCTTAAGTTTAAAGTGCGTGCCACCTCAAGGAGCGCCCGCACATCAGATGCTTTAATATCCATAATGGAAATTAGAATAAACCATTAATCACCACTTTAGGAAACAAAAAACAGTACACTAAGCTTTCATTTACTGACTGGAGCAAACCCTGTGCGCACCCTACTACTTTTAAGTCTTTTGTTTTTTACCCAAGCAACCTTGGCCGTCAAACATCAAGGTCACCGAATGGGCGTTCACGGTATGGCTGTGTTTCAAATTGGCGAGCACTTTTATGCCCATCACATGGGGCTCTTCCATACTCGCCATGCCTATCAATTAATTTACCGTATTAAAGCAGAGCAGCCTTTCGTTTTAACCGATGCCTTATCTCAAAGTCAGTTAGTGAGCCTAGTGCCAGACCCATTTGACTTAAACCGTTTAGTAAAAAGGGAATCATTCACTTTAGAGGGGCAAGTGTATGAGGGCCATTTTGAGCGTGGCGGAATTCAAAAAGAGCGCATTAAATTACACTTTGTTGAGCCTGTTTTTATAAGGCCGATAGACATTGATAGCAAAGCAAGTGCATTAAGCGAGTGGCAGCTATTGCCTGTGACACTAGATAAAAAGCACACAATTTACATCAGCGCGCTGTCACCTCAGTTTCGATTGGATGCCGTGCTGTTATCTAACAAGAAAAGTAAAAAGCACGCAATTGTTTGTGCAGCGCAAGGTTTAACACCCGAAAAGCTCACACAGTGTGCCATTCAACATCATTTAGACGCTGAAATTATTTACTTTGAAACTGCTGATTTTCAAGGGCATGCTCACAGTGCACCACAACAATAAATACGTTTTCTGTGATCAGGCTAAATAAGGATGTGACTTGTGGCCAAGGCAGGCCATTAAACTCGTCTTCAAGCTCAAAGTTGTGCTGGCTGAGACTAAAAAGGTGAACAAGATCTAATACCAATACCTGAGTGGTAACCACATGGCCTTGATAGCGTGCAGAAAAAGCTGAAATTTGCTCATAGTCGTTAACGGCAACATGCACATCTAATTGATGGCCTATTTCTAACGAACGGGACAACCGCCATTTGCTCACTTCGTTCATACGCGTACTCCCCCTTACACCTTAAGTATGGACCTAATTTAGAAATCCCCATACATTTCAACGTACTTTTAACAAAAAAGCAGGGGAACTCCGTCTTTGGCTGCCAAATTAGTATGAGTATAAACGTATACCATTACATCATTCTTCCATGACAATTTTGTAACCCTTTGTAATCAACTGATATAAAAGTAAAAAATCGCTTTTGTTTAGTATTTACACGCCAGCGCTAAAAATACGATTATAAAACCAGCAAACAGTCCCTAACCCCTTTATTTACCGCCCTTTTCTTGCCTTTAGAGCATGTTCAACTAGGCTTATCAGGGATAGAATGCACCCGAATTCTAAACACTCGTTTTTGCTAGTTAATTAAGGCAGACATATGAAAAAACTCTCTCTTGCTGTCGCACTCGGCTTAGCCTTGGCTTCACAGTATTCACAAGCGGAAGTGCGGGTAAATGGATTTGCCTCTGTAGTCGGCGGTATGACCTTGGATGAAAATACCAATTTGTTCGGCTACGAAAATGAGCTTGAATTTAAAAACGAAAGCATGTTCGCGCTGCAAGTTTCTGCAGATCTTCAAGAGCGTTTATCCGCAACGGCACAAATTGTTGCCCGTGGTAATAACGATTTTGATGCCGAATTTGAATGGGCCTACTTGACCTATGAAATCAGTGATAATGCCCAGTTCAGCGCAGGTCGTATGCGTATTCCTTTTTATCGTTATTCTGATTTCTTAGATGTAGGCTACGCGTATCGATGGGTTCGCCCACCGCAATCAGTGTATAACTTAAGTTTTTCTACCTATGAAGGTGTGAACTTTGTTTACAACAACATGATTGGTGATTGGGATTCAACCCTACAAATCATTGGTGGTTCATACAGTGGTGATATCGTCGTAGGGGGAACCACGACCGAAGATTCGCAGCTCAATGACATGCTCGGCATTAACTGGACACTCGGTTACGATTGGTTCAGTGCACGTGCTGCTTATATCATTGGTGAAGTATCGATTGGTCAATATGACAGCAGTCGCGACTTACGCGTAGTAGGTGGTGTCGGCGGTCAAGTGGATCAGCTCAACTTAGCCCTTGCGGCAGCTGGCTTTGCCAATGAAGGTAGCAAGTTACTGATTGACAGTGATGATGGTAGCTTCTTTGGCATTGGCTTCTCAATTGATTATGAAAATATCCTCTTTGATGCAGAATACACTGCCTTTGAGGTGGAAAATACGCTCCTTCCAGAGCAAGAGCAGTATTACGCATCGCTTGGCTATCGCCATAATGAGTTTACTTGGCATGTGACTTATGAGCATGACGAAGATGAACATCCGGATGCGCGCTTTAATACGATTCCTGAAACGCCAGCGGCTTTATTACCGCTTCGTTTAACGCTCAATGCTGTACTTGCTTCGCGTCGTTTAGAGCGCGAAACACTGACTTTTGGTATGCGTTATGACTTCCACCCTGCTGCTGCCTTTAAAGTAGATTGGAGCATGCAAGATGATAACGTTACCAATACGGATGCTGAAGTACTCGCCTTCGGTGTTGACTTGGTATTCTAGGGGATAGGTATGAGAGCATTTTTAACTGCAGCAGTTTTTGCGTTTAGCATGCCGGCCTTCGCCGAAGTGAGCGTTATCGTTAACTCTGGTAATGCCGATGCCTTAGACAAAGGGACGATTAGTAAGATTTACCTTGGTAAGTCTAAGTCCTTTCCGAGTGGCGCTAAAATTGAACCAGTCAATCTATCTGACGGCGGTACTTTAGATGAGTTTAACCAAAAGGTGTTAAGCAAATCATCGTCACAAGTAAATGCTTACTGGTCTAAGTTAGTGTTTACGGGTAAAGGCACCCCACCTAAAAAGATGGGAAGCGACGCTGAAGTCATCGCTTTTGTAAAGTCCAACCCCAATGCCATAGGTTATGTGGCATCAGGGAGTGTGACCGGCGATGTTAAAGTGGTTGCCACTTTCTAAGAGGAAGGTGGCGAAAGCCACCTTTTTTTATGTCTGATATTAACCCCAAGCACAGACTCCATATTTTATACCGTGTTGAACCAGGCTGTTTAGGACCTGAGGGCGCACGCTATATTGATGATTACTGTGTGTATGCCAACCAACATATACCTGCACTGCCCTATGCCACCTTTGAATTTGTGCCGCGTAACGATAAGTCGCTGCCGGAATGGGAGTTTAGCCTCAACAAAAAATCGTTAAGTGATTCACACGTTACTAAATACCTTAATTTATTGAACACAGATGTGGACACACTTGATGACTATGTGTGCGAGCATTTAGCCAACACCATAGACACATTCCTCGGTCGTTGACCCCTTTTCAGACACTTTGCATTTAGCTATAGTCTAATAAAAAAAGGACACACATTATGCAAAGGACTGAAACACGCCCTTCATCCCAGAAAAGCGGGATAATCAATTTTATCAAAAGCCACCCAAAACTTGCTGCAGCATACTTAGTTGCCTGCGCAGGCATTCAATTTATGCATATCACTGCGCTACTTCCAGAGATAAGCTGGCTAAGATGGATTCTTATCGCCTTTATCTTGCCCTCACCTGTGGTGATGATTGCGCTTTTTTTACAAGGTGAAATACAAAAATACGATGCCACCAACCCGTTTGATACCATCAAAATTACCGAATCAAATCTGCACTTTGGTGATAAACACGTTGCCATTTCAGCCATTAAGAAAGCTGCGTTAATCAAGCAAGATGACTTTGCTTCCTTTCAATTACCCTACAACTTAGGTGGGGCAACGTTAAATTTTAACGTGAACTACTATGACGAGTTTAAAACACAGATGGAAAAGGCATTACCCAGCGTAAAGTGGATTGAATAAGCACAAAAAAAGGCAGTGATTTCACTGCCTTTTTTGCTATTGATTTGCGTTACGCAGGGGCTTCTGAGCGTTTATCCGCTAATCGATTTGCATAACGGATCACAAAGTATCCCCACACGCCTGAGAGTAGCGAGCCGACTAAGATACCTAAGCGCTCATCGACTAAAATGTTATCGCCTGTGGCTTCAAAGGCAAGCGAGCCGATGAATAAGCTCATGGTAAAGCCCACACCACATAGCACAGCCACACCATATAAGTGCAATAAGTTACAGCCATCAGGCTTTTCAGCTTTTGGACTGATCTTCAGTGTTAACCACACAGCGCCAAACACACCCACTTGCTTACCCACAAAGAGACCAAGAATGATGCCAAGCGGAATGCTATGCAATAAATCTTCAAGGCCCAGACCTGTCAATGCGATACCGGCATTAGCAAACGCAAAGATAGGTAAAATCGCAAAGGCCACAGGGCCATGCAGGTTATGCTCTAACTCTTTTAAAGGCGATACAGCCCAATTAGCATTTCGCTTAATCGGGATAAAGAAGGCAACGATTACACCCGCTAGAGTGGCATGAATACCTGATTTGAGTAACGCGGTCCAAAGCACAATACCCACAAAGATGTAACTTGCCGTCCCCATCACATGGCGTTTATTTAAGATGGCCAGTACAGCAATACACACAGCCGCGACAATCAAGGCCGTCATGGAAATCTGTTCGGTGTAGAACAGCGCAATAATTGCGATGGCACCTATGTCATCAATAATGGCAACTGACACTAAAAAGAGCTTAAGTTGCGAAGGCACCTTATCACCTAGTAAGGCCAAAATACCTAATGCAAAGGCAATGTCCGTAGCAGCTGGAATCGCCCAACCATTGATAGCCACGCTGTCACCCCAGTTAATGGCCGCGTAAATACCCGCAGGAATAGCCATCCCCCCCAAAGCAGCAGCAAAGGGTAAGATCACATTTTTTGGCTCGCTCAAGTGCCCTTCGGTGAACTCACGTTTAAGCTCTAAACCAACCAAAAAGAAGAATATGGCCATTAAGCCATCGTTGATCCAAAGCAGTAACGGCTTATCAATTTTGAACGTGCCAATTTGCACATGCACCTTAGTGTCAATAAGGGCATGGTACCAGTGGTCTATCGGTGAATTTGCGATGATCAAGGCTAAAGCCGCTGCAAACATCAAAATGATGCCACTGGCAGACTCAAGCTTCAGGAATTGTTTTATGGTATCCGACATACAGTTGCTCCGAAAAACTTTTTATCTCGACGCAGCCCATAACTGCACCCACAAAAAAAGTCTTTAAGCGCAATGACTATGCGTGAAGCAGGCTAAAAAATCAAGGAATTCAGATACTCAGCTTAGTCTATAACCAATGAGTGTGGATCAGAATCAGCTAATGAATGGCTTTTGGCATTGTCCTCTATTTGCTGATAAAACGCAGCCCGATATGCGTTAGGCAAAGCTAACGATTGAAACTCCATGTTGGTTTGCTCTGCCACAGGTTTAAATGAGGCAACTCCATGCCCTTGGCATGTGCGCGAAGGCACCCAGCCCTTAGGGGCGTTCTCTGGCGCGCCCACCCAAAGGTTTATCGCCTTTTTACCCTCACCACTACAATAGGTTTTGGCAAGCTGGGCAGAAATCGGGTATTCATCCATAAAACCGTACAAATGTAATAGCTCATGCATCACCACATCCACACTTGCCTCTGGCGAAAAATACGCAACTTGGCCGCGCACATTTGCAAGCCCATGCTCTGCCATCACAAACACATGCTGTGCTTGAGCACTTGCAGCTAGATGCGCAGCACTTTCATCAAGCCAGTCACACCTTGCCTCGCCGTATTTGCCTAATCCGCATTTAAGCGTGTGACTGCTGATATAGCGCGGCCCAGAAAAACACACTTTTCCGGGGTGACGCTGATTAAGTGCGCCTTTTAGCGCTTTTACAGCACCTTGCGCTTTTAGCCCGGTTGCAAGCCAGAGCACACGCATTTGGCATTCGTTTGGCCAAGTGACATCTTGAAAACCAAGCAAAGCTTGCTCGTCGCTGTTAAGCGGGGCTTTAAGTGCCATTTTTGCCTTAGCGAGGGTAGTCGGGTTTAACGAAAACTGATTTGCCAAGGTGATGACGTACTTGGGATTATGGTTTTTTATCGCATACTGGGCTTTAAGATCAGCTGTGGCGGGTGTTAAAGGCATACGTGCTAACAAAGTGCCAGCATGGTGCAGCTGACCTTCTTGTAACAACAGGCGAGTGTAAGCAACTTGCGCGTCTTCTAACCCTTGGTTTGCCAATGTGATGAGTAATGAGCGGGGGATCGAGCTTAATTCAGGTAGCGAGTCATTGTACGTATGAAGCTGCCATGCTAAAGCCATATTAGGCGAGCGCTTAAAATAATAAAGCGCAGGCGCAACATGGTGCGGCACTGCGCTTGTAAGCCCCCACAGGCATAATAAAGCAATGCAAAGGGGCTTCATGATAGTCGTATTTATTGGCCCACTGGCTGGGCATTTTGTTGCTGCGCCATGAGTTTAAGCTCTAGCTCAGCGTATTTATGTTCAACAAATTCATAGACATTGGTTGCCAGTGCCAATTTAAAATATTCAGCAGCACGGTCATAATGACCTTGAAACTGCATCAATTTAGCAAGGTAAAAATACCCTTCACAAAAACGCTCGGCTTTTGCACGTGGGTTTAAGTCGCCCATAGTGAAAGTAGCAATAAAGGCGTCCTGTGAAATCGCACCTAAGTAAAGATCCACTATGGCATTGGCCCAGTTTGGCTCTGTTAATTTGGCTTTATGGCTAATAAGCTCGTTACGTGCTTTTACTTCATCGATGTCTCGCGCTGCTAAATAAAGCCATAGCATGCGATACGGATCGTCCTCATCTCTAGCTAAAAAGCGCTGAAAGTCTTGCACCGCA
The DNA here is from genome assembly GCA_041937835.1 of Alteromonadaceae bacterium. Taxonomy (GTDB): domain Bacteria; phylum Pseudomonadota; class Gammaproteobacteria; order Enterobacterales; family Alteromonadaceae; genus Pseudoalteromonas. The sequence goes on along the minus strand of JBGTXC010000011.1, from coordinate 1,328 downwards.
AGTTGTGGGCGATTTGCGTAGTATTCTGCAATGCCGCGATTAAGGTAAACGTATTCGTGCTCAGGGGCTAATTCAATGACGGCGTCATACATTTCAAAGGCTTTGGAGTAGTCCTCTGCCAGCACCATATGGATCCCCAAAAAGTTGTAAACATCAGCAAGATCCGGCTTTAGTTTTACGGCACGATTGAAATCAATACGGGCAAGCGTGGGTAAGCCAACGCTGTCATACAAGGTGCCACGGTTGTAATAAAACTTGGCTTGTTGCTCGGCGTCTAACTCAGTGTTGTTGAGGACATCACTTAAGCGCGCGATTTGAATTTCAGTGCGAATGTCTGCAGCCAGCGGGGTCACAAAAGGGGTATTAAATGCACTTTTTGGCGTACTGTTGCAGCCACTTAGCAAAATTGCCAGTGAGATGCATGCCAAGGTTCTTAAAAACATGACCTTCCTAAAACGTTATGTATCAGCAATTTGGTCATTAAAACACAAAAAAAGGGGCTCAACAGCCCCTTTTTTGGTCAATCATAGCAATTTGCTATTATGCATCTGTTTTTGGCGCTGCTTCAGCGTCTTGTGCAGGTGCTTCTTTTTTCTCAACCGCTTCTTTCATAGAAAGACGAACACGGCCTTGACGGTCAACTTCAAGTACTTTTACTTTCACTTCTTGACCAACTTTCAGGTAGTCAGCCACGTTGTTAACACGCTCTTCGCTGATTTGCGAGATGTGTACTAGGCCGTCTTTACCAGGTAGTACGTTAACGAACGCACCAAAGTCAACTAAGCGAACTACTTTACCGTTGTAGATAGTACCTACTTCAAGCTCAGCAGTGATTTGCTCGATGCGCGTGATAGCCGCTTGTGCGCTTTCACCGTCAGTTGCTGCAATCTTGATAGTACCGTCGTCTTCGATTTCGATGGTTGTGTTCGTTTCTTCAGTCAGGGCACGAATTACCGCACCACCTTTACCAATCACATCTGCAATCTTCTTCGCAGGGATCTTCATGGTGTAGATGCGTGGTGCAAACTGAGATAGCTCTTCAGAAGGCTTAGCAATCGCTTGGTCCATTACACCTAGGATGTGTAAACGAGCCGCTTGTGCTTGGTTAAGCGCGATTTGCATGATCTCTTTAGTGATACCTTCAATCTTGATATCCATTTGCAGTGCAGTTACACCTTCGTTAGTACCTGCTACTTTAAAGTCCATGTCGCCAAGGTGATCTTCGTCACCAAGGATGTCTGAAAGTACAACAAAGTTATCGTCGCTCTTAACTAGGCCCATTGCGATACCCGCAACAGACGCTTTAATTGGAACACCTGCATCCATAA
>JBGTXC010000119.1:0-8287 GCA_041937835.1 Alteromonadaceae bacterium | reverse complement strand
TTCCACCTTCAGATAAATTCAAAGATTCCAATATTTGTCTATACGTCGCCATTATTACTCCAAAAAAAGGTTATAACTTCTCCGAATATTTATACTCAACCAACTCTAGGGGGTTCTGGTTCTGGTAGACCTTTTTTGACCATTTCTGTAAAAACTTCTTTTTCAAGAAAACGCCAACCCATCATACTATCTGGATCATCTATAGGTACAGAAAATATATTACCAAATTGGTCTTCCATTATGTACATTAATTCGTTTTTGTGGGTGTGAGAACTATCTGTAATCAACATACAATGTAGCATTACACCTAATTCTGGATAGATATAGTATCCGCCGACCTCAAAGTCTTGGATATATTGTGGGGGGTTTGGGGGGATTCTTTTTCTTTTTCTTCGCGATAATCTGAAAGATTTATTACGTTATTCTGTTTCACCTGTGACTCGTAATGGAAATTGGTTTTCTTTTGCCCCCATCCAAACATGATTGATATACCAGTCAAAAGGCGGCAACGCATCATCATGGGCTTTGCCTTTGTAACAATAGCAGCTGATTTGCTCACCCTCTTGAGTAGTCACTGATATCTCAAGTGCTTGGTAACGAGTGCCTTCAATGTCATCAAGAATGGCTTTTTCCTCGTCACTTAAAGCATAGAGTACGCCCCACACGTGCTCGCCTTGCTCAGGTGTGACATCACATTTACCACTGCCATCCCAGCCTGCTTTATTAAAAATCAGCTGAAAGTCCTTTAAACACGCCACCCCAAGCCGCTTCACCTTTGGTAAGCGAGCACGAATACGCGACAGCGCCATATTCGAGCCATAAGCAAAATTAATATGCATGATTACACCCAAATTACTCGCGCAGCCAACAACAAGAGTACCACCCCGATACCACGGTCAAACCAATAGCCACTTTGTTGAAAAAACTGCCTGACATGATTACTTGAAAGCACCACAGACAAAAACGAAAACCACACCCATGTGGCAAGGGCCATGTACCCACCATACACAGCTTGCACCCACGTAGGTGTTGCCACATCAATCACTAAGGTAAACAAGCTTAAAAAGAATAAAGTTGCTTTGGGGTTAAGCACATTGGTTAAAAAACCCTTAATAAAGGCAGCCATGGCGCCTTGGCCATTGTCCTCATTAGTTTCTTGTGCATGAGTGCTGGCAGAGGCAGCTTCTATGGCAGGCGCACGAATTGCTTGCACACCCATCCACGCTAGATACGCCGCAGCCACATATTTTAAGGTGTTAAAAATCATCTCATTTTGAGAAATGATCAACGCCACGCCCACCAAGCAGTAACTCACATGCACTAAAATGCCGGCGCCTATGCCGGCGGAGCAAAACAGGGCGTCACGCCGTGAATGAGACACACTTTGCTTTAACACCACGGCAAAGTCAGGACCTGGGCTTGCTACAGCAAAAAAGTGGGCCAAAGCAATTAATAAAAACTCGTCTAAATAGGCAATCATGCGCTTCCCTTTGCAATAAATAATAAGGCGCTGTGCGCTCCTTGCTGTGTGTCTGCCTGCATGTGTTTATATAACCTTTTATAACTACTACGCAGGTGGCCTTTTAAATGCCGTAAGGTCTCTTTGGGTGGGCTTTGAGTCAGTAAGTCCGCCATCACTAGCGCCCCAAGTGCTTGTGATTCAGTTAAAAATGCCGCGCGATTAGCCCGTGAGTCATAGCATTTCGCACAGCCTCCACGAAATTGATACACAGTGTTGGTCACCATCACACCAAAACCGAGTAAGCTTGCAACCACATCCGCAGCGCCTCTGAGCATAGCCTCACCACCGGGTGGCAAAACCCCTCTTTGCATAATTAAATGCACCGCAATTTGATGGGCAAACGACGCCACCATGTCTTGCGGCTGTTTCAGCTGATGAAAATTGCACACCACAGGTAAATGCGTATTAAGACTCACGTTCGTGCCACGCTGTACGCTTGCAAGCGGCACACTCGGCGGCGACATAGACGCACTTTGGGCGGTTAAATAAAACGGCCATTGAGATAAACCGGCATGATGTAGCACATGCTTAAAGGTTAATTCAGCAAGTTCTTGGTGCGACTTTGCTTGCCCCGGAAAATCTGCATTGGTGGGTAATACAGAGCGACCATTTGCCAGCAAATAACTGCCATCAAAATGTTCCATGGCCCATAGAACAGTGTCATAAAGCCAAGCGAGCTCATCATCAGAAAGGACAGGTTTTGGTTTAAACAGCGACAGCATGTGATTCATCTTGTTATTGTGATGCATCAAGCATACCCAAAGCCTGCCACAACGCCAAGAGACTGTTATACTGCGCGCCTAAATCAGTCTAATGAGCATCCACATGAAATTTCCGTGTCGCTTAGATAAATTCATCGCCAATGTTGGCAAAATACCGCGTTCGCGCATTAAACCTTTGCTTAAAAAAGGCGCGGTAACGGTCAACGGCAACCCTAAGGTAAAAGCCACAGATGCCGTAACGTTAGACGATGTCATCACATTAGACGGCGAAACCCTAACTTATCTCGGCAACCGTTATTTTATGCTCCATAAACCGGAAGGCTATGTGAGTGCCAATTCGGATGACTTACACCCAACGGCTCTGGATTTACTGGCTGAGCCACATTTAGAAGATCTTCATATTGCTGGGCGCTTAGACATCGACACCACAGGGTTAGTACTCATCACCAATGACGGCCAATGGTCGCATTTGATCACGAGTCCTAAAAAAGACAAAGCCAAAGTGTATTTAGTAGAAACCGCTAACCCAATCACTGATGAAGACGTCAGCGCGTTTGAGCAAGGCGTTCAGCTTAATGGTGAGCGTCACCTTACCCGCCCTGCCACACTGGAAATATTGGCCAGCTACAGCGCCCGCTTAAGCATCACTGAAGGTAAATACCATCAGGTAAAACGTATGTTTGCCGCCAGAGGAAATAAAGTGGTGTCGCTGCACCGAGAAAAAATTGGTGAGATTGCGCTAGATGAAAGCCTAGCACCGGGTGAATACCGCCCCTTGACCCAAGCAGAAATCGACAGCGTGCTTAGCTAAGTAATTTAGCTAAGCGGCTTTACTTTCACTAAATCGTAATCAGACATGCCAGGCACAATACGATGAAGCTCAGACTCCGTGTTATCCAAGGCATTGAGGTAGTTGCAGTATTGCGATGCTTTTTGCTCTAGTACTGCAGCTTTCTTTTGTAAGGACTTATCTATTTCAGTGGAAATGATTTCCATACGCGCGCCCATGTCATTGATGCGCTCTTCAATGTTGCCCTCTGTAGAGCGAAACGCATCGCCAAGGGCTACCAGCAGCGCTCCTAATGAGCCATGTACCGCAGAGTGGATTTTTTCACTAATTTCTTTTTTAAAAAAATCATCAATTTGTGACAAGCTTTGTGGCGCTATGTAGAAAAAGTCATCCCCTCGTTTAAACTTTTCCATCATGGCACGCTCAACGTATTGCAGCTGCTCTTTAAGCACTTCAGGCTCTTTTTCAGATATGCCTGCTACGACACGCTCAATCGCATCTAACCCTATGTTGACGCCATCGGTGGCAAGCTCTACGAGTTCAGGCACAGTTTCACGTAAGCCGCGGCTAAAAGTGGTTAACGTGTGGGTGTCTTGTTCAGAAAGGTCGATGTGATGACCACGAATAAAAAGCTGTTGGTCATAATTGATTTGCACACGGGTTTGGCCTTTGTCCACAATGCGGATGACATCGTCGGTGATCACCAAACCATGGGCCAAGGCAACGTCGCAATTGATCTGCGCTTTAGCGCCAAAAGCCAATAAGCAGCCAGCGAATGCCACAGTGATTTTTGATAGTCGCGCCATAGTTACCTCGTCCTTTATTCATTTAAGACTATCAAATAAACAAAAAACAGCACAATAGATTAAGCCCAGTGAAAGTGTAACTAATTACTTCTCACTCTGGGCTCAACTGTAAAGGAGCGCTTACTTCACGTAGCGAACTAGGCGTAAATACACGTCTGAAGTTTTACGTTGCAGTGAATTTTTACCACTGTAAAACGCATAAACCCACGCATGATCAGGCACATCAATGCTGGATGTGGAAGTCCAATAGTTTTGATTCACATGCCCTTTAAACACTTGGGTATTAAGAGCAGGGTCGACACATTGGCGTTCAACAATGGAAGAAAGCTCTTTCACTGTGGGGATTTGCCAATCATCATAATCCGCTAATGTGCTGCCTGCGGCTCCAAGTAAAGCTTCTTGCCATGTGAGCTGCTGTGAATTGCCTTCACATAATGCCGTCTCACTGTTGTAGCTTTGCCCATAGTTGCAGCTTTGCCACATTAGCCCTGTTTGTATGTCTTCCACAGTGCCATCTGTGTTGATAATAAAGCGCTCTGAAGGCGTGGTGCTAGGAAGGCGCTCGCTATAACAAATTTGTGCCATGCTCGGAAATGCGACACATGCACACATTAAAGTTAGCCATTTAGTCATCATTTCACTCCTATGGGGTACGCACTAAACGTACAAATGCGGGGCCCGCTTTATCAACGGCTAAGTCATTACCTGAGCGCATATCAATGATCCAAGCAAAGTCTAAGCTTTCGCCATCCGCACTGGTTTGTGACGTCCAATACCATAAATGGTTATAAAGGGCATAGCTTGGTTGGTTTGGAAAATAGGCCACAGGCAATAGGCTATCATGCCCCTGCAGGCCGTAATTCATGATACTTAAAAGCTCATCATAAGTAGGCACACGCCAGTTATCACCATTACAAAAATTAGTAGCGTTCACTTCATCCACATAGGTTTGCAGTGAGCAATCGCGATCGCTTGGGCAAGATGAATTAGCAGGACTTGTTACGCCGTCAAAATCACCTGTATCTGAGGTTCTAAAATACCAAGAATAGGCGTTTTGCCCTTCGCGAGTTTGGGTGTTGGGTAAGGTGCCCGTATTGGGTTGTTTCACTTCCCAAATCAGCCCTGTGATGTTGTCACGCACACAACTGAAGGTGGTGGCAGTATCCGGTAGTTCATCGGCATATTGATTGAGCTTAGTAAAGTCAAAAGCCAGCGGACCATCGCCGATTCGGTCTAACTTATCGGCAAAGGCATCACGGCCTTGCTCTGCGTCTTGCCCCGGAAAATCTGGGCTGCCGCAATTAATTTGCCCTGTGCCATTAAAACATTCCCCCATGCCAGTGTCGTTAATGAGCCCAAGTGGTTTTGGTGCCACAGTCACTGAGGTCGTGCCGGTTTCACTGCGTCCTTGGGTGTCAGTCACCCGCACTTGAAAACCGAGCGTCACATCTGAGTCGATATCAGGGGCATCAAATTGCGTCACACATTGGCCTGGCTGAGTTAAAGTAACCTGCTCGCCCTGAGTTTGCTGCCATTGGCACGTATAAAACTCGGTGGCCGCCTGTGATTGACTGGCATCCAGCGTCACCTCGTCAAACTCTTTGACCGCTTGTGGCTCCCCCGGTTTTACATCAATGATTTCTGTGGTTTGGGTCAGTAAAAAAGTAAAAGGCTCAGAGCGCGTACCACCTTCGTCATCGGTGACGGTTAATACCACAGTCACATCTTGGTCTGTATCCATTAAAGGATGGGGAAAGCTGACACTGGCTTGATTATCCGCATTAAAGGTTAATTTGGGGCCTTTGGTTTGCTGCCAAAAGTAACGGGCAATTGCACCGTTTTCATCTGGGTCGAGCGTGCCTTCGCTGGATAAGGTAATGGTATCGCCATAATCAGATACGCCTGACTCAGGCTGGGTTTTTGTAATAACCACTTCAGGCAATTGGTTTACCGAGCGCATGCTGATGATTAACGTATCTTCAGCTTGTCTGCCTGAGGCGGTATAAGTGAGTTTAATTGCAGCCGTGCTATCTACTTTGATGTCTGGTGCACTGAGTGTCAGGCTTGGGGTATTAGCGGGCAATCCCTCGATGCTTGGCCCCGAAAGTTGCTGCCATGTATAAGTGCCATCACTTGGAGAGCCATTCCCTTGCAAAGTAAATTCAGTTTTTTCATCAATGCTGATGTCACTTCCGGCATTGGCAGTGACTGGCGTCACTGTGTCATCACTGCCACCGCCTCCGCCACCACAGGCGCTTAACAAGGCGACTAGCACCCCAATACTACTTAAACGTGTCATGAAATTGCCTCTCAATAATGCTCATGCAGTTGATGCAAAAAAAGCGCCAGTGTTGATTAGAACTAGGATGAAAGTAGGCATTAAAAAAGGCACCTAAGTGCCTTTGTTTTATAAGTAGCTATCTTGATGGATCCGCACAAACAACTTGGTGCCTACCTTAGAGTAATCCACCTTGTATTCACGCCCATCGAGCGCTTGAATGAATAACAGCTGCTTAACCTCACCGAAGACATCAGGCGAAGAGATGTACACCATTTCTAAATAACGCTCTTTGGCTTCACGGCGGTTACGCGGTAAGTCCTCTTTAAATGGCACTAAACCATTTTGCGTTACTTTAATTTTTGGGTGCTCTTCACCGTTAACAACCACCAAATCAAGTTTTTTTTCTTTATGGATTACGGTGTTGCGCCCACTACGAATAAACGCTCTATCGTCAGTCATGTTTTTTCCTCACCCATGCACACAACTAATAACCTAAGCGGTTTGTGATGCACAGGCCTGTTTAACTGTCGCTTCAGGATCACGCTGCCAACGCATTAGAAAATAAACAAACTCATCGCTGTCTCTGTCTAATGCCGTAGCAGGGATTATCAGCTCATACCCAAGCAATTTTCGCATAACTATCATACGATTGGCGAACATTGCTAACAGCCCAGTGTACCTTATACCGGCATCTGATACAAAAGAATCACATTCTATTAACCATTCGTCGGGGCAATTGCCATTTTTGCAATGCGCTTTTACCCCAGCAAGGTGCCAATGTCTTTGTTCTACCAAGAGTTTAGCAGCCATTCGCGGACTCAGCGACGACAAAAATGCATCCACGTCATAGAGTTGTATGCCCACTACGCTCAAAGGGATTTCATCATAGCCATTGATAACAAATGGGATACCGGCTTTTTTAAAGTTTGCTAAAGGGAGCTGCCAGCCACCATAAGGGTGATGATAAGAAAGGGATTCTGCACTCATGCTCAAGCTGTAAAATGGTTGTTTCAGCTTAAAGTAACCAAGCACCATGCCAGCAAGGGCGGTACTCAGTAAAAAGATTTCCACCAGCGAGATGTCACCATCCGTGAGTGCATTGAAGGTCATCACACACACCAGCAACAAGCTGGATAACAGCAAAGTTTCCATACCATAGCGACTGGTGGTCGCGCGGATTTGAAATACCATTACGCAGGATTAAAAAAGTAAAAATAGACGATGGCCATTAATACGCCCCAGATCACTATCCGGCGCAATTTTTGGCAGTACGGACAAGGCGTTTTTGCCACCTAGCCTCCTCAAAAAATGTATCCATAGCAAGTACATACTTACGTGATTCGCGGCAGAATGCCAAAAATTCACGACCACTGAAACATCTTTTTTGCTTCATATTACGTACACTTTAGCATCTTACCTCATATTGACTTCGATTAGGTGTGCGCGTGTTCAGTAAATCCATTTTTCCATCGCTAATTGCCGTGCTGGCGCTTTTAACAGCATATTTGTATTTTCCAAGCACAACGGGCAACGAAGGCAGTAATCGCCAAGGTGCACCCACGCAGGTAAAAGCACATACCTTAAGCCTTGCGCCAAACACCATCAGCATTAAAGCCATAGGCACAGCGAGAGCAAATCAAGCGATTCAAATTCAAAGTGCGCAAAGCGACTATGCCGAACAAGTACTATTTGACGATGGCTTAAGCGTGGCGAAAGGCACCCCACTTGTCGTATTAAAGCACGACCAAGAAACCTTTAAAGTGGCTGAGCTTAAAGCCACCTTAAAAGATGAAAAACGTCAATTAAGTCGCCTTGAAGGCTTAGCCAAAAGCCAAAGCGCCGCCCAATCTGCCTATGAAGAGCAAAAGGCCAAAGTAGATGCGCTCAGTGCACAACTTGCAGGTGCCAAGACACTACTGGCTGAGCACACCATCAACGCGCCATTTGCCGGTGTGTTAGGCCGTCGCATGGTATCAGTAGGTACGTTTATTACACCGAATACAGTGATCACCACCTTAGATGACATTGCCACCATTAAAGTCGACTTTAACGTCCCTGAAAAATATCTAGCGCAGCTTAAAGCAAACATGGTGGTGCGTGCCCAAGCGGATGCGTACCCTGACGAACAATTTGTTGGCAAGGTGACCCACATTGGCTCACGCATTA
>JBGTXC010000118.1:0-8403 GCA_041937835.1 Alteromonadaceae bacterium | reverse complement strand
CTGGTGACCACGGGCAGTCACAGCTGATGCAGCATTATTACTTGAGAGCACATCATCCGCTTTAGTGCGTGGCTTAATAAAGTCAAAGTCTTCACGGCGCATGCGTGATACTTCGCTACCATCAGCCCATTGGTCACCAAGGTTAGCGAGTGTAAAAGATAAACCGCTCGCTCGAGCAGGACCATTTTCAACCAGTGCCGTGTACGGGCCCATGGCACGGGCAGCATGGCCAGTTAAAGTGGCTACCGTATAAATTTCAGGGTTTACCTCGTTCAGGGCTTGGTCTTTCATTTCAGACAGTAAATCACCCATGGCTAAACGCCCTTCCGCGTCCGTGTTACCAATGCGCACACGCACACCTTCGCGCGACGTGATGATTTCATCTGGTACAAAACAGTCTGAACCAATGGAATTACGAACAACCGCAAGGTAAGCCACAACTTTCACACCTTTTGGCTGAAAGTCAGCAACGGCTTTCATAAAACCAGCCACAGAAGCTGCACCGCCTTTATCGCGGCTCATACCAGCCATAAAACCACCGACTTTAAGGTCAGCACCGCCTGTGTCATACACCAGTCCTTTACCTACAAGCATGGCCGTACGGGTTACTTCGCCTTCTGGCACATATTCAAGTTTTACAACGCGCGGGTGATGGCGCTCAACCGCATAAGATGCGCGCGCAACTGTGCTTAGCATAGGGTAATCACGGTCGATTAAGGCTGTGTCACTAATGACTTCAACACTGACCGAAGAGTCTTTGAACAGATCCACACAATAATCGGCAAAGCGAGGTGGTGCCATGCGCTCAGGCTCAGTGCCACATAAATCACGCGCCGCATACTGACCATTAGCCAGCGCTGTCACATAGTGAGCACGCGTCTCATCAAGGCCAATCACACCCATGTGATTAACCGGGCTAATGCTAGCGCCATGGTGCTCACGCGCCTCAAGTGGCTGCCATAAAGCTTGAGAGGCACCTAAAAAGGCCACTTCTAACGCATGCTGGTAAGTGCTGGCATTAGGCACACCTGCTACTAAAAATACCGGTGATTTAGCGCCTGTTGCAAGGGCTTCTAGCACACCTTGTTTAGCCGCTTCAAAAATACGACGCGCATCATCATAGTCGCGAGATAAAGGCCCAGTAGGCACTAAAATTAATCGCTCGCCTGGCACATTAGCCATCACGTGTGTGGTCATGGTTTGACCGATGCGACCATCTACGGCGCTTAAACGGTTTAATTCAGCCACAATTTGGCTGTCGTTGATGTCACTGAGTTGGCGAGTAATTACCACCAAGGCATCAAAATGGTCCGCGGATTGTGCGGCTTCCAAGCTCGCAACAGCAAGAGCTGTTGGGTTTGTCATCACGGCTGCAGTCATTGTTTTTCCTATCAACTGTGTGTTTTTAAAAAATCGATTATGTAAGAAGTTTGGCTTAGGCGCAAAAAGTTAAGACTAATTGCGCCTTTACCGTCTTAGGAATGCGTCTTTTCGCGGTGCTGGCGCATCACACTGAGCGCTTCAAGCATCACTAACACGCTCACGCTCAAGACGATGGCGTCTAACCCCACCAGCAGCCAGTTGCCTGCTTGAATGTATTCAAACAGCTTAATGCTGCCGGCAAAAAACGCCATCATCAGCACAAAGATCATTGGAATGAGCGTGTAGCGTGCTGGGCGCCCAAGTTTTATGAGCATCACTGAGATCACTAATAGCGTCAGACTCGCTAAAATTTGATTAGTCGAGCCAAATAGAGGCCAAATGATCATGCCACCGGCGCCGCTTTTACCACCTGCCCCAAAGGCAAGCAGTAAACAGCACAAGACCGCCACGAACGTCGCCACGACGCCTTTTTGTAACGGTGCAATGCGATAAATATGCCCCCATTCCTGGATGATATAACGCTGTAAACGCACCCCAGAGTCCATGGTCGTCCCCGCAAATAGCACCACCATCACGGCTAACAAAGTCGCTGCCAGTGAAGTGTCTAGCCCCCAACCCGATGCAATTAAGTTAGCGCCGCCTTCAATGAACGCCGCGACCGAGCCATCACCTAAATGTGCGTAAACGGCATGCCACTCTTCAGGACTTGCCGCAAACATGGCACCACTCACAGCCACTATGGTGATAAGGGCTAAGCTCCCCTCCCCGATAGCACCTAAGTAGCCAACAAACTTAGCATCTGGCTCTTTATCTAATTGCTTGGAGCTGGTACCAGACGCCACAATGCCATGAAAGCCAGACACAGCGCCGCAGGCAATAGTGACAAATAAAAGCGGTATAAGGCTTGGCGTCTCTGCCACTATCTGTGTATTAAATGCCGGTGCTGTGATGTCAGGCAGGGATAAAAACACCGCGCCGTATAAAAGCGCTAATCCAACTAATAGTTGCATACCGTTGATAAAGTCACGAGGTTGTAACAACATCCACACAGGCAATAAAGAAGCGATGCCCGCATACACAAATAAAATCACGATCCAATTTGCATTTGCACTTAAACCAAAGAGGTTTTCAGGTAAAGCCAGCGGCATACTGGCACCCACATAAATGCTGCCGTATAACACCCCAACACCTATTAAACACAAAGGTAAAAGTGCCGCACCGCGGCGCAGTAGTTGGCCAATAATGAGCGCCACCACAATCGCGGCCCACGCAGGGAACACGGCCTCAGGCTGATTAATAAAGCTCTTGGCTATGACCACGCCAAACACAGCATTGACCATCAGCAGCACTAAAAACACCACCACCATGAAAAGCGCGCGCGTGCGTTTACCTATCACTTGCTCACTTAGCGCACCAATGGATTTACCCTGATGCCGATTAGACGCCCATAAAGCGCCCATATCGTGCACACCGGCAAAAAAGATGGTACCAAGCACCACCCACACCACCGCAGGCAACCAGCCCCAGTACACAGCTATGGCAGGCCCAACAATCGGCGCGGCACCAGCCACCGATGTAAAGTGATGCCCCCAAAGCACCACTTTGTTGGTCGGAACAAAGTCCACGCCATCATTATGTGTGTGCGCTGGCGTTTTAAAGTGTTGATCTAACTTGAAAATCCTCGTGGCAATAAAGCGGGCGTAAAACCACCAGCCAAGTAACATGCCGGCAATGCCTAATAAGACGATGGCCACTGAGTGCATAAGTAAATCCTTGTTATTGTTTTTATTATATTAATGACGATATTACAGGGTTAAGTGCCTAAGTTCGCCAAGCAAAGTACGCGCCGCAGGCCCTAATTGGTCGCCATCATCAAAGGCCAGGTGCAACATGGCATGGCGCGTTTGCCCGCGCGCTAAATTAAGCGCTTTGAGCTCGCCACACGCTAATGCCTCCCTAATCACTGAACGAGGTAACCAGGCAAAGCCCATTTTTTTTTGGATCATATCCAACGAGGTACGTAAGTGGCTCACAGTCCAGCGCTGATCCGCCCCAAGCCAACCAGAATCTATACTGCTTTGGTGAGCCGAGTCTCTGACCACAATTTGCCGAAATGATTTTAAGTCTTCTTCTGTGAGCGGACGCTCGATTTGATGAAGCGGGTGCAAAGGGTGCGCGACAGCAACAAACTCCATACCACATAGTTCTTCACTGAACATGCCTTTAGGCACCACGCCCGTAATGGCAATGTCCACCTTAGCATCAGTTAATAATTCACTGGCGCCACTGAGAACAGTTTCAATCAGTTCAATTCGTAAGTGGGGGTATTCTTTTGAGGTGTTATCTAGCGCGCGATAAAGGATGTCTGATGGGAAGATTTCATCTACAGCAATTTTTAAAGATGATTCTACCCCGCCACCTAACGCCTGACCGACCGCCTCTATTTTACTGGCTTCAGCCAATAAAAACTCAGCGCGCCTTAGCATCATGGTACCGGCATCTGTAAGCATGGTTTTGCGCCCTTCAACTTTTAAGAGTTGCACGCCCAATGCATTTTCTAGCTTATTAACTGCCGTGTGTATGCTCGATTGGCTTTTATGAATCTGTTGTGCTGCCTGATTAAAGCCGCCGTGCTCAACGACCGCTTTAAACATTCGCCATTGTTCCAGTGTTGCTCGTAACATTGCCTACCCCTAACGTGTTTAAGCAAGATAACCAAATCTTGCTTAAATCGCTAGCACAAGCCATTGAGCACAAAGTAAAAAGCACCTTACGGTGCTTAACTTAAGTGGCTGCGCTCTGGGGCGACATCCAAATTGAGTTGTGGGCCTTTTGGCACAACTTGGGTGGGGTTTATCATCGTATGGCTAAAGTAATAGTGCCGCTTGATGTGATAAAAATCAGTGGTTTCAGCCACACCTGGGTGTTGGTATAAGTCACGCAAGTACCCCGCTAAATTGGGGTAATCCGCAATCCGCTGCTGATTGCACTTAAAGTGACCAACATACACAGCATCAAAACGCACTAAGGTGGTGAATAAGCGCCAATCGGCTTCTGTGATTGTGTTACCCGTAAGGTAGCGTCGCGTAGCTAATCGGCTATCAAGCTCATCTAAAGCAGTAAAAAGCGCATCAAAAGCCGTTTCATAAGCTTCTTTCGTGGTTGCAAACCCAGCTTTGTAGACCCCGTTATTAATTGCGGGGTACACAAAGTCATTCACGGCATCAATTTCAGCACGCAAGTTATCGGGATAGTAGTCGTCCGTATTCCCTGTGATGTCATTAAAAGCACTGTTAAACATACGGATGATTTCCGATGATTCATTACTCACAATGCAATTTTGGGCTTTATCCCATAACACAGGCACAGTAACACGCCCTGAATAATCCGCTTTATGACGCGTGTAAATTTGGTGCATGTATTGGCTGTTAAAAAGTGCATCGCCTGTGCTGTGGTTATCTTTATCAAACTCCCAACCATGCTCTAGCATGTCTGGGCTTACCACAGAAACACTGATATGTGGCTCTAACCCTTTGAGTTTACGAAAGATCAACGTGCGATGTGCCCAAGGGCACGCCAATGACACATACAAGTGATAACGGCCACTTTCTGCTTTAAAACCCCCATCACCGCTTGGGCCTTTGCTGCCATCAGCAGTCACCCAATTGCGAAGCTGTGCGGCTTCTCGTTTAAAGGCACCTTGATTACTGTCGGTGTCATACCATTTGTCGTGCCATTGTCCGTTCACTAAAAGTCCCATGTGTGCCTCCTAACTGATTGTGCCAAACCGGCCAGCCTGGTAATCCAAAACCGCTTGTTTTAGCTCTGCTTGGGTATTCATCACAAAGGGCCCCATGTGTGCCACTGGCTCAGCTAAAGGATCACCGGCAAGTAAAAGTACACCAGCGCCCTCAGGTGATGCCGCTAAAGTCAGCGGTGCGCTTGGGTCACATTTTAGTAAAGTGCCCGCACTATGCTCTTTGAGTGCCCCTGTATGAATATAAACAAGGAGTTGCTGGTTATCACGTGGGGCAAACGTAATGTGCGCATCTGCTGCGAGCGTAACATCCGCCAAAGCGCCATTGGCTGCTAACTCATTAATGCTAGAGGTCACAAACTGCCCTTGGTGCTGCCACGTGCCTGCCAGTGCTTTAAGCGTTACGCCATCAGCTTCGATTTCAGGAAGACCGCTCTGTGTGGAGTCTTGATATTTCGCTGGGCGCAATTTGTCTTTTGCAGGCATGTTTAGCCAAATTTGAAAGCCATGGAGGCCTGTGTTGCCTGCCAGTGGCATTTCACTGTGCACCACGCCATAGCCAGTACTCATCCACTGCACATCACCGGCTTTGATGGCTTTTTTATTGCCGAGCTGATCTTGATGTTCAAAACCCCCTTTGATGATATAGGTAAAAGTTTCTAAACCGCGATGTGGATGAGGTGGAAAGCCTCCCATGTAGTCTGCTTCATCATCACTTTTCAGCTCATCGATCATTAAAAATGGATCTAGCTTTAAGGTGCGAAAATCGTGGACTCGCGCTATTTTTACGCCATCCCCGTCTTGGGTTGGTTGCGCCTTAAGTTGCGTTAACACTTTCATCATGACTCCTTAAGCGGCTGATTGCGCAAATTTATTTGTAATACGGGCATCTAAGCTAAAGCGACCAGCTCCTACTGTGGCTAAGGCTAAAAACCCACCTGCCATCGCGATGTTTTTATAAAACATAATAAACTGTGTTTGGTCGGCTAAATCGAAGTGGAAGATAAAACCACTAATAAGGCTAAACGCGGCAAAGGCTAATGCAAGCAATTGAGTAAATAGGCCAAGCATCAATAACACCCCGCCCAGTAGCTCAAATAAAATCACTAAAGGCAGTAGCGAGCCGCTTAGCCCCATGGCTTCCATGTATTGAGCTGTGGCATCAAAATATTCTATTTTGGCATAGCCAGAGAGCACGAAAATTAATGCAAGGCCTATGCGAGCCATCACTAAAGTTGCTTGGCTGATACCAGAGTGAAGTGAAGTAAGTTGTAAAAGTTTCATAATGTTGTTCCTGTGTTGACGTTATGAACACACTATAAAACCGATTAAGAGAAACGAAAATTAGTAAAAAACGCAGTTTTCATTCTAAAAAAAAGAATTAAATGGAAAGTACCAGCTGCTCCTGCCCTGCTTCTGCCCCAAGCCCAATGTGGATCCCCAATAAGCGCACCGTTTTACCATGGCCGCGCTTTAGTGCCTCTTTGAGCAATTGCTTTAACAAGGCGAGCTCAATGTGCTGCGCTTTTTGCTCTTTGGTGGTGACTTTAAAGTCGTTGAATTTTACTTTAACGCCAAGTTTCGTCATTTGCCGCTCGGCCAAATGCTTTTGCGCCCTGAGTTCGAGCTCTGGCAATAAACGCGACTCTAAAATCTGTTCAAGCTCAGCAAGCTCCTGAATATTATGCGAAAACGTACGCTCCACCCCGACGGACTTACGCACTCTACTTGTTTGCACTGTGCGTGTGTCTATCCCGTGGCAGCGCTGCCAAAGGCTTGCCCCAAATTTACCAAAATGTTGAATTAAATATGCCTCGGAGGATAAACACACATCATGGCCTGTGTGTAAGTGATGCGCTGCTAATTTAGCGGATGTGACTTTACCTACCCCAGGGATTTTTTTCAGCGGCAGTTGTTTTACAAAGTCAGTGACTTGCTCAGGCGCTATGGTGAACTGACCATTGGGTTTATTGAGATCTGACGCGATTTTGGCTAAAAACTTGATCGGCGCAATACCTGCTGATGCCGTAAGGCCAGTGGCTTCAAAAATATCGCGACGGATTTGCTCAGCAAGCAAGGTGGCAGAGCCGTTAAAGGCAGGGTTGTCGCTGACATCTAAATAGGCTTCATCAAGTGAGAGAGGTTCGACTTTGTCTGTGTATCGAAAAAAGATATCTCGAATGGTGTCGCTGACTTCCTTGTACACCGCCATGCGCCCAGGTACCACAATGAGATCTGGGCATTTCTGTATCGCGATAGCAGTAGGCATGGCGGAGCTGACCCCATACTGGCGGGCAACATAGTTACAGGTTGAAAGCACCCCTCTGCGATTGGATTTACCTCCTACAGCAACAGGTTTGTTGGCTAATGCAGGGTTGTCTCTGATCTCCACAGAGACAAAAAAGGCATCCATGTCGATATGGATAATCTTTTGCAATTTCGCATTCTCTTCATCAAGCAGACTCACATTAAGTATACTGTATAAAAAAACAGTTAACAGTATTTATTGTCGCTGAAAAAGCGCATAGCAATAGGGCTTTTGCTCCCCATATGGATTAATGAAGGTGTGAGCAAAGTGAGTGACTAAGTGAAACTCATTACCCACTAAGGCTTGATAGCTTTCTACATCATATTGCACGATGGGAAGCCCAGCACAGCGTGTAGCGCCGCCTTTAGCAAATTGTGCTAAGGCAAGGTAGCCACCGGGCTTAAGTGCGCTTAGGAGATTGTCGCGATACTTTTTTTGTTCTGCTTGATCAGTTAAAAAATGAAGTACGGCTCTATCTAGCCAAACATCCGCCTGATACGGCTTTGGCATAGGTGCTGTAATAGACGCATTCAGATACTGATGCGTACCGTTGAGGTGATTTTTGAGCTTGGTGAGCGCCTCACCAGAAATGTCATTCAGAATAAGTTGATGACCTGCCTCTTCGAGTTGGTAAGCAAATTTACTGACACCAGCACCTGCAATAAAGGTGAGCGGTGACTTGGGTAATTTGGCATGATTTAGCAACTGCCACATGGGGGTAAAGTCACGCTCAAACCATCCTAGCTCTGACTCGCTTGATTGACTGAAGCGGGTATCCCAATGCTGGCTGAGTTTAGAATGCATAGTCGAGTTCGATGAATTCGACATGATTGCCATCTGGGTCTTGATATCGCACTAAATCGCCAAAGCCTTGGTTATGCTTTGGTTGAATGCATGGCGTACCTAAAGCCTCGAGTGTGCTGATAACACTTGCAAGGCTTGGTACATTAAATGC
>JBGTXC010000117.1:0-8404 GCA_041937835.1 Alteromonadaceae bacterium | reverse complement strand
TGCGTAGCAGGGTTGATTTACCTGCACCATTTAGACCTAACACACCAATTTTGGCGCCAGGGAAAAAACACAAAGAAATGTCTTTTAGAATCGTGCGCTTAGGTGGAACCACCTTGCTAACACGAGACATAGTATAGATGTACTGAGCCATAGTTCTCACATTGTTATAATCATCAAACGCGTTAATTTTAAATGCTTTTTCCAACAAGCCCAAGTCCAATCCAAAGTGATTAGATTATAAATATTAATGTGATGCGGTGAGTGTATTAGTTTTGGTTATTTTATTGATTAAAAAGAATCATCTGTTTTCACTGTGAAAAAAATTCAATCCTTGATTAAATAACCTCAACTCAAAAATATAGGCTCTTGGGGCAATAAGCCATACAATAGCCCCAGACCAACACCTTAGCCCAAGGAGATCCCATGTTAGAGCGCAATATGAACATTGCTGATTTTGATCCAGAACTCGCTGCTGCGATGAGCGATGAAGTAACACGCCAAGACGAGCACATTGAGCTCATTGCCTCAGAAAACTACTGCAGCCCGCGCGTTTTAGAAGCACAAGGGTCTCAGCTTACTAACAAATACGCCGAAGGCTACCCAGGTAAGCGTTATTACGGTGGTTGTGAGCACGTTGATATTGTTGAGCAACTGGCCATTGACCGCGCTAAAGCCTTGTTTGGTGCAACGTATGCAAACGTACAACCTCATGCGGGTTCGCAAGCAAATGCAGCGGTATTCCAAGCACTACTGCAGCCGGGTGACACAGTATTAGGTATGAGCCTAGCGCACGGTGGCCACTTAACTCATGGCTCACATGTTAACTTCTCTGGTAAAACCTATAACGCCATTCACTATGGTTTAAGCGATGAAACCGGTGAAATTGATTACCAACAAGTTGAAGCGTTAGCACTAGAACACAAACCTAAAATGATCATTGCTGGTTTCAGTGCTTATTCTGGCATTGTGGATTGGGCTAAATTCCGTGAAGTGGCGGATAAAGTAGGTGCTTACTTATTGGTGGACATGGCACACGTAGCTGGTCTTGTGGCTGCGGGCTTATATCCAAACCCTGTACCACACGCGCATGTGGTAACGACGACGACTCACAAAACCTTAGCAGGCCCACGTGGTGGTTTGATTGTTTCTGGTGCGAACGATGAAGACCTTTACAAAAAGCTAAACAGCGCGGTATTCCCTGGCGGTCAAGGTGGCCCTTTATGCCACGTGATTGCTGCTAAAGCCGTGGCCTTTAAAGAAGCGCTTCAGCCAGAATTTAAAACCTACCAAGCCCAAGTACTAAAAAATGCCCAAGCTATGGTGGAAGTATTCCAACAGCGCGGCTACAAAGTGGTTTCAAACAAAACTGATAACCATTTGTTCTTACTTGATTTAATCGACAAAGACATCACAGGTAAAGATGCAGACGCTGCTCTAGGTAATGCCTTTATCACAGTAAACAAAAACTCAGTACCCAATGACCCGCGTTCACCGTTTGTGACTTCTGGCTTACGTATGGGTTCACCTGCTATTACGCGCCGTGGCTTTAAAGAAGCACAAGCAAAAGAGCTGACTGGCTGGATTTGTGACGTGCTGGATAACCTAAGCGACGAATCCGTGCAATTAACAGTGCGTGAAAAGGTAAAAGCCTTGTGTGCGCAATTCCCTGTTTATGCATAAAATTTTAGCTCACATGCTGAGTTAAATTTGCTATGATTGTGGCCGCTTTATGCGGCCTTTTTTATTCATTAATACGGGATTTTGCATGCACTGCCCATTTTGTTCAGCGAACGACACGAAAGTCATAGATTCACGCTTAGTTGGTGGCGGCCATCAAGTGCGTCGCCGTCGTGAGTGCAACGAATGTCATGAGCGCTTCACCACCTTTGAAAGCGCAGAGCTAGTGATGCCAAAGGTCATTAAACGTGATGGCAGTCGAGAGCCCTTTAATGAAGATAAACTGCTCAATGGCCTGCACCGCGCACTGGAAAAACGCCCCATCAGTACAGAGCAAGTGGAGCAAGCGGTAAATGACATCAAATCCCGAATTCGTGCCACAGGCGAGCGTGAAGTGCCCAGTATTTTAGTGGGCGAATGCATTATGGAAGTGCTGAAAAAATTAGACAAAGTTGCCTATGTGCGTTTTGCCTCAGTGTACCGCTCGTTTGAAGATATTCGCGAGTTTGGTGAAGAAATAGCCCGTTTAGGCGAGTAATGAGCACGTTCTCCTTAATTGATCACACCATGATGGCGAAAGCCATACGTTTAGCTGAGCAAGGCCGCTACACCACCTCGCCAAACCCTAATGTGGGTTGCGTCATCGTAAAAGAGGGCGAAGTAGTCGGTGAAGGGTTTCATCAAAAGGCAGGCCACCCTCACGCCGAAGTTTACGCACTCAATATGGCAAAAGATGCCGCCAAAGGCGCTACCGCCTACGTGACATTAGAGCCATGCTCTCACCAAGGTCGTACAGGCCCATGTTGTGATGCCCTGATAAGAGCAGGCATTGCACGAGTGGTGATTGCCATGACAGACACCAACCCTCAAGTCAGTGGGCAAGGCATAGCGCGCTTAAAAGCCGCAGGCATTGATGTGGCTCTGGGTTTAATGGCTGAGCAAGCCCGTGCGCTCAATGTGGGCTTTTTTAAACGCATGGAGCAAAAACGCCCCTTTGTCCGCGTAAAATTAGCAGCCACTTTAGATGGTAAAACCGCACTCAGTAATGGCGCCAGTAAATGGATCACTGGCAAAGAAGCGCGTGCTGATGTTCAACATTTAAGAGCCGAGGCCTGTGTGGTGCTGACAGGTGCTGACACAGTACTGAGTGATGACGCCAAACTTAATGTGCGTCCGCAATCGCTACCTTTTCCACTGCCAAAAACTGACTTTGCGCTGCGCCAGCCTATTCGCGCTGTGATTGACAGCCAGCATAGGCTTTCGCCTAACACGGCATTTGTAAAAGTCACCAGTCCAATTTGGGTGTTTACCACCACGCCTTCTCGGCGCCAATGGCCAGCTCATGTGACAGAAGTCGTGTTACACAAAGCGCCTAATGGCAAGGTGTGTTTAAAAGCCGTATTGACGTATTTGGCAGAACACGAATGTAATCAGGTACTGGTGGAAGCAGGGCAGCATCTTGCTGGCGCCATGATTGAACAAAACCTAGCGGATGAATTAGTGCTGTATTTTGCGCCAAAATTATTTGGTAGTGATGCCAAGGGCTTATGTGCGTTTGGTGGCTTGACCCAAGTGGCAGAAGCACCACACTTAACGATTAAAGATGTAAGGCACATTGGCACAGATGTGCGCCTTACCGCGACATTTAAAACACCGAGTTAAAACATGTTTACAGGAATCATAGAGGCCGTTGGCCAGATAACAGAGCATACTCTCATAGACGGCGATTTGGCTGTGACCATAGCGGTAGGCAAACTGGATATGAGTGATGTCAAACTGGGTGACAGCATTGCCTCAAACGGGGTGTGTTTAACCGTCGTGAAGAAAACCGCGCACTCTTTTAGTGCGGACGTCTCTAAAGAGACGTTAAAACTTACCCAATTTGCCCATTACGCTGTGGGGCAAACTGTCAATTTAGAAAAGGCACTTACGCCAAGTACGCGTTTGGGTGGACACTTGGTATCCGGTCACGTTGACGGCGTTGCTGAAGTGGTGCGTATTACCCCCAATGCCCGTGCCACAGATTATTACCTCAAAGCGCCAAGCGCTTTGTTACCCTACCTCGCGTACAAAGGCTCAGTGTGTATTGATGGCATCAGTTTGACCATCAACGGCATTGAGAGCGATGTATTCAAGCTGACGATTGTGCCTCATACGGCGGCAGAAACCACCATAGCTGAATTTAAAGTCGGCAGCCGAGTCAACTTGGAAGTCGACCAAATCGCGAGATATTTAGAACAACTAATGCGCCACCAATATCAACAAGCGGCACCGAGCGAGGTGTCCATGGCGTTACTCGCAAAAGCGGGTTTTTTGAAATAAATTTGCAGTACGCTCTTCTTTTGCTGCACAACCAAAAAAGGCGAAAACACTATGGCTTTAAATAGCGCGCAAGAAATTATTGATGACATTAAAGCAGGTAAAATGGTCATCTTAATGGATGACGAAGACCGCGAAAACGAAGGTGATTTAATTATGGCGGCTGAGCACATCAGCGCCGATGCCATCAATTTTATGGCCACCCATGGCCGTGGGTTAATTTGTTTAACCTTGACTCAAGAGCGCTGCGAGCAACTGGCTTTACCGCTGATGGTAAGTAATAACGGTGCGCAATTTTCAACAAACTTTACCATGTCGATTGAAGCCGCCAAGGGGGTAACCACAGGTATTTCAGCCGCGGATCGCGCGCGCACGGTGCAAGCTGCGGTTGCCAAACATGCCGTACCTGAAGACATAGTGCAGCCTGGGCATATTTTCCCAATTATGGCGCAGCCTGGTGGCGTATTGACCCGTGCAGGGCACACTGAAGCAGGGTGTGATTTAGCTCGCCTTGCAGGGCTTGAGCCTTCTTCTGTGATTGTTGAAATCTTAAACCCAGACGGCACCATGGCCCGTCGCCCTGAGCTTGAAGTGTTTGCTAAAGAGCATGGGTTAAAAATTGGCACCATTGCGGATTTAATTGAATACCGCAACCTCAATGAAACCACCGTAGAGCGTGTTGCAACCTGTAAATTACCGACTGAGTTTGGTGAATTTGAACTGGTCACCTTTAAAGACACCATAGACAACAAGCTGCACTATGCGCTGCAAAAAGGCCAAGTAGAAAGTGGTCAAGTGACCAATGTACGCGTGCACCTACAATCGACCTTTAATGACATTTTGTTGTCAGACCGTGTTGCCGATAGAAGCTGGAGCTTAACCAACGCCATGCAATACATTGCAGAGCACGATGGTGTGCTGGTGGTATTGGCAAATCACGAAACCACCGAATCCATGGAAGCCATGATCAAAGGTTTTGCTGCCGCAGATAAAGGTGAAAAAGTCACAGTGCGTAAAGTGCAGGGCACATCACGTACAGTGGGAGTTGGCTCTCAAATATTGGCAAGCCTAGGCATCGAAAAAATGCGTTTATTAAGCTTACCTAAAAAGTACCATGCACTGTCTGGCTTTGGTTTAGAAGTGGTCGATTACGTCGAAAAACCAACCCAAAATTAAGGGCTCAACGCACACTTACTGCCTTGGCAAAAAGTGTGCTAGAATGCGCAGCAATTTTTTGCGCATCTGTGATATCAGCATAAAGGATATTTATGAACATTATTGAAGGCAACAAGTACGCGCCGGGCAAAAAATTTGCCATTGTGATTTCTCGTTTTAATAGTTTCATTGGTGACAGTCTGCTTGCGGGCGCTGTAGATGAACTAACCCGCACAGGTGGTGTGGCGAAAGACGACATCACTGTGGTTTATGTACCGGGTGCTGTGGAGTTGCCCCTTGCTGCCAAACGCCTTGCTCAGAAGAAAGAGCATGATGCCATCATCGCCTTAGGTGTGGTGATCCGTGGCGGCACACCGCATTTCGACCTTGTTGCAGGCGAGTCAAACAAAGGCTTAGCGCAAGTGTCATTGGAGCATGATATCCCAGTTGCGTTTGGCGTATTAACTACTGAGAGCATTGAGCAAGCCATTGAGCGTGCCGGCACCAAAATGGGCAATAAAGGCGGCGAAGCAGCCTTAGGCGCATTAGAAATGGTTAACGTTCTCGACCAGATTTAAGGAACATTTTGTGAAACCAGCAGCACGTCGTAAAGCACGCGTATTAGCTCTGCAGGCTATTTACTCTTGGCAATTGAGCAAAAACCCAATTGCTGACATCGAGCAACAAATGTTGCTTGAAAACGACATCTCTAAAGTGGATGTTGATTACTTTAAGGATCTTGCTCGCGGCGTTGCCGTGAACCACAAGCAACTTGATGTTATCGTCACGCCACATCTTACTCGTCCGTTTGATGATTTAGATGAAGTCGAAAAAGCGATTTTGCGTTTAAGCAGCTATGAGCTGAAATTCCGTGAAGACGTACCTTATAAAGTGGCCATCAATGAAGCGATCGAACTAGCCAAAATGTTTGCCGCGGATGATAGCCATAAATTTGTTAACGGTGTATTGGATAAAGCCGTTAAGGAATTAAGAGCATAATTGCAAGGAGAGCCGGCGTTAGTCGGCTTTTTACGCTATGAAAGAATTTGATCTGATTAACCGCTACTTTTCTGGTCGCGGTGTCACCCGACGTGACGTAAACCTAGGGATAGGTGACGATTGCGCACTGGTATCCCCACCTGAAAAAAGCCAAATTGCGATCACCACAGATACGCTTGTGGCTGGTGTTCACTTTTTTGCAGACATGCCGGCCAAAGCCCTTGGTCACCGTGCCCTAGCCGTAAATTTAAGCGATTTAGCCGCAATGGGCGCAGAACCCGCTTGGGTTACCGTGGCGATGACTCTGCCCGAAGTAGATGAACAGTGGGTTGCCGATTTTAGTGACGGCTTGCATGATGCCGCTGAGTATTACAACGTCCAAGTGATTGGCGGTGATACCACCCAAGGCCCTTTAACCATCACCATTGGCGCTCATGGCTTAGTGCCGCAAGGTAAAGGACTAACGCGCAGTGGCGCTAAAGTAGGTGATTGGATTTATGTAACCGGCACTTTAGGAGACGCCAGCGCAGCAATTGCTCAGTTGGCAGGTAAAACAACCTTTAGCGACGAGCAGTTTGCTGAGTTTCAATCGCGTTTTTATACCCCAACACCCCGAGTTGCCGCAGGGCAAATGTTACGCGGTGCAGCCACTGCAGCCATTGATGTGTCAGACGGTTTGCTATCAGACTTAGGGCATATTTTAAAGCGCTCTGAAGTGGGGGCTAGAATCCATTGTGAGCACTTACCAGCCTCAGAGAGCCTAAAAGCCGCGCTTGATATCGAAGCACGCTTGCCGTACCAATTGGCAGGTGGTGATGATTACGAAATTCTCTTTACTGTGCCAGAAGATAAAAAAGGCATGGTGGAAGTCAACCTACGTCAATACGGCGTGGCAGTAAGCTGCATTGGTCAAATTATTGGTGGCGAAGGAAAAATAGAGCTTTACCTCAATGGTGAAAAGCGCGACACCGCGCAGTTTCGCGGTTTTGAGCATTTTGCCGAGGATTCTGAGTGAGTCGATTATTTTCATTAAAAAAGCCAAGCCACTTTTTAGCGCTTGGTTTTGGCCTAGGGCTTGCGCCTAAAGCCCCGGGTACTTTTGGTACCTTTGCGGCACTGCCTTTTATTTTTGCCACTATGGCCGCACCACTTTGGGTGCAACTTGCTGTCGCTGCGTTTTTAAGCCTTGTTGGCATTTATTTGTGTGGTAAAGCGGCAGATGATGCCGGTGTGCATGATCATCCCGCCATTGTGTGGGACGAAATCGCAGGCTTTTACATCACTATGATTGGGGTTGCGTTATCATGGCAAACCTTATTAGTAGGTTTTGTGCTGTTTCGTTTTTTTGATATTGTGAAACCATTCCCAATCAAAGTATTGGATCGCCATGTTGGCGGTGGTATTGGGATCATGGCGGATGACATTTTGGCAGGGCTCTTTTCTTTAGCTGGGCTGCACCTCATCATTCACCTGGAACTCTTGCCAATGTAATAGGAGCCTCAGTGCGTACGTTACTCATCCTTTTAGTATTACTTCCTTTATCACTGAGTGCGAAAATCAGTGATTATGTGGTGAAGCAATGGAGCACTCAGGACGGGCTTGCCTCACAAAACATCAAAAGCTTGGTGCAAGACCAAGCAGGTTACATTTGGGTTGCCACTCAGTTCGGTTTAAGCCGCTTTGATGGCAGCCAATTTGCCAACTTTAATCAAAGTAACTCAGATTTCTTACCCAGTAACCACATCCACTCTTTATTAGTAGATAGCCAAGGCTACCTCTGGATTGGCACCGCCAAAGGACTAGTGCGTTTAAACCCAGAAACCATGCAGTATCAGCGCTTTAATGTGCAAGGGCCGGTGCGTGACTTGGTTGAAGATAACCAAAATGGTGTGTGGGTTGCGGCCAATGGTTTGTATTTTATTTCTCGCAGCCAGCTTAACCAGCTCCGTGTGGATAACTTAGACAACAGCACGCTGATTTCCCTTCGTCCGATTGGGCAAGTGGCAGGCAGTGTGTCAAAAATGGCGTTATCGCCTTCTGGGTTATGGCTTGTGAATGAGCGCAACCTTTTACGCCTTACTAAAACGTCTGCCCCGGGCGTGGGGTATTTAACTTTAGAGCTGACCGCCAAGGTCAACCTACCAGAGCGGCTCGCACAATCTGTCGTCCATGATTTGGCCTGGCTTGAGGGTAATTTGTATGTTGCCTCCGAGCTTGGAGCCTACTTCTTAGATATCGATGACGAGCTAAGGCC
>JBGTXC010000116.1:0-8428 GCA_041937835.1 Alteromonadaceae bacterium | reverse complement strand
TTTAACAGGTTTGGATGAACATGCTTTTAACAAGGAAAAAATGTATCCGGTATGGTTAACAAATTTTCATTGGAACGGTGGCGGAGGTTTAGGCGCAAATTTCCGTATTTGCTGACAGCTTCTTCATACGGAATATCAAGCCGGCCTTCATCGATTTCCTGCTTATACGTAGCGTAAGTCAAATACGGATTGACAGCATCGGCACCATATCCGATGAGAGCCGCAAAGTGATGAACTTCACGCGCTTCCCCGGATTCAACGATAACACAGCTTTGCCATTAATAATATCAATGCGCTCAAGTTTTACGGCACTCATACCAAGGCCATTGGGTCTAAAGGTAGCGCGGGTAGCAAACACGCCTTTTTTAGCATTGCCACCTAAGCGAGGTGGGCGCACTAGTGCTGAATAGCCCTTTTCACGGGTTTGGTGGAAACTAAAAATCAGCCAAATGTGGGTAAATTCATCTAAACCACGGACAAAATCCGGGTGGCTAAATTCCCCTTCAAGGTGAATTTCACCTATGGCGCTATCAATCAAGCGGGGCTGGCGCGGAATGGCAAATTTTTGTTTATAAGGAGAATGCACCGTTGCAATGGGAGTTATAGCAAGTTCAGTCATGTAAGCCTCTACAAAGTGAGGCGAAAGTGTACGTTGCTACACCTTAATTAGAAAGCCCATCGTCACTTTTTGCCATGATTTCTTGCGGGTTAAACATGTTCTCCGCTTTTTTCGACATTTCTTTCATTTCAATGGCGTATTGCTCTAAACTTTTTTCCGCTTTTGTGCGGGCTTTGAATTCAGGCACAGGCACTGGGTAGCCGGCTTCATCTGTGGCGACAAAATTGATGATACAGTGGTTGGTTTCCACCATTTTTTGCGTTTTAGTGTTACCGCAACGCACACTAATGTAGATTTGCATGCTAGTGCGCCCTGTGTGCGCTATGGTGGCTTCTACTTCCACAAGTTGCCCTACTAAAATGGGCCGATGAAACTTAATGGCCGCCACCGAGACTGTCACACAATAGTGCCCACTCCAACCTGCGGCGCAGGCATAGCCTGCTTGATCTATCCATTTCATTACCATGCCGCCATGGACTTTACCGCCAAAATTCACATCCGTAGGCTCAGCTAAAAAGCGTAATGTCACTGAATTTGATTGCATACTAACCCCCTGATTTCATTTTAGTTAGTATGGTTTAGCTGGGCTAAAAAGCAAAAAAGCGAGCTGATGCTCGCTTTTTTAAATGGTGTGCTAATTACATGTTCGGGTAATTAGGACCGCCTGCACCTTCTGGAGTAACCCAAGTGATGTTTTGGCTTGGGTCTTTGATGTCACAGGTTTTACAGTGCACACAGTTTTGCGCATTAATGACAAACTCTTTGCCTTGCTCTGTGTCTTGAACTTCATACACGCCAGCTGGGCAGTAACGCTGTGCTGGCTCGTCAAAGTCAGGCAAGTTTACGTTAAGAGGGATGCTGGCATCTTTGAGTTTTAAATGGCACGGCTGGGATTCTTCATGGTTGGTGTTTGATAAAAACACAGAAGACAATTTATCAAAGCTGAGGACGCCATCAGGTTTTGGGTAATCAATCTTTGGCATATCAGCCGCTTTTTTAAGCGTAGCGTGATCCGCTTGGGTGTCTTTAAAGGTAAATGGCAGTTTACCGCCAAAGAGGTTTTGATCCACTGTGTTATAAGCACCACCCACAAATTTTCCTAAGGCATGCATAACAGGGCCAAAGTTGCGTGAACTGTGTAGCTCATCATAAAGCCATGACGCTTTGAAGGCATCAGCATACGCGCTTAAATCAGTATTGGCTTGGCCATTTTGAATGGCATCAAACACCACATCGGCTGCTAGCATGCCTGATTTCATGGCTGTGTGATTGCCTTTGATTTTGGCAAAATTCAAAGTACCTGCGTCACAGCCAATTAATAACCCACCCGGGAAGTGCATTTTAGGCAGTGAATGTAAGCCACCTTTTGCAATCGCACGTGCACCATACGCAATGCGCTTGCCGTCTTTTAAAATATCAGCAAACACAGGGTGGTGCTTCATACGCTGAAACTCATCAAACGGGCTTAAATGCGGGTTTTGGTAGTTTAAGTCGATGATCAAACCCACCACGACTTGGTTGTCTTCTGCATGGTACATAAAGGCACCGCCTGATGTGCTGTTATCAAGCGGCCAGCCTGTGCCATGAACGACTTTGCCCGGCGTATGTTTGCTTGGATCAACTTGCCAAATCTCTTTAAAGCCGATGCCGTAGTGCTGCGGTGTAGCATCACTATCAAGACCATAATGCGCAATTAACTCTTTACCTAAGTGACCGCGGCACCCTTCTGCAAATAAAGTGTATTTGGCACGTAGCTCCATGCCTGGCATGTAACCGTCTTTTTCATTGCCATCTTTATCAAGACCCATATCACCTGTAATTATGCCTTTGACTGTGTCGTCTTCAATAATCAAGCTATGAGCACTGAAGCCTGGGAAAATCTCAACACCTAGGTTTTCAGCTTGCTCTGCTAAAAAGCGGCAGACATTACCCATAGAGGTGATGTAATTGCCGTCATTGTGGAAGGTTTTAGGCACACTAAAGCCAGGTAACTTGGTGGCTTTAGATTCGTTGTTAAACCAGTAAATGTCATCGGATGTGACTTTTTCACCGATTGGGGCACCTAAGGTTTGCCAGTCTGGCAGTAGCTCGTCCAATGCGCGGGTTTCAAATACCGCTCCTGAGAGGATATGCGCGCCAACCTCAGAGCCTTTTTCAACGACGCAAATCATGAGTTCTTGCTCTTTTTCTTTTGCGTTTTTAGCGAGCTGGATCGCAGCACTTAAACCACTTGGGCCGGCGCCGACGATCACCACATCAAACTCCATGACTTCACGTTCTATCATGTTTGCCTCACTTATCTGTTCATTTACTACATGCTGTTGATGACGATCTTTCTTTTTAATTCTATGTTTGAAATGACCGTTTATGACTTAGGGCTAAGGGTATTTTAGGTTGACGTTTACGTCAACAGGAAGTAGGCTGTTCGCAAATAATTATCAACAGGTTTACGTTTACGTAATGCCATAATCTGGGGACACTGGAGACACCATGAAAATTTTGGTACCGGTCAAACGTGTGATTGATTACAACGTAAAAGCACGTGTAAAAGCAGACAACTCTGACGTTGATCTCGCAAACGTTAAAATGGCGATGAACCCATTTTGTGAAATTGCAGTTGAAGAAGCTGTACGTTTAAAAGAAGCAGGCCACGCTACTGAAGTGGTATTAGTATCCATTGGTGATAAAGCCTGCCAAGAGCAATTAAGAACAGGCCTTGCCTTAGGTGCTGACAAAGCCATCCATGTTAATACGGATGCCAAGCTTGAGTCGCTTCATGTGGCTAAGTTACTTGCTAAGGTGCTTGAAACTGAAGCCGCTGAATTAGTGATTTTAGGTAAGCAAAGCATTGATGCCGATAACAACCAAACAGGGCAAATGCTGGCTGCGCTGACAAGCCGACCACAAGCCACCTTTGCATCAGAAGTGGTTGTTGCCGATAACCAAGTGACGGTTACCCGTGAAATCGACGGTGGTTTACAAACACTGGCACTGGATTTACCTGCCATCATTACTACTGACTTGCGCTTAAACGAGCCACGTTATGCGTCACTGCCAAACATCATGAAAGCAAAACGTAAGCCGCTTGATGTGATTGAAGCAGACACCTTAGGTGTGGATTTAACACCACGCATCACCACAGTAAAAGTAGAAGAGCCAGCAAAACGCGCCGGTGGCATTAAAGTGTCAAGCGTAAGTGAGCTTGTCGATAAACTGAAAAATGAAGCCAAGGTGTTAGCATGAAGACGTTATTAATTGCAGAGCAAGCCCAAGGGCAATTAAAGCCAGAAACCGCTAAAACCATCTTTGCAGCAAGTCAACTTCAGCAAGACTGTGATGTGTTACTACTTGGTGAAGGCGCACAAAATGCAGCTGAAGAAGTGGCAAAGTATGCGGGTGTGAGCAAAGTATTAGTCAATGACAATAAAGACCTTAGCCACTACCTTGCTGAAAACACAGCTGATTTAATCGTGAGTATGGCAGGGGATTATTCTCACATCGTGATGGCTGCATCGACCACAGGTAAAAATATTTTACCGCGCGTTGCTGCACTTTTAGATGTCAGCCAAATCTCAGAAATCATCGAAGTGATTGATGCTAATACCTTTAAGCGTCCAATTTATGCTGGTAATGCGATTGCCACTGTGAGCTCAAGTGATACCAAAAAGGTGATCACAGTGCGTGCTGCTGCCTTTGATAAACCTGCTGAAGATAACAGCGCGCCGATTGAAACGGTATCGGGTGGTGCAGCAAGCAGCTCATCGCGTTTTATTAAAGACGAGCAAACTGAATCAGAGCGCCCAGATTTAGGTGCTGCCAATGTGGTGATTTCAGGCGGCCGTGGTATGCAAAATGGTGAAAACTTTGCACTTCTTGAAGGCATTGCGGATAAGTTAGGCGCCGCCATTGGTGCGAGTCGCGCTGCTGTGGATGCGGGCTTCGTACCGAATGACATGCAAGTGGGGCAAACAGGTAAAATTGTTGCGCCTGAGCTCTACATCGCGGTAGGTATTAGTGGTGCAATTCAACACTTAGCGGGTATGAAGGACTCAAAAGTGATTGTTGCTATCAACAAAGACGAAGACGCGCCTATTTTCCAAGTCGCTGATTATGGCTTGGTAGCAGATTTATTTGACGTATTGCCTGAGCTTGAAAACGCGCTTTAATACGCATATGAATAGTAAAAAGCCACTCAACTGAGTGGCTTTTTTATGCCTAAATTTTATTCCTAACTCTTATTTCTAACTTTTATTACTAAATAACAGGTTGATACCCTTTGGCTTTGATGTATTTCTGACCCTCATCTGAGCGCAGGTAACTGATGTATTTTTGAATGGCCATATCGTCGACTTTACTGGTGTGGACTAATAGCACCAAAGGGCGAATAAATTGATACGTGCCATTTGCAAGGTTTTCAATGGATGGCAGTGCCCCATCAATGGCGAGTAAGCGAATGGCGGTTTCTGGCCTTTTTTCAAGCAAGGATTGAATGGCACTTAACGAGTCATAGGCAATGGCACCGGGCGTGCGCATCACTAATCCCACAGCTTGATTGTGTTTGTCATACGTTTTTGCCACTAGCTTACCATAAAGGGTAGAGTGGCTTTTTGGTTTAAATTTAAGCTCACGATCCCGTGGGTTATAAAGGTAATCTAAACCAAGATAATCTGTCATCACATCAAAGGTGCCGTGCCCTGTGCCTTTAGAAAGAAGCACTAAACGCTCTTTGTAGTCTGTACCAAGTTCAGACCAATACTCATGTTTTCCTGAATACACGTGAGATAACTGTTTTTGGCTCAAACTTTTTGTGGGGTTTTTGCTGTTCACAATAAAAGCAATGGCATCTTGAGCGATAACAATTTGCTCTATATTCGGGTTGGCTTCTTGCTCAGCTGGGGTTAAAAACCGAGAGGCAAGGCCAATATCCACAATCCCACCACTGACTGCTTTAATGCCCTTAGTTGTGCCCATTGAGCGCACTTGAATACGTATTTCTGACTGGGCATAAAAAGGCTCTTGGGTGGTTTCAACTAATCGCGACACTGTGGTGGAGCCACCAATAAACAAAGATTGCTCTTGAGCGGCTACCAGCATGCTCATAACGGCACACACACCCACAAGAAAATAGCGCATAAAGGACTCCTTCAAAGTGACTTGCTAGGAGTATAGACAATAAAAAAGCCAACCGAGTGGTTGGCTTTACTTTAATTAAGTCAAACGCTTAGCTTAGAAGGTAGCTGAGCCTTTCGTGCGTGGGAAGGCAATTACATCACGTACGTTTGCCATACCGGTGACATAAGCAACAAGGCGTTCAAAGCCAAGGCCAAAACCAGAATGAGGTACACTGCCGTAGCGGCGTAAATCACGGTACCAGCTGTAGTCTTCTTTATTTAAACCCATTTCTTCTAGGCGAGCATCTAGCACATCTAGGCGCTCTTCACGTTGTGAGCCACCAATGATTTCACCAATGCCTGGTGCTACCACATCCATTGCCGCAACGGTTTTACCGTCTTCGTTTTGACGCATGTAAAACGCTTTGATGTCACGCGGGTAGTTTTTGATGACTACTGGTGCATTAAAGTGCTCTTCAGCTAAGTAGCGCTCGTGCTCAGATTGCAAATCCACACCCCATTCAACTGGGAACTCAAACTTTTTACCGCATGACTTTAAGATTTCAACGGCGTCTGTGTAATCCACTTGCGCAAAATCTTTATCAAGGAAATTTTCAAGACGGCTTACTGCTGTTTTTTCAATGCGCTCAGCAAAAAAGGCCATGTCGTCCGCACGCTCGGTTAGAACCGCTTTAAACACATACTTCAGCATGTCTTCTGCTAATTTTGCGATGTCATCTAAATCGGCAAACGCAACTTCTGGCTCAACCATCCAAAACTCAGCCAAGTGGCGTGATGTATTTGAATTTTCGGCGCGGAAAGTCGGGCCAAAGGTATAAATTTTTGACATGGCAGAGGCATAGGTTTCACCGTTGAGCTGACCTGATACCGTCAAAAACGCTTCTTTGCCAAAAAAATCTTGGCTAAAGTCCACGTCACCTTTGTCAGTTAGTGGTGGGTTTACTGCATCTAACGTCGATACGCGGAACATCTCACCGGCACCTTCACAGTCACTGGCGGTCACAATCGGTGTGGCAATCCACACATAGCCGCGCTCGTTATAAAAACGGTGAATGGCTTGTGCTAAGCAGTTACGTACACGGGTAACTGCGCCAATCACATTGGTGCGAGGGCGAAGGTGTGCGTGTTCACGTAAGTATTCAATGCTGTGACGTTTAGCCGCCATAGGGTATGTGTCTGGGTTTTCTACCCAACCTAATACTTCAACGGTGTCTGCTTGAATCTCGTAGCTTTGGCCTTTGCCCTGTGACGCCACTAATGTGCCTGTCACAGACACAGAGCAACCAGTCGTTAAACGGGTGATATCTTCGTAATTATTGAGCGAATTAGGTACCACAGCTTGGATTGGATTAAAGCAAGAGCCGTCGTGTACGGCTAAAAATGAAATTCCTGCTTTGGAATCTCGACGTGTGCGGATCCAACCTTTTACAGTCACTTGGCTTTGCTCAGCCACAGCACCTGTAAGTAGGTCGCTAATTGCTATATGGCTCATTTTCACTCCAATGATCTATGTTGCCTGTGTATAAAAAATGATTCTTGCCTAAAAGGCAGACTCGTTATCTTACCTGTCTGACGGGGGGATGAAAACTACCAGATAAAGATTAGTTAGGCTTTTTCGCTTTGATTTTGTACTCTTGTAGAAAATATAAACAAAACAGACAGATGCAAAACCGCCGCAAACAACCCAAAGACGCTTTATTTCGCTTTTTTATGGCCTTGGTAGGGCTGTGTTGGCTGTGCTTAACCTTAGCGCTGGTGAGTTTTCATTATGCCCGCCCAGAAATTGAATTTGGCTTACTGCGTTATTTTGAAATTGATGTGCGTGAGCACTGGTTGCATTCCCCTAAAAACCTCTTACAAGTGGCGCTCTTTGCCTGTTGTTTCATCAGTTTATGTGGCATTATGGTAGGCCGTTTTCGCGCCCGACGGCGCCAAGACCCTAGCTTAGTCGGCTTTAAAGTGGTGCTGGTGCTCAGTGGTGTTTTTCTAGTATTAATTCAACTGATTGTATGAAACACGTTGTTATTTTGCGGGGTTTGCCCGGCTCAGGTAAAACCCATTATGCCCACAGTTTAGTGGATGAATTAGTCGCCGGTGACGAAGCACGTTACGCCGTTTTATCCACGGATGATTATTTCCTTACTGAAGCTGGTGAGTACCATTTTGATAAGTTTAAACTCTCTGAGTACCACAACTTAAACCTTGCACGCTTTATTCGCGCTCTTGCTGATGGCATCGAATTGGTCATTGTAGATAACACTAACATCAAAAAATGGGAATTTATTGCCTACAAAGAGGCCGCGATTGCTTGCGGTTATACCTGTAAAGAAGTGATTGTGGGAGAAGTAAAAGACAAAGCCATGCAGCATTTGTACGCCCAGCGTAATAGCCATGGTGTGGCGCTTAAAACCATTGCCAAAATGGCCTATCAGTTTGAGTGGTAACTAGTTAAAGCGTGTAATCTCATTTTTAAAAAAAAGGCGCTCAAGCGCCTTTTTTGATTTTAAACCGTTCATGCCTCATTACTCCGCTTTACCAAAGCCGGCAGTCAGTGCTTTATCAATGGCGCTAATTAACGTCTTAATGTCTTCACATGGGGTGATAAAAGGTGGCATAAGGTAAATTAACTTACCAAATGGGCGGATCCACACACCGGCTTCAACAAACACGCGTTGAA
>JBGTXC010000115.1:0-8452 GCA_041937835.1 Alteromonadaceae bacterium | reverse complement strand
CCGATGGTGGTATTGCCTTAATCTTAGATGTGCCCAGCATGTTAAAACACTATGCTGGCCGCACCAAATAAGCAGTAGAGACTCGCCATGCAATTGAAGGTCTTAGTCGTTGACGATTCGAGCTTTTTTCGACGTCGTGTCAGCGAAATCCTCTCAGCAGATAGCCGCATTGAAGTCATCGATGTGGCCGTCAATGGCAAGGAAGCCGTTGAAAAAGCCGTCAAGCTTAGACCTGACGTCATCACCATGGACGTGGAAATGCCGGTGCTTGATGGCATCAGCGCGGTAAAACAAATCATGGCGCAAGCGCCAACACCCATTTTGATGTTCTCTTCTTTGACGCGTCAAGGGGCTACCGCCACCTTAGATGCCTTAGAGGCAGGCGCATTGGACTTTTTACCTAAAAAGTTTGAAGACATAGCTCGCAACAAAGAAGAAGCCACCAATCTATTAACGGAAAAGGTTAAGGAAATTGGTCGCCGCCGCGTGTCGCGTATCAGTAATAAACCGACACCAGCACCTACTAAGCCGCAAAGCACAATTAGTCAACCGGACAGAAGCTTTTCTGTCCGCAGCCAATCTTCTTCAAGTGCTGCAAGCAGTAGTAGTGCAGTAGGTGGCAGTGCATCGAGTTATCAAAGCTCAGGTAAGCAATATCAGTTAGTCGCCATTGGTACTTCCACAGGTGGACCGGTGGCACTACAAACCATTTTGACGCAATTACCGGCTAATTTTCCGCACCCCATTTTACTTATTCAGCATATGCCAGCGGCCTTTACGCCAGCCTTTGCTCAGCGTCTAAACAGCTTGTGTAAAATCACAGTGAAAGAGGCGGAAAACGGTGAAATGTTACGCCCGGGTACGGCCTACTTAGCGCCAGGCGGCAAGCAGATGCTGATTGAAGGGCGCGGTAGTGCGCAAAAATTACGTATCTACGAAGATGACAATGCCCGTGTAACATACAAACCCAGTGTCGACATCACCTTTGCCAGCGCGGCAAAGAGTTATGGTGGCAACGTTCTTGCATTAATTTTGACCGGAATGGGCGCAGATGGCCGAGAAGGTGCGCGTCTATTAAAACAAGCGGGTGCCAAAATTTGGGCGCAAGACGAAAAAACCAGTGTTGTGTACGGTATGCCACAAGCAGTGACTGTGGCGGGGCTCAGCGAGCGAAATATCGCGTTGCCAGACGTCGCACACTTCCTTAATAAAGAGGTTGGCTGTGGATAAATTGTCACTAATAGGAATAGTGGTTGCACTCGTTGCAATTGGCACAGGATATGCCCTAGAAGGCGGCATGCTCGCAAGCCTTCTTAACCTCCCAGCGTTATTAATTGTTCTTGGCGGCACCTTAGGTGCCGTTATGCTGCAATCTCCCGTTAAAGTATTTCAAAGCGCATTAAAAATGTTTGTGTGGGTGTTTCGCCCGCCTGTCTACCCAGTGGATAAAGGCATTCATAAAGTGAAAGGCTGGGCTATGACGGCGCGTCAAAAAGGCTATTTGGCACTTGAGCAAGAAGCGACCAGCAGTAAAGACCCATTTGTGGCAAAAGGGCTGGCATTACTGATTGATGGGGTAGAGCACGACCAGCTCAGGCAAACCCTGGAAATGGAACTTATTTTAGAGCGTGAGCGGTTACTCAATTCTGCACGCGTTTATGAGGCTATGGGCGGTTACTCACCCACCATTGGTATTTTAGGGGCTGTCCTTGGTCTTATCCAAGCAATGGACTTTATCACTGAACCACAGCTTTTAGGTGCAGGCATCGCGACTGCCTTTGTTGCCACCATTTACGGTGTTGGTTTAGCGAATCTCTTTTTTATCCCGGTTGCGAATAAGCTTAAACACGTGATTGAGGCAAAAATGCAATATCATGAGCTTTTGGCAGAGGGTTTCTTAGCCATGATGGCCGGTGAATCACCTGCCAATATTGAGCTAAAACTGGGCGCATTCAGTGATGTAAAACCTTCCAAATTGGTATTGGAATAAAGCATGTTACGCCGTTATCGCAGGCAAATTACCGCACCTGATAACCACAACACAGAGCGTTGGCTGGTTTCATATGCGGATTACATGACCATCATGTTTGCGTTTTTTGTGGTCATGTATGCGTTAGCGATGACCAAAGAGCAAGAATTCCAAGTGCTTTCAGAATCCTTAGAAAGCATGTTTGCCAAATCGTCTCGGCAACAAACAGCAGAAGGGTCGGGCATTGCGGGTGACGGCATCTTGCCAAAACCGGTTCCAGAACGTGAAGAAACCCTAGAAGGGACCTCCGTACTTAATGAAGATAAAGGCCCAGAGCTAGTAGACGGCTTTGGTGACATCTCCAACATCCAAGAAAAGTACATGGGAAATCCGCTCGACTCCGTAGAGCAAGACCTTAAAAACGCGCTTAGCGATGAGCTTGAAACCGGCCAAGCTAAACTTAATCTCAATGAAGATTGGCTCACCATTGAATTAAGCTCAGGTTTAATTTTCCCAAGCGCGAGCGCCACAGTAACAACTGACACAAAAAACGTTGCTGAAAAAATTTACACAGTATTAAATAAGACGGACAACTACGTTAGGGTGCGCGGCTATACGGATAACGAGCCTATTAACAACGAGATTTTTAAGTCTAATTGGCAGCTTTCTGTGGCGCGTGCCACACAAATGTTGGAATTACTCGTTGAGCTCGGGATTGAGCCTGCCAGGCTTGCCATTGAAGGCTATGGCGCTCATCGCCCCTTTGCTAGCAATGACACAGAGCAAGGCCGCGCGCAAAACCGTAAAGTAGTGGTTGCGTTATCTAAATATGGCTGGCAGGGCAACACGCAAACTCAAGCTGACGCGCCCGCTGCTGCATTAAATCTGAATGACACGCCTCCTGCGGCACCCGTCAATCAAGAAGAAGCAGGCAAAGTAAAATTAATTCCGCTTGAGGGCGGTGGTTTTCGTATTACGACCCGTGATGAAAACCCAGATAAAAAAGAACAAGAACAAGAGCCACCAAGGTAAAGGGTTATTTTGAAAGTTTGGACAGTTGCAAATCAAAAAGGCGGCGTGGGTAAAACCACCACCACAGTGACTTTAGGCGGCCTGCTCGCTAAAGAAGGTCATCGTGTGCTGTTAATTGATACCGATCCGCATGCCTCACTCACGTATTACTTTGGCATCGACTCAGAAGAGTTAGACACCAGTGTCTATGACGTGTTTGCCAAAGGCGGGCATATTTCAAAAGAAGAAGTGCTGCAAACCCTGTGTCCTTCCACCATGGAAAACTTGGATATTTTGCCAGCCACTATGGCCATTGCCACGCTTGATAGAAGCATGGGGCAAAAATCAGGTATGGGGCTTATCTTAAAAAAAGCCTTAGCCCATTTAGGTGATGAGTACGATTACGCGATTTTAGATTGCCCACCTGTGCTTGGCGTATTAATGGTGAATGCGCTTGCTGCTAGCGAACGGATTTTAATCCCAGTGCAGACTGAGTTTTTAGCGCTAAAAGGCCTTGATCGCATGATGCGCACCATGGAGCTAATGCAGTCATCTCAAGCTAAAACCTATCAGCACACCATAATTCCAACCATGTACGATAAACGCACCAAGGCATCGTTAGAGGCGTTTAAAAAGCTCAGGCACAGCTACCCAGATGCGGTCTGGCCGGGCGTGATCCCAGTGGATACAAAATTTCGAGATGCTAGTTTAGCCATGAAAACACCGCCTGAATTTAATCCTAAAGCCCGTGGTGTGGTTGCATATCAGTCCTTACTGGACTACCTATTAAAGTTGTAATGAGGCGAAGTGAATGAGCAAGCATTTGTTTGCTAATGAAAAAATAATGAAGCAATACCTAGGTGCACTGCTTACCGAGGAGGTAGAGCCTGCGCCAACAGAAACCCTTGCGCCCGTTGCCAAATTACTTGAGCAAGTCACGCCTCTGGATGTTAAAGCACCTGCCGAAGAAGACACCCAAACACAGCAAGACACAGCTCTAGACATAGATACTCAGGCAGACTCTCGCACTCATATACGTATGCGCTCTGATGTGCCTTCAAAAACGGCAGAGGCATTGGTTACTGAGGCTAAAAACAGCCCGAAAGTGGATGTGCATGTTGACGTTGAGCCTGACATTGCCCCAACAATGACTGTGGACCCTGCCACAGAGGACTTGCAAGCCCAGATTTTAGCTAAGGCAACAATAAGCACCAAAGAAGCTTACATGGACGGCGAATTTCAAGCGCTCTTTTTTGATGTGGCCGGGCTTACCTTAGCGGTACCGCTTAAATCCCTTGGGGGGATCCACCAACTTACCGAAATCACGCCGCTCTTTGCTAAACCCAAATGGTTTAAAGGGGTGATGTTAAATCGTGAAGAAAAACTTAACGTGGTGGACACCGCTCGTTGGGTGATGCCAGAAAAATATAACAAAAAGTTAGAAGAAGCATTAAACTATCAATATCTTATCACTTTAGGTGACAGCAATTGGGGACTTTTAGCTGAAGGCTTAGTCAACAATTTGACCTTACACGGTGATGACGTGAAGTGGCGGGAGCAAAATGGCAAACGCCCATGGCTTGCAGGCGTGATCAAAGAAATAATGTGCGCTTTAATTGATGTAGGCAGTTTAATTGAATTACTAGAGCAGGGCTTAGACAGCCAGGCAGATTAACCGAGTAGGTACGGAGTAACGTATGAGCGACGAAAGACTTGCGAAAAACACGGACAGTAACGACGAAATACTGCAGTGGGTGACTTTTCGCTTAGAAGATGAAACTTACGGCATCAATGTAATGCAAGTACAAGAAGTGCTGCGTTACACTGAAATTGCTCCGGTACCGGGTGCACCAAGTTATGTGCTTGGGATCATCAACCTACGTGGTAACGTAGTAACGGTCATCGATACCCGTGCACGCTTTGGTTTAGCATCCAGTGAAGTGACGGAAAACTCACGGATAGTGATCATCGAAGCGGAAAAACAAGTGATCGGGATTTTAGTCGATAGCGTGGCGGAAGTGGTGTACCTACGCAGCTCTGAGATCGACAGCGCGCCAAACATTGGCACTGAAGAAAGCGCTAAATTCATTCAGGGCGTATCAAACCGTGAAGGCGAGTTATTGATTTTAGTTGATTTAAATAAACTACTCAGTGATGATGAGTGGGACGAAATTAACCACATGTAAGCCTCATGGATTGGATTTTATTAGCCACAAGTGCAGCGCCTGTTGCACTTGTGTTGGTTTTAGCGCTCTGGATTGGGCGCATTAAATCACAGCACCAACGTAGCCTTAATAGCCAGCAACAGGCCATTGTGGCTCTTAAAAAGCACCTTTCTGATTCCCTCAGCCAACTGTCTCAAAAAACCAACGAAGTGGATGAACTGCGCTCTGGCATGGTGAGCCTCTCTAAACGCATTCAAACCCTTGAAAAAGAAAGTGCGAAACATGCGCAATCTCTTACTGAAGCACTGAATGAAGTTGCAAGCCACGCCGAGCCTGAAGCAAAGCTTTATTCGCGTGCTGTTAAAATGATTGAGTTAGGGGCGGATTTAGACGAGGTAATGCGCGAGTGCGAATTGCCTCAAGGCGAAGCCGAGCTGCTTTTCAGCATGCATCAAAAATAGGGTTCAAGCTTTCACGTCAAGCTTGCCCATGAAGGCTTTCCAGCCCGGTGGGAACTTACCTCGCAACACATACGAATAAGCGATTAGCTCAGCAATCACGTAATACAGCTCTTTTGGGATTTCTTGGCCAATTTCTAAGTGACTTAAGCTGTTAGCAAGCGCCTCATCTTGGTGGATCATGATGCCTTTTTCTTCGGCTAGGCGAATAATGTCATCGGCCAGCTCGCCAAACCCTTTTACAGCCACGCTTGGGGCAGTCACTGTGTCATATTCAAGGCCAATCGCGGCTTTTTGCTGAGTCATAATTATACCCTCACGTTCACTATGGCATGCTTATCAAACTGGGCATGCTTATTTAGGCTGCCTTGATGTAGGCTAATTTCCGCTAACGTTAGGCCTTTATCAAGTAGGCGCTTTTGTAAGCTTGCCACATGCTGAGCGGCTTGTGCTTTTAACGTCTCTGAGGTGGCGGTTAATTGGCAGGTTAATTTACTTTCTACAAGCTCAGCGTGCGCTTGCAACTGGCCAAGCTCTGCGTAATCAAAGGTTAAACGCACATACCAAACGCTTTCTCCGGCTTCGGCTTTTGAGGTTTTTCGCTCATAGTGGCCAATGCTAATTTGGGTTTCCAATACCTCATCAGGTAAGCGCATAGGCAATGAAAAATGTATGTGCTGTGGGCTTGCCTCTGGTTGATTAACACTTGCATTGCTACTACTGGCAGCTTGCTGCGCGAGTGATTGCTGGGTTTGCTGTACACTTTGGCTGATTTTCGCCAGCTCATTCATCACCGCTTGGTTGAGAGTGGGCGCCACACTTTTAGCTTGTGTGGCGGTTAGTTTGGTTTGCGGCAATAAGGTTTTTAGTAAGGTGTCTAATGCGCTGTTATCTAACTTACTTTGTAGCGGCAAAGGCGCAGAGTCACTGAGTACTGTGGCACTTGGCGCTTGTAAGGCGCTTAACACTAATGCCAACTGTTGTACTTGTTGCGGTACCCCATGAGCCTGTGGGGTTTTCGTATTTGGTTGTAATAATGCTTGGATTTCGCTGGCTACGCGGCGCGGCTCACTGTGCTCGGCATCTATCATGCGACTAAAGGCTGCATTCACTAAGTGCTGGAGCTTTGGCTCGGCTTTAATCAATTGCTCAAGCTGATTAAAGCTAGCGTGCACCTTTACGGGCATCTGTGCTTTTAAAGAAGACGCCGTTGCTTGTATTGCCTCACCACTTGTTTTGATGGTGCTACTCAAGGTGGAAGCCTGCGTATCGTGTTTTAGTGGCGCAGTTTTTAGGTTTTGAGCAAGCTCCCCAGTTGCTATAGGGCGCTTAGTACCATCAATGGGAGATGGGTTTGCGGGCACCTCTTTGGTGTTTTGGGGATTTAAAAGTGTGGCGGCAGGTGCATTTTTTATTGCAGCTTGGTTCGGCGCGCCCCCACCTTTTTCGCTTAATGTATTCACTACCCCTTGCTGAGTAGAGAGTTTAATGGGCGCTTTAGTAGCATTGCTATCAGTGCCTTTATTTGAGGTTGGAATAGACGTTTGAGGCGCACTTACTTGCCCTTTGCCGGTTGGCAGAGCGTCTTTACTCGTAATGGCTGCATACTGGCTAAGCGCTGTTTTTATGTCTTGTAATAGCCCTTTCATTTTTTGCCCTAACGCCGATAAAGGCGAGGCACTGGTATTTGAGGTTGGCGAAAGGGTTTGTGCGAGGGCTTCTTTTAAAGCATGAGCGCCGCCTGGTTCGCTAAGTAGTGGGGCTAAAGCCTTCATCGTATTTATGATGTGAGTGAGTTGAGTAAGCTGCGCAGGTGCAAGCTTAGATTGCACCTGCAGTTGCGGCATACGTAATTTGACGTGCTGCCCAAGCTCTACATGCACCTGTTGCGGGCTTGACGTATGCGCTTGCCACTTAGGTAAGTCGGCACTTACATTGCTTGGTAGCTTGGTAAGCTGTGATAAAGGCGCACTTAACTTAGTCAGTGGGTGTTTCAGTAGTGGCCCAAGTTGGCTTGGCCCATTTGCGCTTGGGGTTAATTGAATGGGCATCTGCCACGCTTTTAATAATTGCACCAATGCCGGCTTTGCGACTTTTTGCTCAGCTACAGGCAGTTTACTGAGTGTGTCATGCACTATGGCTTTTAATGCGTTTTGCTCTGGTTTTAAGGTCAGTTGCAGTGCTTGCTGAGCTTTTGCGTTTACGGGCTCACTCAAGTGCAAATGCGATTTTAATGTCGGCACATGCAGCATAGTAGGTGCAGTTAAAGAGGCTCCCATGGGCTTATCAAGGTGATTTTTACCACTTAAAAGTGCCAGTAACGTAGTGAGTTGCTCTGTGGTAATAACAGGCAGAGAGGGCAATTTGGGCATCACCACACTCAATGCACCTGTGGTTTTATCTAAGGTAATAAGCGCTTGCGATACTGGGCCAAACTGCTGTTTAGCAAGCTCGCCAGTTACGGGCAAAGAAATGCGCCGCGCTACGCCTTCACTTTCTATCGTAAAATGCAATTGCCCTTGGCTAATAGACACTTGGTTGGCCGGCAAAGCTTGGCCTTGTTTTAACAGTAAATTAAACGCGTGTTTATCCATTTTTAGCAAGGCAGTAAGCTCCGCGTCAGGCAAGGCCTTGAGGGCGTTTTGCACTGAGTTCAGGTCACTCACAGTGCCCTGTGCGGAGGAGTTTACAAAATCTTGCATAAAAAGCGTCAATCCAAGCTGGGTTTCAATCCTAAGTCATCCCCATAACCATATCATTATGGTAGACTAGCTCACAATTTTGAGTGTACTGAGGCTGAATAATTTCTGTCTGTTGAACAAGTTAGCTGCATAAAACAAGAGCGAATT
>JBGTXC010000114.1:0-8455 GCA_041937835.1 Alteromonadaceae bacterium | reverse complement strand
GTTGCGCTTTTCCCTGATGATAGCCATACCATTACCGAACTCATTAATCAGGCTGATGAAGCCATGTACCAAGCAAAAGCACAGCACAAAGCAAAAACCTTAGCTTAATTCAGCGATATTATTTTTTGGCCCCTTAGTTTAAACTACTGAAAAAATAATAATTAAAGCTTTTTTCGTGCGCGGTTTTACCCTAATTGAACTCATCCTAGTGTTAGTCCTGTTGGCCGTTTTGGCAGTCACAGCGCTCCCGCGTTTTATTAATATCCAAAGTGATGCGCGTACCCAAACCCTCAGAACCATAGAGTCTAGTGTTAAAGAAGCCAATAAGTTGATGTTTTTAAAGTCGCAAATGGCAAGCTATCGCTCACGTCCCGTGCCGGGTCGAAACGATTTATTGGATGTGGATTTAAATAACGACGGTGTGTTTGATGTGTTCGGAACGGATAATGTAGACGTACGCTTAAAATGGTATCACTTAGATAATACCGACATCATCAAACGCATAATTTTAAGCGACAGCATTCGATCCCAAGAGCAAGGCATAAACCTGACTTACTTAGGTTACGATTTTGATAACGACGGTCAAGTGCGCGATGACAATTGTTATTTTCGTTACACCCAGGCCAGCAGCGCCACTCAAGGCCCGCTCTACCTCATTGAAAACACAGGCTGTTAACGACTCACGTTTTCGGTAAGTTGTTATAAAACCTTTTAGTTAGCGCTTAAATTTAGTCTCTAAAATCACAGACGAATTTGTGCGCTCTATGCCTTCTAGATTACCAATGTCATCCAGTAAAT
The DNA here is from genome assembly GCA_041937835.1 of Alteromonadaceae bacterium. Lineage (GTDB taxonomy): Bacteria > Pseudomonadota > Gammaproteobacteria > Enterobacterales > Alteromonadaceae > Pseudoalteromonas. The sequence goes on along the minus strand of JBGTXC010000114.1, from coordinate 7,657 downwards.
GGCTGAGCTCTTCCAACGATGGGGCTTCAACTACCGCAATCAAGTCGTATTCACCACTGATGGCATAGAGTGCTGAAATGGCGGAGATTTGCCTTAATGACACATTGGCTTTTGCCGTGAGCTTTTGCGCAACTTTTATCGACACATGCGCACGGACAAGCTAAGATAAATACTCATTACCGTATTCCACCACATAGCCTTTAATGACGCCTCGCTCTTCAAGCCGGGTGAGGCGGTTTTGTACAGTTGAGCGTGACAAATTTAACGCCCTTGCTAAGTCAGAAATACTGGCTCTGGCATTAGATCGTAAGATGTCTAACAGCGCTTTATCTTGTTCATTTAACATTATGACGAATTAACACTTCAATTTGACCAATTAATTTGGCAAAGCTACCAGAATCGCACTACACAATTCAACATCTAATCCGCATAATGTTATTAACAACTTTTGGAGAGTAGCTCAGAAAGCGTTGCCTTAGCCTAAAAATGCTTCTGTTCTTTTGCCGCTCTCCCGCTTTTTCAAAGGCACACAATGGACGTATTAATGCTTGGCAAGGGTGCAGCCCTACCACAGATGCAAGAAGCTGCTAATCTCATTATGTGTCTGAGCCGAACAGGCTCTCAAGCTCAGAGTTTTAAAATTTAACATGCTAGTACTCCGTCCTATCAATGAGGCTGATTTAGCCGCACTCAAAGACATCGCAGTAGCGTCCGGCCACGGCTTTACCTCGCTGCCCAATAACGAAGAACAATTAGCCAGCAAAATTCACCGCACCCAGAGCGCACTTGCAAAAGAGGTGCTCAGCAATGGCGACGAAGGCTACTTATTTGTTTTAGAAGACACAGAAACCGGTGAGATTGTCGGCACCACAGGGATTGAAGCATCCGTTGGTTTAACCACGCCCATTTATCATTACCATTTAGGTAAAACCGTGCATCACTCTCGTGCACTTGGGATTTACAACACGGTTGATACCCTCACCATGTGTAATGACTACACTGGAGTGAGCGAAATATGCACCCTGTTCTTAAAAGAAAGCCATCGTAAAGGGCTCACTGGTCGATTTTTATCACGCAGCCGTTTTTTGTTTATGGCCGAGCACCCAAATCGATTTAGTGACAAAATCATCGCTGAAATGCGAGGCGTGTCTGATGAAAAAGGCCATTCCCCGTTTTGGGAGTGGTTACAAAAACATTTTTTCTCAATTGATTTTCCAACGGCTGATCATTTAATGGGGCTTGGCAATAAAGTATTCATTTGCGAATTGATGCCAAAATTCCCGATTTACGCCAACCTCCTAAGCGCTGAAGCCCAAGCCGTGATTGGCCACGTCCACAAAAACACCTTACCGGCATTAAAGCTATTACAAAAAGAAGGCTTTGAGCACCGCGGTTATGTGGACTTATTTGATGCAGGCCCCACCGTCGAGGCTGATTTAGAACACATTCGCAGTATTCAGATGTCTAAGCGGGCGCAAGTTTGTATTGAAAATACCCAAAGCGACCATACAATGGCTATCAGTAACAGTGAATTAGGCGATTTTCGCGCCACCTTTACCCATGAAGCGCGCTTTTGTGAAAAAACAAACGAACTTAAGGTAAGCCCTCAAGTGGCTGCGGGGCTTCAAGTCAAAGCTGGCGACTGGGTACGCTTTTTTTCACTTACACACATTTAAAACAAGGACTTTAGCATGCATAACAACGCACACACCCTCTTTGAGCAACTGTGGCAGAACTACCTCAGTGTGACCCCAAGCGCGAAAAAGGTGCATGCCTTATTGGGTGACACCCAATCACAAGACATCATTAACGACCACATTGCACTGCGTACCTTCAACTTGCCGAAAGTAAACCTACAAACTCTGGCGGCACACTTTGAAGCCGTGGGTTACAAAGCTTGTGGTGAATACCATTTCGAAGCTAAAAAGCTCTACGCCAAGCATTATGAACACCCGGATAAGACCTTACCTAAGGTGTTTATTTCTGAGCTTTTAGTTGAACAATGCTCGGAAACCGTGCAAAAAGCCGTTGCTGATATGGTCGCTGCCATTGACGATAACGCCCCAACGCAAGACAACTTCTTGTATTCAGGCACACACTGGCCAATGACGGCAGAGCTCTATCAAACCTTACTTGCTGAAAGCGAATACGCAGCATGGATGGCAGCATGGGGTTATCGTGCCAATCACTTTACAGTTAGCATCAATGAGCTTAAGCAATTCTCACGCATTGAAGACGTGAACCAAGCACTTAAAGATGCCGGTTTTGAGCTCAATACTGCCGGTGGCGAAATCAAAGGCTCGCCTGAAGTATTATTGGAGCAGTCATCCACTCTAGCAGATAAAGTGGATGTGGCCTTTACTGACAAAACCATGGCCATTCCAAGCTGCTTTTATGAATTTGCCCTTAGGTATGAAAAACCAGATGGTGAGCTTTATACTGGTTTTGTGGCAGCCAGCGCCGACAAAATATTTGAGAGCACCAACGCTCGATAGTGAACAAAACGCGCCGCTGGCGCGTTTTGTCTTTATGGAGGTGACACATGAAAAACGAGATAGATAGCAAATGGATTATGCGCGTATTTGAGCGCATTCAACAATGTGGCGAGCAAACCGACGAAGGTAAGCATTACGAAGGGATCACAGCCTACTCAGACATTGATGGCTACACCTTATATTTACAAGGCAGTGGCGTGTTGATGCGGTATGGTTTTCATAACACATACCATTTGGATTATGACGTAGAGTCTCAAAAAGACGCATTTTTAAAAAAATGCACAGCCATTGCCAATGAGGTAAGGTGATCAACTCACTCCTATAAAGCGTAGTAATCGGGTTTAATGAGCAAATTTGTTAAATGCGTTTATACCCAGTACCAAGCAGGCGCCGCCCGCGGGCACGTAGAAGGCCTTCTAGTCACACCCACGCGTTTTTTGATGCGGTCTTTAACGAGCTTGAGCGGGCGCCTCATAAACTTGCCATAGTGCGAGCCAACCTTGCTGAGTTTCAATCACAACCTCATTTAAAACGCGGATTATTAAAAGCCGTTGAGCGCTTTGAGTGGGTGTTTGAAGTGGATGACGACCTTGCCCGTATCAAGGCGCAAGTGTATGCAGATGACTTCATCGGGCAACGTATTCGCCGCTACCCCATGCTGTTTAAAGGCATCTTACCAAGAGAGCAGCAATGAGCGTGGCACTTGTGTGGTTAAAACGGGATTTCCGTATCAGCGATCACGCTCCTTTGGTGGCAGCCTGCCAAAGTGGTCACCATGTCATCGTGCTGTATGTCATTGAGCCTGAATATTGGTGCTTAACTGATACTAGCTTACGGCAATTTACCTTTATCAAAGAGGCATTGCATTCTCTTGCGCGTATGCTTGAGAAACATGGCGGTACTTTATTGGTTCGAAAAGGTGATGTGGTCTCTGTATTTGAAAAAATCCACCAGCATGTTGGCTTAAGTGCTGTGTATGCCCATCAAGAAACAGGCAATGACTTTACCTTCAAGCGAGATAAACACGTAGGGCGCTGGCTTGCTGAAAAGGGCATCAAATTTAAGGAGTACTTACAGCACCCTATTCGCCGAGCACATAACAACCGAGATACTTGGCACACATTTGCAAATAAATGGTTGAATGATGCTGCTCTCTCGCCGCCTAACCACATACCGAGTTATTTACCGCGCCACGATGGCCTGTCACTATTAGATGATTACCCAGGGGATGACGTACTCAGTGCCGTCAATCCACAAAAAGGCACCCATTTAGCGGCTAAAAGTACTTTGGACTCATTTTTTGAAAGTCGTATTGGGCACTATCTATATGGTATTTCAAGCCCAGTTAAAAGCGTTACCAGTAGCTCTCGCTTATCGCCCTATTTAGCCTATGGGCTCTTAAGCGTACGAAGTGTTATACAAAAAGTGTCTGAGCTACCCAAAAGTCGCAATAAAAGCGGTTTTTCCGCTCGGCTTCATTGGCAGTCGCATTTTATGCAAAAGTTTGAATCCGAGCCCGAACATGAGTTTAGAGCAGTAAATCGCGCTTTAGATCCCATGCGCCGCGATGCCTTTGATCAAACCACTTTAACTGCATGGCAACATGGGCTCACAGGCGTTCCTTTTATTGATGCCTGCATGAGAATGCTTGCCCAAACCGGGTGGATAAACTTTCGCATGCGCGCCATGCTCACGGCCTTTGCCAGCTATCAACTCTGGCTTCATTGGCAAAAACCAGCCGCTCATTTAGCACAAATGTTTATCGACTATGAACCCGGCATCCATTACCCACAAATTCAAATGCAAGCTGGGGTAACGGGCATAAACCCGTTTCGCATGTATAACCCGGTAACCCAAGGGCAAAAATACGACCCTCATGGTGAATTTATTCGCCGCTATGTGCCGGAGATTGCGCACTTACCTGATCACATGATCCACACACCTTGGCTTATCCTAAGTAATGACCACGCCTACCCGATTGCCACTCCCCCAGAGGAGCTCGCAAAAGAGGCCAAAATAAAAATCAGTGCGTTTTATAAAACCCACAGCGATGCGAATGAAACAAAGCGCGTACTCGTAAAACATGCATCACGCAAGCGGCGCCCTAAAAAAACACGCAAAGCCAACAAGGCCAAACCCTCAGATTCACAGCTTAATTTGTTTGAATAAGGTGATCTGATAAACCGCTCAATGCGTAATCATCTATGAAACTTTTCGCAAAGCTTCATTTCTAGCGCGCCGCTTCTGCACAGGACTGTGAGAGGCGGCTTTTTTGTAAGTAATTCAACAAACTCGTAAATTTGTACTAAAAATAAGGAGGGTCCGTTAGAAGTTAGGTCATCACCATGATGCAATATAAAAACTTAAGCCTCAGAGCCAAAATGGGCACTGGTTTTGGTTTAGTTATTTTTTTAATCATATTACTCGTGTTATCTGAGTTTTATGCCTTTAGCACAGTACGAAGCGGAATTAATAATTACCGCGAGCTAGCCAATGACGCTGAAATAGCCAGCGAATTGCAGCAAAACTTGCTCATGGTCCGGATGAATGTAAAGGACTACTTACTGACCAACTCAGACAAGGACATCAATGAATACAACGATTACAAAAATCGTTTACTTAATCTTCTAAAGCGCACTGATGCAGAAATCAATGCCCCAGAGCGTAAAGACAAAATCAATCAAATCAAAGACAAGTTTGCCACCTACCAAAGCACTTTCAACAAAGTAGAAGACATCATCAAAAATCGTAATAAGCTGGTTTCTGATGTATATCGCCCTACTGCCATCAAAATGAGTGATGCCTTGCAAAGTATTATTCAGTTTTCTTATGAAGATGGCGATGCTGAAGGCGCCTATTTAGCCAGTGAAACAATACAAGCCTTACTGTTAGGGCGGATTTATTTTACCAGTTATGTGCGTACCAGCAGCGAGTCAGACATTAGCCGTGCTTACAAAGAGTTAGATGCTCACTTTGTAGAAGCAATAGGCACCTTAGAAAACGCACTTTACGTGCCTGAACAACTCGATGCCATTGAAACGATTCGCAGTGATCATCAAGCGTTTTTAACAACCGTAAAAGAGGTGGAGCAACTCATTCGTGAACGTAATGAGTTAGTGCTCAATACGCTAGATAAGATTGGCCCTGAGATTGCGGGATTATCAGATAAAATCACCCAAAGTGTTAATTCAGATCGCGCCACGTTAGGTGATGCCATTGACGCAGAGCTAACCTTTGATGAGTACTTTGCCAGTATTCTTGCATTATTAGCCTTAGGCGTGTCTGTGCTTGCGGTCATCATCACAAGCCGCGCTATTGTCACTCCTATCAAGGCTGCATCTCTGGTTGCCGATGACATTGCAAAAGGTAATTTAGATGTGGATGTGCCAGATGCAAATGATGACGAAACTGGGCTTCTAACCAAGGCATTAAAAAATACGGTGCTTCAGCTTAATGACATGCTAGTTAAAATTCGCCGCTCATCGCGCCTGTTAACAGAGCACATGCAGCAGTTGGAATCTGTGAGCCATGCCACACAAACGCGCACTGAGCACCAGCAAGTCAATGCCGATATGGTGGCAACGGCAACCGAAGAAATGACCACCACTATAGCCACAATCGCAGACAGCACCAACCGCGCCTCTGACAGCGCCAATGCTGCAAAAGAAAAAGCGCATTCTGGCTCAGAAGCCATGCACCTCAACATTGAAAGCATTAACAAGCTCAATGAACGGGTAACATCCACGGCTGAAAAACTCAAAGAAGTAGAGCGTGATACCCAGCAAATCGTGGGGATTGTGGATGTGATCAATGGCATTTCTGAGCAAACCAACTTGCTTGCCCTCAATGCGGCCATTGAAGCTGCCCGCGCTGGCGAGCAAGGTCGTGGCTTTGCAGTGGTGGCAGATGAAGTGCGCTCTTTGGCCGCAAAAACCCAAGGCTCCACGGGCGAAATTCGCACCATTATAGAAAAATTGCAATCAGGTACCCTTAATGCCGTGACTGAAATGCAAGAGAGCTGCCAGCAAGCTGAGTACTGTGTGGACGTTGCCAATGAAGCGCGTGAAGCGCTGGCTAATATCACAGCTGAAATCGAAAACTTAAATGAGCTCAATTTCCAAGTGGCTACAGCCTCCGATGAAAATGCCACGGTTGCAAAGCAAGTGTCTCAGCAAATTTTAGAAATTAAAGACAACAGTGCCGAAGTGCTTGATGGTGTGAACTCCACCCATGATATTAACGAGCAAGTAGCGAAAGAGTCCGCCATGTTAAGTGAGTTGGTGGGGCAATTTAAGCTTCGAGAATAATTTATCTAATTAGGTGAATTAAGGTAAGGGTGGGTGCACACCCTCTTCTATGCTATTTAGTCTGGCTTATATTTTCTGCATGTAACATCTCACTATACGCAGGAAGGGATTACTTTGCGTAGTCGTTATTTCCATGAACTAAATTGTTAATGTCTTTCTTAAACAAGATCGACGTTTTAGTGGTTCAGGCTTTTCAATGAACTACTCCCTCACCTTTTAACCAACAACCACAACTCAGATGCTTTTTTTGTGCTTTATACGACTTCTTCTGCTTGCTCATTTGGATAGTCCTCGTGGTTTTTAGCTAGGATGCGTTTAATGCGTTTAATTCGGCGCACTAAGGTGACTTTGTTTTCGTGTAGCGCTTGGATCATTTCCCGCAGTAGGGCCAACTCTTTTTCTGTCTCAATGATTTTGTGCGCATCAACGCCCACTGAATAACGCAGTAGACGCTCGATGGGATATTCATTGTTTTTGTCTGGGTTAATGCGTGTGCCACGACACGCAAACTTCAATCCTTTTGAGCGACGCGGGTCATAGGGGTAATGAACCCAGTTAGGAATGTATTTCGTGAACTGACCCGAAGGGCGTCGTTCAACACGAGGCCCAAATGAAATGAGTTTTTGTCGTTTATCCTTTAATGGTTTCCCATCCAAGGATTCTCCACGCAAGCCTGCCGCCTTAATTGCCTTATTGGTTGTTTGAACCCACAACCAGTATTTGCTGACGATTGAGTCAGCAAACGATACGAGTTCATCAATGTGTGCATCGAGCTGCGCCTGTTCCACGCGGGTTACCATCGTGGTGGCACAGGACTGCAACTCCCGCGCCAACTTGATGGCGCGCGCGGCTACC
>JBGTXC010000113.1:0-8470 GCA_041937835.1 Alteromonadaceae bacterium | reverse complement strand
CACCAAAATACTGGCGGCAAAGGTGATTAAACCAAAGTCGATGCCATAAATAAGCAACGCTAATAACACGCTTGGCATCACAAGCATAAGGGCAACTAAAGGCTGGGATTTTGCTGTGTGTGGCAACCAATGCAGAACCGCCGCAAGGTATTTAGGTAAATAGGTGGTCAGTTGCCACGCTTTACCTTTCGTGCCGAGGCGCTCGATGATCAAACTAATTATTATCGTGATGAGGGTCATGGCAGTAACTCATTTAATCTGTGGTGAAGTAATTGAAAGTCAAATTCTGGGCCTGGATCTGTTTTACGCCCGGGCGCAATGTGACTGTGGCCTACTATGTGTTCTTTACTTAGGCTTGGGTATGCCTTTATTAATGACGCAATAAGCTCTGAAAGTACGCGGTACTGGCAAGCTTCATACGGGGTGTGGTCTGTGCCTTCAAGCTCAATACCAATGCTAAAGTCATTGCAGCGGCTTTGCCCTAAATATTCAGACACACCGGCATGCCATGCACGCTGATGAAAAGGCACAAACTGCGTTACCTCGCCTAAACGGTTAATCACGCAATGGGCTGACACCCGCACACCTTCTAGTGATGCAAAGCTCGGATGGGCACTACAATCTAACGTGCCTTTAAATAAATCAGCAATATAAGGCGTGCCGTATTGCCCGAGCGGTAGCGATATACAATGCACCACCACAAGGCGAAGGTCTAACGGCTCTGGCCGCGTATCACAATGGGGGGATGGGATGTGTGTTACCTTAGGACTTTGCCTATGGCATAACCATCCGCTTGCCACATCAATCTCAAACACGTTTAGTTTTCAGTCAGTTAAGATTCATTATGGTGCTTTATGCTACGCCACAATCACGCAGAGTGCGACACATTTCGCTGCAATCTGAACGTAAAACGGGGTAAACTCTTAGCCATAAAGTAGACCCTTTTCAAGAGATCATAATGAAACCAAGCCCAGCCTTAATTGAGCGCCTTGTAGCGGACGCCTTATTTGAAGACTTAAATGCTGACGCAAACGCGATTGCCTCTGGGCAAGCAGATCCGACTCTTGCTCAAAACGACATCACCGCCATGTTAATTCCAGAATCTCACAATGCACTTGCTAATGTGATCACACGTGAAGACTGTGTATTTTGTGGTAAAGACATCGTGATTGAGGTGTTTAAACAAGTCGACCCTAACGTCGAGCTAACGTTTAACGTTGCTGACGGCGATTCAGTATCAGCCAATAGCCTGCTATTTACTGCAAAAGGCTCAGCCCGTGCGATTTTAACCGCAGAGCGCACCGCACTTAACTTTGTGCAAACGCTCTCTGGAACTGCCACGACAACGCGTCATTACGTGTCGTTACTGGCGGGTGGCAAAACAAAATTGCTTGATACCCGTAAAACCGTGCCGGGCCTACGTCTACTACAAAAATATGCAGTCACCTGTGGTGGTGGTCATAATCACCGTATTGGTTTATTTGATGCTTTCCTAATTAAAGAAAACCACATTGCCGCCGCCGGTGGTATTAACCAAGCTGTAGCGCAAGCGAAAAAAATAAAGCCAGATGCCAAAGTAGAAGTAGAAGTAGAGTCACTAGATGAACTAAACCAAGCGCTTGATGCTGGTGCGGATATCATCATGTTAGATAACTTTTCGATTCCAGCTATTGAAGAAGCTGTCAAGATTACCGATAATCGCGCCAGGCTAGAGGTTTCCGGCAATATGACGCAGGATATTTTAAAGAAATATTCACAACTAGGGGTGGATTTTATCTCCTCTGGTGCCCTGACAAAAAATGTACAAGCAATTGATCTTTCAATGCGTTTTGCAAATTGATTTTTTTGGGGTAAAGTCAGGTCATGCTTTTTTGCTACAAAAAAGCAACAAAATTTGCAGTTTGGTGCTACCCAAGATGGGAAATCTCTGCTAGCATCAAGATAAGTAGTAAATAATAACGAATTACGGATTAGATATTACTAGTTTAGTATGAGTTTTGATTGAGTTAATTTGTGTAACGCCTCCTTATAGTGCTTTTTTCATACCTTAAGGCTGGCCTACCAAGTTATAACAAACAAAACTTTTGAGTTTCGGTGTTCACCCTTTTATGGGCAAACATTAAATTAGCTAAAAGCTACTTTGATTAATGCCTTGCCAAAGTGGTGATTTTGCACCATAAACTTTAAAACTAAGGATTCAAGTAGCGAATCCGTTTGCCCCAAACACCTTTAGGAGAGGTTACTATGCAAAACATCAAACAGACGAATCAAAAAGGTTTCACCTTAATCGAACTCATGATCGTAGTTGCGATCATCGGTATTCTTGCCGCTGTAGCACTGCCTCAGTACCAAGATTACACAGCTAAATCACAAGTCGGTGCTGCACACGCTGAAGTGACTGCTCTCAAAACACAATTTGAAGTAAAAGTAAATGAAGGAACTACACCGTCATTAGTTGCTGATAACGTTGGTTATATTGGTCAAACTGCTGGTGGTGGTACATATTGTACTCTTGATTTAGACGGTACTTCAAAAATCGAATGTACTGTGAAAGGTGCGGGTGCCTCTATCAATGACGCTATCATCAATTTAAATCGCTCTGCAGCAGGTGTATGGACTTGTACCGTTGATGGTTCAAGTGCCTCTGGTTGGAAAGCTTCTTACTTACCAAAAGGCTGCACAGCTGTATAACCAAAATAGTTATTAATAAGGCGCTTCGGCGCCTTTTTTATTGCAATACACCTGTAAATTTGGTTTTCTCAACTATTATTGAGCACGGAAAGCAATATTAGATGTTTTTATCTTCCCCATTAATAAAGCGCCTTACTAGCCATAACATTTTAGATTGTGAAGCCTTTCAAGAACGACTTAGTAGCCACCAGGGCTCTGTGGCTGAGCTAATTTGCAGCGTATCCAATTTAACGGCAGATCAACTTGCCAAGCGTGCTTCTGAACTTTTCCAAGTTCCGTTTCTAGATTTAAAACATTACGACATGCGCTTATTGCCCGAAGAACGGGTGATCAATGAAAAGCTCATTCGAAAACACTTTATTTTACCCATAGCGGTAAAAGGCAATACCTTATATTTAGCCACCAGCGATCCAACTAATTTCAATGCCTTTGAAGATTATGCCTTTAATACAGGCCTAAATTGCGAAGCGGTGGTAGTGGATTACCAACAGCTTGAGCTTGCTATTGAGTCCTTATTTGATGAGGCTGCTGGCCTTGCCATGAGCGATGATGAACTCGCAGAGCTCAGTGGCAATGAAGACGAGCAAGAAGACAAAAAGTCGCTTGCGACTGATGTAAACAGTAAAGAAGACGATGCCCCTATCATTGTTTACATCAATAAAATTTTGATGGATGCCATAAAACGTGGTGCCTCCGATTTACACTTTGAGCCCTATGAGCATACCTACCGCATTCGTTTTCGTGTTGATGGCGTTTTACATGAAGTAGCCACACCGCCCATCACCCTTGAAAGCCGGATTGCTGCGCGTATTAAAGTCATGTCTCATTTGGATTTAGCGGAAAAGCGCAAACCCCAAGATGGCCGCATTAAGTTAAAAATAAATAAAAAGAAAAGCATCGATTTTCGTGTTAGTACCTTACCGACACTTTGGGGTGAGAAAATCGTAATGCGTATTTTGGACTCATCCAGTGCCATGCTGGGGATTGATGTACTAGGCTATGAACCTGAGCAAAAAGCCTTGTACATGCAAGCGCTTGCCCAACCTCAAGGGATGATTTTGGTGACGGGTCCAACGGGGTCTGGTAAAACCGTGTCACTGTATACGGGTTTGAACATACTAAACAAACCTGAGCGCAATATTTCAACGGCAGAAGATCCAGTAGAAATTAACTTAGAAGGCATTAACCAGGTTCAAATCAACCCCAAAGCAGAGATGACTTTTGCCAATGCGCTTCGCGCCTTCTTACGCCAAGACCCGGATGTAGTCATGGTGGGTGAGATTCGTGATTTAGAAACCGCTGAAATTTCAATAAAAGCGGCGCAAACCGGTCACTTAGTGTTATCTACCCTACACACCAACTCAGCACCTGAAACCCTGACTCGTTTAATGAACATGGGCGTGCCTTCTTATAACATTGCCAGTTCAGTAAGCTTAATTATTGCTCAGCGTCTTGCCCGCCGTTTATGCAAGCACTGTAAAGTAGAAGAAACCTTACCAAGAGACGAGCTACTCAATTTGGGCTTTAAAGAATCCGATTTGCCAGAACTGACTTTATTTAAAGCCGTAGGCTGTGACCAATGTACCGAAGGTTATAAAGGCCGAGTGGGTATTTATGAAGTCTTGCCAATTACCCCTAAGATTGCCAATATCATCATGCAAGGCGGCAACTCCTTAGAAATAGCCAAAGTGGCTGAGGAAGAAGGGGTAAACAACCTTCGCCGCAGTGGCTTATTAAAAGCAGCTCAAGGCGTGACCAGCTTAGTTGAAATTAACCGTGTGACCCATTACCAGTAAGGACTTGATGGATGGCAACAAAAACAACAACAAATTTAGATACCTACAGTTGGATTGGGGTAAACGCACGGGGTAAAAAGCTCGAAGGCGAGATGTCTGGCGCAAGTATCGCATTAGTTAAAGCCCAGCTTAGAAAGCAAGGCATTACCCCTTCTAAAGTTCGTAAAAAGCCAAAACCTCTACTTGGTATTAGCACAGAGCCAAAAATCATTCCTAAAGACATTGCCATGGTGACGCGGCAAATCGCGACCATGCTGCTTGCGGGCGTGCCGCTGATTCAAGCGATTGAAATGATTGGCTCAGGCTCTGAAAAAAAGTCCATTCAAAAACTGATGCAAAGCATTGGTGATGAAATTAAAGCCGGTCAACCGCTTTCAGACACCCTTCGTAAGCATCCAAAACACTTTGATGACTTATATTGCGATTTAGTGGAATCGGGTGAGCAATCAGGTGCGCTAGATAAGATCTTTGACCGAGTCGCACTTTACAAAGAAAAGGCCGAAGCCCTTAAATCTAAAATCAAAAAAGCCATGTTCTATCCAGTGGCAGTTTTAGTTGTGGCTTTAATTGTAACCTCCATCCTATTAATTTTTGTGGTACCACAGTTTGAGCAAATTTTTGCTGGTTTTGGCGCTGAATTGCCTGCCTTTACACAATTTGTAATTAATATTTCCGAATTTATGCAAGCCTATTGGCTCTATATCTTGGCAGGACTTGGGATATTTGGTTATGGCTTTAAGCAGCTTCACTTTAAAAGTAAAGACGTGCGCGATGCCACAGATAAAACCATTTTAAAACTGCCAGTGATTGGCGGCATTTTAAATAAAGCGGCGGTAGCCCGTTATGCCCGTACGCTTTCAACTACCTTTGCTGCCGGTGTACCGCTTGTGGATGCTCTAGACAGCGCTGCAGGCGCCTCAGGTAATGCGGTGTACCGTGACGCCATTTTAGAAATTAAAGCGGAAGTAAGCTCAGGTAACCAAATGAACTACGCCATGCGTAACTCAGGCATCTTCCCTGATATGGTGGTGCAAATGGTGAGCATAGGTGAAGAGTCAGGCTCTCTAGATTCCATGCTGGCAAAAGTGGCCACCATTTATGAGCAAGAGGTGGATGACGCTGTGGATGGTCTTTCAAGCTTATTAGAGCCGCTCATTATGGCGGTGCTTGGTGTGCTTGTAGGTGGCTTAATTGTTGCCATGTACTTACCTATCTTCCAATTAGGCTCGGTAATTTAATGTTGAATGATGTAGTAAACCTTGCCCAAGCCGAGCCTTGGTTTTGGCTTTTAACTGTGGCACTTGTGAGCTTATGTGTAGGAAGTTTTTTGAATGTGGTGATTTATCGCATTCCTGAGATGATGAAACGTGAATGGCAAGGCGAATGCCGTGTATTACTTGCCGATGAGCTTAAAAAGCCAACACAAAAAGAAGCCCTAAAGCCGTTCAATTTAATCACGCCAAAATCACGCTGCCCTAAGTGTGATGCCAGCATTAAGCCTTGGCATAACATCCCCGTGCTTGGTTGGCTGATGCTAAAAGGGCGCTGTGCTTCGTGTGATGCCCCCATCAGCCCGCGCTATCCGCTCATTGAAGCATTTACCGCCATTATGAGCCTAGTGGTAGCACACCATTTTGGTGCCACTGGCTATGCCCTAGCTATTTTACTGGTGACCTGGGCACTGATTGCACTCAGCTTTATTGATATTGATCACATGCTCTTGCCGGATAACATCACCCAACCTTTACTTTGGTTTGCTTTGTTGTTGTCTGTGTTTGGGTTAACTATATCCACAACGGAGGCATTAATTGGTGCTGCAGTTGGTTACTTATCACTTTGGTCCGTATTTTGGCTTTTCAAGCTAGTCACAGGTAAAGAAGGCATGGGGTATGGCGACTTTAAATTGCTTGCCGTGTTTGGCGCTCTACTTGGATGGCAGTCTTTGTTGATGATCATTTTGCTCTCGTCTTTGGTGGGTGCCGTTTTGGGCATCACTTTAATGACCATTCAAGGTAAGGATAAAGCCCAACCGATTCCATTTGGCCCTTACATTGCCATTGCTGGTTGGATAGCCATCCTTTGGGGCACTCCAATTAAAGCAGCTTATTACAACTGGATGGGGCTGTAATGGCAAAGCTGATAGTTGGCCTCACAGGTGGTATCGGCTCAGGTAAAACCACAGTCGGCAATGAATTTGCGCGTTTAGGCATCCCTTTAGTGGATGCTGACTTAATTGCCCGTGATGTGGTGGCGATTGGCTCTGAAGGGCTAAAAGCCGTGACCAAAGCGTTTGGTGACGGCATTTTGCATTCAGATGGTAGCCTAAACCGAAGTGCGCTTCGCACTTTAATTTTTAAAGAGGCAAGCGCTAAAGACACCCTCAATGGCATTTTACATCCACTGATCCGGGAAGGCATTCACACTCAGCTAGAAAACGCTGACGGCGACTACGTTATACTGATTGCCCCACTGCTTTTTGAAAATGGCTTAGATGCCTTATGCCACACCACCTTATTAGTTGATGTACCAGAACACACCCAAATTAGCCGCACACACAAACGGGATAATGTCGCCCAATCTCAGGTGGAAGCCATTATTGCGGCACAAATGTCACGCCAGCAGAAATGCCAAAAAGCAGCGCACGTGTTAGACAACGACCGCCCCTTTGCCAACGTGATTGAAGACATAAACACGTTACACCAAACATTTCTAAAACAAGCTAACACGCTCAATTAGTTGCAATTTTTACTTTGTGAATCACACTTAAGTTAATTTCCAATAATACGCAGGTGCTATGGCAATTAACTTAAGCTCTCCGCTTTTGCGCAAGTTTATTAATTTAGGCTATGTGGCAAACGATCAAGTTGAAAAAGAAGCCAACCATAGCCAAAGCGTTGCTGAACTCATTGTTGCCACCAGCGACTTAGACGCAGGGCAACTTGCTGAGCAGTGTAAAGACCTGTTCCGCGTACCCTATTTGGATATCACTCAGTTTGATATCAGCAGCATTCCACCAAAAGCCATTAACGAAGCACTCATTAAAAAACATCATGTGCTGCCGCTGGCAAAAAAGAATCGCACTTTATACATAGCCGCGTCAGATCCAACGGATTACGGCGCTTTTGAAAACTTTGAATTTAATACCGGGTTCCAGTGTGAGGTCGTGGTAGTTAACTACCTCGACCTTGAGCGTAAAATTGAAGAGTTATTTGATACCACCAAAGGGCTTGAGCTTTCTGATAAAGATGTCGAAGAGCTTAGTCAACTCGAAGTAGACTCCAGCCAAGAAGAAAAAGAAGAAGCCACAGGCGATGGTGAAGACGCGCCCATTATCGTCTACATCAACAAAATATTAATGGATGCCATTAGAAAAGGCGCTTCGGATCTTCACTTTGAGCCCTACGAGCACAGTTACCGCATTCGGTTTCGTATTGATGGCATTTTGCATGAGGTGGCCTCACCACCAGCGGCGCTTGGTACAAGGATTTCCGCGCGGGTCAAAGTTATGTCACGGCTGGATATTGCCGAAAAGCGCAAACCCCAAGATGGCCGCATCAAGCTTAAGATTACCGCTAAAAAAAGCATCGATTTCCGTGTGAGTACCTTGCCGACCCTTTGGGGTGAAAAAATCGTAATGCGGATTTTAGACTCATCCAGCGCCATGCTAGGCATTGATGTGCTCGGCTATGAGTCTGAGCAAAAACAGCTTTACATGAATGCTTTAGGGCAACCACAAGGCATGATTTTAGTCACAGGCCCTACTGGCTCAGGTAAAACCGTGTCTTTGTACACTGGGTTAAACATTTTAAATAAGCCTGAGCGCAATATTTCCACAGCGGAAGACCCAGTCGAAATCAACCTTGAGGGCATCAACCAAGTACAAATTAATGCCAAAGCAGACATGACATTTGCAAATGCCTTAAGGGCGTTCTTACGCCAAGACCCGGATGTCGTCATGGTGGGTGAGATTCGTGATTTAGAAA
>JBGTXC010000112.1:0-8610 GCA_041937835.1 Alteromonadaceae bacterium | reverse complement strand
CGCTATAATTCCGGTAATTAAAATTAGGAGTAACCTCATGCCATCCTTTGATATTGTTTCAGAAGTGGACTTAAACGAAGCCTTAAATGCCGTGGATAACGCGAACCGCGAGCTTGCTACCCGTTATGATTTTCGTGGTGTTGAAGCCGAGTTCTCGATTGCCAAAGACGTGATCACCATGAAGGCAACCGCAGACTTTCAATTACAGCAAATGTACGACGTACTGCTGAGCAAAGCGACTAAACGTGGTTTAGATGTGTTGAGCTTTGAAACAAAAGCCATTGTCCCTTCAGGTAAAACAGTGAGCCAGCAAGTACAAATCAAACAAGGCATCGAAAAAGAGATTGCTAAAAAGCTGGTTAAGCTGATCAAAGACAGCAAAATGAAAGTGCAAGTCGCGATTCAGGGCGAAGAAGTGCGTGTAACAGGTAAAAAGCGTGATGACTTACAAGCGGCTATGCAACTTGTACGCGGTGCTGATTTAGGTCAGCCATTCCAGTTTAAAAACTTCCGCGACTAGCTTGAATACGAGCCGCGAAAGTTAAACGAAAAAGGAGCCAGCAGGGCTCCTTTTTTAATGGGCAGCGATTACGTGCATCACCGCTCTAAGCTTCGTCCAATTACAAACGCATTAAGTGGCTAATGTCTTGGAACAACATAATTAAGCCATCACATTTTTGCTCGTTATCTATGTAAGGGGTGATGGTGAGCACTATGTTTGAGTCAGGGTTAGTAGTGTGAGACACCTTTAACTGAGCTTGTTTTTGCGAGCCAAGCACCTCACGTAATAACTCGTTAAAGTTATCAATCGCAAAGTTATGGGTAATGTCCGAAAACGGGCGGTCAATATCTAAAGGTAAGATATTGATATATTCACGAATTTTGGGCGTAAAGCGGCGAATATGAAGGTTCGAATCTAGGTTGATAACCCCAAGGTTAGTGGCGTTTAGTAGCAAGTCTAAATCATTGTTTGTGCTTTCTAGCTCACGGATTTTTTCTTGGTGCTCTGTGTTTACTGTAAAGAGCTCTTCGTTAACGGATTGCAGCTCTTCATTGGTGGATTGCAGCTCTTCGTTTGATGCCATCAGCTCTTCGTTAGTCACTTGCAGCTCTTCGGTCATCTCTTCTAAATCTTGCTGCTTTTCACCAAGGAGCACTCGGGCATCCACTAAGGCCGCATCTAACTGTTTTACCCTTAAATCCACTTGGCTATTACTTAAGGCGCTGTCATGCTCTATGTCGTCTAGCAGCTCTTGATTAGTAGGGTAAACCGAAATCACCACATGGCCTTGGCCATTCATGTTTGGCATTTCGACAAAAGTACCATCCAACAAATGGGGTTTATCACCGTCTAACATGCCCACATCCGCAAGGATAATGCGCTCTTTGCTGACTTCCACTTGGCGCACTAAGGACCCTACCAAAGACACTAGCTCATCAATGATGAAGTTGCTGTAGTGCATGGAGTTGGCACCCGGTTGCATCTTTTTAGTGATGTGATGGGTGTTACCAAAGCTATACACCACATTGTGTTGCCTATCGAGCACCAAAGTTGGTGGGGTGTGCAGCTTAAATAGCTCGTCTTTAACTCGGGTGACCATGCTACTTGCCGGTGGCATATTGGATGTGCGCTTTAGCATTTTACTGACTTGCGGAATAATGCGGCGGTAAGAGCCATTTTGGTCATTTAATCGCACTGCACTTAAGCTGATTTTGGAGTCTTTTTTACGTTGGTAAATACGCAGCGTTTTATCAACTTTCTCAAAGTGTTCTTTTAAGCAGCTGGTGGACTCCGCCTCACCCAACAACAAAAAGCCATGTGGGCGCAGGGCAAAATGCAGTAAGGATAAAATGTTCTTTTGTGCTTCGGCTTGGAAATAAATCAAAATATTACGGCAGCTGATCAAATCCATGTTTGAAAAGGGCGGATCTTCAAGCACGTTGTGTACCGCAAAGACGATGCTCTTGCGTAAATGATCAACAACGGCAAAGCCGGCTTCAGTTTTAACAAAGTACTTTTTGCGATATTCCTCTGGCACATCTTCAATGCGGCTTTCGGAATAAATACCTTGGCTGGCAAATTGAATGGCTTCGCGATCTATGTCCGAGGCAAAAATACGAATGTCGCAATCAACTTCAAGCTCTTCCACTAACTCATGCAGCAAGATACCAATTGTGTAGGCTTCTTCGCCACTGGCACACCCCGGGATCCACACCCTAAAGGAGTCATTATGTTGTTTAGCGCTTAATATGGTTTTAAGTATGGTTTCTTTTAAGTTAGGCCACACATAGGGGTCACGGAAAAAGGCGGTTACGCCTATCATGATGTCGTTAGCAAGCTGGTCTGCTTCTTTAATGTTGTTGTCTATGTACTGTAAGTAATCGTCGACCTTTTCTATGCCTAAACAGCGCATGCGATGGTGAATGCGGCGCTCGACCGTACTGATCTTATAATCATGTAAGTTGAGGTTTTGCTGCTTATGAACATGTTTAAACACTGCTTCATATTGTGAAATCAGGTGTTCGCGGTTGTCACCGTCACTCACATCACCCAATGAGGTATTTGAAGTCACAAACTCTAAAATCTTTTCGCCCATTTGTTCTGCGTTTAGCAGGTAATCAACGCATTTGGTTTTTAGGGCGCTGACGGGCATGCCGTCAAATTCCGCGTCTTCTGGGTCTTGCACTAAGGTCAGTGCCCCCATTTGATTAAGCTCTTCAATACCACGGCTGCCGTCATTGCCTGTGCCAGATAAAATCACGCCAACGGCATGGTTTTGGTTTTCTTCCGCTAAGGATTTAAAGAAGTAATCAATTGGGTGGTGAATTTTAGATTCATCAACTTGGGCAAGCATGATTTTACCTGAAGCGAGCATGAGGTGCCGGCGCTCTGGCAATAGGTACACTGTATTAGGTGCAATGCTTTCAAAGTCAGTGGCCATTTTTACGGGCATCTTGGTTTGCGACTGTAATAGCTCATCCATCATGCTTTTAAAATCAGGAGAGAGATGTTGCACAACGATATAAGCCACACCACAGTCACTCGGTGCATGGCTTAAAAAACGTTTTAAGGCATCCAAGCCACCGGCAGAAGCACCGATACCGACAATAAATTTAGGGGAAGAGGTTTCATGCTCCAGTTCGGGCTTGTTTGTTGTCATAGTAGTCACTGATCCAAGCAATTAGTTGTTCTTTTTTAAGGGGTTTGCAATACAGGTAGCCTTGATACAGGTCGCAGTGGATCTGTCCCAATAATTGCGATTGTTCACTAGTTTCAACCCCTTCCGCAACAACTTTTTTATTTAATTGATGACATAAGTGTATGATTCCATCGATCATTTCACTTTGATTAACAAGACCTTGCTTGTGTTCGATAAAGGCTTTATCCAGTTTGACGTAGTCAAAAGGAAAATCACTCAAGCTATGCAGCGATGAGTGATTACGGCCAAAATCATCGATGGCGAGTAAAAAGCCAGCCTCTTTTAAGGTGTGTAAATTGTGGCTCAAACTATCGTGATCTTGGTGTAAGGTTTCTTCACTGACTTCCAGCATGATTTGCTGAGGCGCAATCTTGTACTTGCCTGCTAAGTCGATGATTTCTTGCATGCAGCTGTGTTCGTTTAGCTGCGTGGTACTTAAGTTTAAGCACAGCCCTAGTTGCTCGTTATAAAAGCGGCTGTGGTAGGCAATTTCGCGAAATTCGCTGATGGTCATTTCAAGCATGTAGCGTTGCAGTGCAAGGATTTTACCGTTGGACTCTGCGGTATTAATGATTTCTCTTGCACTTAACTCGCCTAGTTCTTCATGGTGCCAACGCACAAGCGCTTCCACAAAGGTGATTTGCTCACTTTGATGCGCAATGATGGGCTGATAGTGATAACTCACTTTAAATGCTTTGAGTGCCTGAGGCAGGTTTTGCGCTATGGTAAAGCTTCGTGTGAGCTTGTTACTGTGACTCACATCAAAGCGGCAGTAACGGTTTTTGCCCAGAGATTTTGCGTTATACATGGCTAAATCCGCTTGTTTTAAAAGCTCCTCACGGATGGTTTCTGGGCTTTGCTCACTGTTTTGCGCGCCAATGTATTGCGCTATGCCTATGCTGCCGCTGACATGTAGCTCTTTGTCATCAATTTCAATGGTTTGCTCTATGGCAAACAAGAGCTTTTTGGCAATGCTGTCGACGATGTGCTTTGTCAGGGCGCCAGGCATTAACACCACAAATTCATCACCACCTAGGCGCGCGGCAATGTCGGACTGGCGGATGGTTTTTTGTAAGCGTTTAGCCGTCACTTTTAGAACATCATCGCCCACTGCGTGGCCGTATAAATCGTTGATGGCTTTAAAGCCGTCTAAGTCAATAAAGAGCACCTGAACTTGTTGCGATAACTGATTAGCAATTTGAATGTAACGCTCAAGCTGGTGCTTAAGCGCTAGGCGGTTATAAAGCCCTGTGACCTCATCATAATTAGCAAGGCGGTGAATTTCGTTTTCACGATTGACCCTATCACTGATATCAGTCAAGCCGCCAACGGCAAAAGTGAGCTTTCCGCGTTTATTAAATTCGGCTTTTAATTCTAAGAGCAGTACCCGCGTGTGCTTTGTGCAAGAGGGGCGGTTGATTTCTAACTGCGCCCGGCCATTATTGATAAGCCCTGAAATAAGCCTGTGTAAATCATCGTCGTTTTCTTGAAAAAGAGTGGTCCAGCCGCGCCCTGTAAGCTCTTCATGATTTAACTGAGTGAGCTTACAAAAGGTGTCATTGATGTAAGTACATTCCCATTCTGGGTTTAAATGAATGATACCAATCGGAGCTAAATCAAAGACTTGCTGCAGCGCAAAACTAGGTAATAAACTTTGGTAGCTTTCAATTGTGTTTGCACGGCGGTGCCAACACAAAATTAAATAGTGGGTGTCGTTTAACACGGATTGTTTAATTTGAATGGCGCTCAGCACAATTGGGTGGCTGAGCTCTGGGGTCATTAAGGCGAACTCAAAGGGGGCAAAATGCTCACTATCAGGGATTTTTACCCGAGCATTTTCAAGCTGAGGCAACACTTGGGCAACCGAGATGGTCTCGTTAGCAAAGTTGTGGCCGCACCAATGGCACAAGGCTTGATTCATGTGATGCACTTGACCGTTGGCATCACAAATCAAAATTCCGAGCTTTTTGGAATTTAGGACCTCAAAAAACGAGTTATTGTTATATATATCAACCAGTGATAATTGCGCTGAATCCTTCATTAAGAGACCCAAGTTCCTTCCTTAGAGACGTCTAACTCATTAAATATAGTTAAAAAATGTGCTAAATCTAGGTTTTTACTGCGATTTTCAGATTGACTGAAAGGCGCGTGAGTTTGACAATACGCAGGCTTATTTTTTAAACCATTAGGTGCTTGCTTAACGCAAGATAATCGGGAAGTTGAGTGGAAATCTCACGCTGCCCCCGCAACGGTAATGAATGCACGCTTTTAAACCACTGAGCAGTTGCTTGGGAAGGAAAAGCCTTTTGCTTGGCAAACATTCAAAGCCCGGAGACCGGCCTAATGTTCAAATCGATGAGGGTGTACGGCGGGTGCACTAAAACACAATGAATAAACCCCTGCGAATTTCGGCCTTGGCGCTGGCGACCACTTTAACAAGCCAAGTTGCACAGGCCAGTGATGTGAATGCCATTGAGCGTATGACCATCACAGGTAACCAAATCCAACAAGCCCCTTTAACTTTGTTAACCAATGTCACGGCCATTCACGCTGAAGACATCACCAGACTGGGCGTGTATGACTTACCCAGTGTGCTGCAAAAGCTGAGCTTTTTGGATGTGGTGCGCTCAGGTGGCTATGCCCAACAAACGGATGTGTTTAGCCGCGGTGCAACGAGCAAGCATCAGCTGGTGTTGATAGATAACGTCCCAGTTGGGGATGCCAACAGTGGTGCAAAAGCGCTGGCAAACATTCCGCTGGCTATGGTGGCTCGCATTGAAGTGCTACGCGGTGCCCGCGCGGCCATTTATGGTGCCGATGCCATTGCTGGAGTGATCAACATCATCACTAAAACGGATGGTCGTGGTGTGGATGCCAGTATTGGCACTGAGCGTTTTTATCATGCCAATGGCTATTACGCACAAGACGGCTTTTTTGGGCTGGTGGGCGCAACTGGCAGCGATGGCTTTGATGTGACTGAACAAGCCATAGAGGATGCTAATAGCGACGACGATGGCTTTCATCAACGCTATGGCATGGCCGCTTTTAACACTGAGATTCAAGGCATCAACCTTGGCTACCGTTTTCGTATAAACCAAGGTGCGCTTGATTATGATGCCAGCTTTGGCCCAACGTCGGTGTCGTTTTTAACGCGCGCTCATGTGCTTAATGGAGATTACCAACACGGATATTTACGTCACGCGGTTAATCTTGCCCATACGGATGAGCAGCAAATTAATGATCCACTGCAGTTTGGCCAAACGTATGCCACCGCACGTAGCTTTTTCCAATACCGAGGCGATATGCGCATCTCAGAAAGCGTGACCGGTTTTGGTAATGTCAGCGTGGAGCGTCAAGACATCAGTGATTCCAGTGGCAGTTTTAGCCGTACGGATCGCCTTCATAAAGCGGTAAACATAGGGGCAGTGTACCAAGGGCCTGCATGGTTATTTGACGGTGCTGTGCGCTTTGATGATGTCAGCGATTATGACAGCCATGTGAGCTACACCTTAGGTGCAGGGTATCAAATTAACGCTAATGTCACTGTATTTGCCAATCAAGCTACTGGGTTTAGGGTGCCTACATTCAGTGATTTATACCCACAAGGTAACCTTTGGGTGGTGGCAAATCCTGAGCTTGAGCCTGAGCAAAGTCGCACCCAAGAGCTTGGACTAAAAGTCATGACTGATGCGATGTCAGTGCAAATTGCGCTGTATCGTCAACACATTGACGAGATGATCGCACTTGACTACGACCCAAACCAAGGGGCGTACTTAGCACAAAACTTAGATGAAGCGCTCAGCGAAGGGCTTGAGATTGCAAGCACCTTTAACACAGGCATAGTTGCTCATAATGTGATGTTTAATGTATTAACCGCTGAAGATGACCAAGGCAAGGCATTGGCACGCCGTGCTAAAACCCAGCTCAATTGGCAAGGCAGTGTGGCCATTGAAAACTGGCAATTTGCTTTAAATACTCAGTACCGCAGTAGTCGCCCAACCATAGCGTATTTTAATGAGACTTTAGCCAGTTATGTGAGTGTCGGTGGGTCAGTGGCTTATCAGTTGAGCGATGACTTAAGCGTGGCAATCAACCTTGATAATGCCTTTGACCGTGACATTCACCACGCCGGGTATGATGTTAGTGACAAGGGCTTGTTGCGCTATCAAACCCCAGGTAGGCAGTTAAGCTTACGAGTTGTGTATCAATTTTAAAAAAAAGGCCCTTAAGGGCCTTTTTTATTGGTCAATTAATGCTTTAAAGCGCTCTCGAAAACGCACCATTTTGGGCGTAATCAAGTAACTGCAATAGGGCTGGTTGGTATTATTGCTGTAGTAATCTTGGTGGTAATACTCAGCAGGGTAAAAGGTAGTGACGGGTGCAAGCTCAGTCACAATTGGGTCTTGAAAGTGACCTGCGAGATTTCTAATGGCAATTTCGGTGTCGAGCTTTTGCTGATTGCTGTGATAAAACACCACGCTGCGGTATTGCGTGCCGACGTCATTACCTTGGCGGTTAAGTTGGGTTGGGTCGTGCAAAGTGAAAAACACGTCCAGTAAGGTACTAAACGGCAACTGATTTTCATCATAAGTGATTTGGATCACCTCTGCGTGACCGGTTTCGCCGGTGCAAATGGCTTGGTAATTGGGGTTGTCAGTATGACCACCCATGTAACCTGAGGTGACATCAGTCACCCCAGAAAGCTCGCGGAACGCCGCATCAATACACCAAAAGCAGCCGCCGCCAAATGTGGCTGTTGCCATCGTCTTTCCTTTACTCTGTTGGGTGTTTATCTGCTTGCTCAGCCAAGCGCGCCTTTAAAAATGCAGGGCTTTGCGTTTTCTGTGCAAGGAGATAATAGGCACTCGGTATGATTAATAAGGTTAACAGGGTTGCTAAGATCACTCCAAAGAAGATCACAATACCTATGACCATGCGGCTCTCGGCACCGGGTCCTGTGGCAAGCACCAGTGGTACGGCACTCATCACTGTGGTGAGTGACGTCATGATGATAGGGCGTAAACGTAATTTTGCTGCCCCAATTAAGGCCTCAGCAAAGTCTTTGCCTTGGTCGCGTAATTGGTTGGCAAATTCCACAATGAGTATGCCGTTTTTAGCACTTAAACCTATCAACATCACAATGCCAATTTGGCTGTAAATGTTAAGGCTAGACCCCGTGAAATGAAGCCCTGCCAAAGCACCCACTAAACCAAGCGGCACGGTAAGCATAATCACAAAAGGGTGCACAAAGCTTTCAAACTGAGCGGCCAGCACCAAAAAGGTCACTGTGAGCGCCAAAATAAACACCCCTGTCATGGCAGAGGCGCCTTCGTAGTAAAGCTGTGATTGGCCTTTGTAATCGATTGCACCGTCTATGGTGTTTTCTTCCATGGCGACGGTATTAAGGAAA
>JBGTXC010000111.1:0-8614 GCA_041937835.1 Alteromonadaceae bacterium | reverse complement strand
GGTAGAAAAAGACGGTAAAACGTCTTATTTAATGGGCACAGTACATGTTGGTACAGCACAAATGGCGCAACTGCCAGAAAAGGTACTTAATGCCATTAAACGCACCGACGAAGTGGTTGTGGAGGTCGACATCAGCGAGCTGACACCAATCCAAATTCAACAAATGGCGTTGCCTCATATGCTCTTACCAGCAGGTAAAACACTGCAAACTGAGCTGAAAAAAGACACTTATAACGCGCTTAAAAATTACTTTGCAGAGCGCCAAATCGATATCCAGCTATTTAACCAAATGAAGCCTTGGGCAGTGTCTTTAACCATAGCGGCCATGGAGTATCAACGCGCTGGCTTTAATGAGCAGTTTGGTATTGATAAGCAGGTTATTAAATTTGCTAAAGAGCAAAACATTGCCGTGAGCGATTTGGAAACCTTTGAAGGGCAAATGGCCATTTTTGATTCATTTTCGCCATACAGCGATTTAATGATCACTGACACACTAAACCAACTGAATGAAATGGATGCTCACTTTAAGCTGATTGTTGATAACTGGCTTGATGGCGATTACGTAGCGCTTAATGAGTACTACCAAAAAACCTTTAAAGGGTCTGAGTTTGGTAAGCGCACTGAGGCGGCTCTTTTAACTAACCGCAACAATAATTGGATGACTCAGCTATCACCACGCCTTAGCCAAGAGTCATTATTTGTTGCCGTAGGTGCCCTACATTTAGTGGGTGACTCAGGGTTAGTAAAACAGCTTAAAGCACAAGGCTATAAAGTAACTAAGCTCTAAGCTAATACTACCGACTAAGCGCAAGCACTTGCACTTAGGCGATAAAGATGTTTGAATGCGCGCCGCATCCTATTTTGGATGTGGCGTTTTTTATGCCACATCCCAATAGGCTAGAAGAGGTGCGTAGCTCAGGCAGTTATGTTGAGGAAAGCAAATTCCTACGACACATAATCAGGGGAGACTACGCCGAGGAGTGACCACGCTTTGCTGTGTGATTACTTCGGGCGCATGGGCTGAATCCCAGCGACTGTCACCAAACACCTATGTGTTTATGTTTTGGTGGAGAGCTTCTGGTCTTCGAACCCCTGCGCCTGTGCGCCCTTCGTAGTCCATTGTGCTCTCCGAATAGCTAATTTGGCAGAGTGCATCTTGCTCTGCCGCTAATTAAAGATTCGGTAGAGATGAGTCAACCACAATTAAATTCAATTACCCCTGAGTGGCAAAACACCCTAGACGCGCTAGAGCGTGGCGAGTTACGCGCAGCAACACCACAAGCTGATGGCACTTGGCTTGCCAATAGCGATGTTAAAAACGGCATTTTAGACAGCTTTAGAGCCGGTGAACTGACCGAGTTTAACGGCGGTTTTGTGGACAAACATAACCTTGCCCCGCGCAGCTTTACTCCAGCAGATGGCGTGCGTTTAGTACCGGGTGGCTCGGCGGTACGCCGAGGTGCTTATGTTGCAAAAGGCGTGGTGATCATGCCACCTGCTTACATCAACATTGGTGCTTACGTGGATGAAGGCACTATGGTAGACAGCAACGCACTGGTTGGGTCTTGTGCGCAAATTGGTAAACACGTGCATTTAAGTGCCGGCGTACAAGTGGGCGGCGTGCTTGAACCTATTGGCGCAAGCCCAGTTGTGATTGAAGATAACGCCTTTATTGGCGCAGGTTGCGTATTAGTAGAAGGCGTACACATTAAACAAGGTGCTGTGCTGGCACCGAATGTGACCCTTTCTGCCAGTGTGCCGGTATTTGACTGTGTCAACGAGCGCCAACTTGCCCGTGGCGAAGCCATTCCTGCTAATGCCATTGTTATTCCAGGCACCCGCCCTGCGTCTTCTGCTTTTGGTAAAGCCCAAGGCTTACAACAAGCATGCGCCCTTATCATCAAATACCGTGATGCCCAGACAGACTCAGCCATTGCCTTAGAAGAGGCGCTGCGCTAATGGACCAGTTTGATGACGCGCTAACCACCTTAGCCAGTCAGTATGAAAACGCGTTTTGCTACAACCTTGAAACCCTTGATGAGAAGCTGGATGAGCTACTTGATCAAGACGTGGCAACCTTGTGGTATGCGGTAAAAGCAAACCCTTTGTCTGCCATTATTAAGCGCTGCCACGCGAAAGGCATGCGCTTTGATGTGGCGAGCATTGGCGAGTTAGATCATGTGTTAGCGCAAGGCGTCGACCCTGCAATGATTCTGCATACTGGCCCTGCTAAAAGTCGTGCCCAGCTGAATTACTTTCTTGAACAAGGTATTCGCACTTTTGTTTGCGAAAGCATTAATCAGGTGCAAAATCTTAATGCCTTAGCGGCTGACTTAGATGAGCCAGTGCATGTGTTACTGCGCGTGCAACTGCGCTACGAACAAACAGCGCAAAGTGTGCTCGGTGGCAATCAGTTAACGCCTTTTGGTCTTTCGCCTTTAGATTGGCATGCGCTCAATGCATCCGATCATCAGCATTTAAACATCAAAGGCTTTCATGTGTTCCAGTGGGGTAATGTGCTCACTTCTGACACCTTAGCCGCAATTTGGCTCAGCATGCTTGAGCCACTTAACGCCCTGAGCAACACCCTTAACGTACCGTTTGATGTATTAGATTTAGGCGGCGGCTTAGGGCTTCCCTATGAAGCGCAGCAAGAAGCACTAGCCTGGCAAGACGTCGTAACAGCACTAGGCAGTGTGAAAGAGGCGTTTTCTGGGGCACTTTGGATGGAGCTTGGTCGCTACGCTGTGGGCGACGCTGGCGTGTATTTAAATCGCATCATAGATAAGAAAACCAACCACCAGCACACCCAATTAATTGCCAGTGCTGGCATTAATCATTTGTTGCGACCTCAAGTGGCAGGACAGCCATTCCCATGCCAAGTGCTTGGTAAAATGAGCACAGTGACAGAGCCAATGACAGTGCATGGGCCCTTATGTACGGCTCTTGATGAGCTAGGTACTTTCTCGCTTCCTGCATCCACTCAAGTGGGTGACACCCTGATTTTTAATTACACCGGCGCTTACGGTTTTACCGAAAGCATGCCATTTTTCTTAGGGCACACCATTGCGCCCGAATATGTTTGGCAACAAGGTAAACTTGAATGTGTGCGTGAAGCCATGCCTGCATCTTGGTATTTGAGGTAAGTTATGAATCACATTTCCCATCAGCCTGTGAAAGTTGGCGAAATCGCCAATGGCTTGGCGTTAACCATTCCGGTTTATAAAGTGACGCCGCCTCAGCCAGTCAGCAAAAAAGTGTATATACAAGCCAATATGCATGGAGCTGAAGTGCAAGGTAACGCGGTTATTTATCAACTGCTGGAGCGCCTTAAAACGGCGCAGTTAAACGCTGAAGTTGTGCTTGTGCCTTACGCTAACCCAATTGGCTGTAATCAAAAATCTGGGGAGTTTACGCTAGGGCGTTTTGATCCCATCACAGGCACTAACTGGAATCGCATGTATTTAGATACCAGTCATATCAGCGATGATGTCACGCCATACCTTGAACTCTCGGATGAGGCCATCAAAGCCGCTTTTCGTGAGCGTTTAATTGCTCATTTAGATGACGCCCTAGCAGCCCCGGCTCATAGCATGACGACCGGCAAACGCATTGCGCTTAACCTGCAGCGCCTTGCCTTTGATGCCGATATTGTATTGGACTTACACACAGGCCCGATTTCATCAAAGCATTTGTATTGCCCAGAGTATGCAAAAGACGCGGCACGTTATTTTAATATTGAGCACGTACTTTTTATTCCAAATGAGTTTGCCGGTGCCATGGATGAAGCCTGCTTTTGCCCTTGGTGGCAGCTTTCTGAAAAACTTGAAGCCCAAGGACGCTCACTGCCTGTGATGGTAGATGCATTTACCGTGGAGCTTGGCTCGCAAGAGCACATAGATTTAGCTGAAGCAGACACAGACGCCAAAGGCATTTTAGCTTACTTACAAGCGAAAGAGGCGCTTGCAGGAGATGACTACCCAGCCACCAAAATGACGCGCTACGCCTGCGAATTAAACGACTACCAAACCATTTACGCACCGCTTGGTGGCATGGTGGAGTACGCGATTAAGCCGGGGCAACATTTTGAAAAAGGCGATACTTTAGTCAATATTTTGCGAATGGAGCGTTATCTTCAAGAGCCACCACTAAACCCTGTGGCTGCGCCGTTTTCTGGCATCGCAATTTTGCACTTTGCCTCAGCCAGTGTGAACCAAGGCACAGAGCTTTATAAGTGTTTTACTAATGCTTATACGCTGACGGAGTAAACACGCTTAAAAAGCGCACTTAGGTGCGCTTTTTTATTGATTTAACTTAATTAAGGTGTAATTCAGCACCCAAAATTCATAATCGCTGCATATACTTAGGCTAATAATCATAATGAGACTAGTTATGCGCTTTACCTTGTTTTTGCTCTTTAGTTTTCCTTGCCTTTTACTTGCTAACCCAGCAAAAGAAAAAGCCCCCACTGATGACAACGTCAGCCTAGTAAAACAATGTATTTTAAATGAAGTCATCGGTGGAGATGGCGCTCAACTGATTGAAGAAGTGCGCACTAAATGCACCTTTTTAGAGGAGCGCAAACAGTTAACCGCCATCGACAAGCGCATGGCAAGAGAAGCCGTGTCGCAAAAAAACCCGAATGTGATCACCCCGCACAGGCGTAACTACATCTTACCCATAAGCCACATGACGCGGCCTAACATCAACCCAATCAATGTGGTGGGTGCACCCACCAATGAAGACGACGTTGAACTACTAGATAACTTAGAAGCCAAGTTTCAATTAAGTATCAAGGTGCCTATCTGGACTGAGTTTCATGATCAAGACCAAGCGATTTTTTTTGGTTTCACCTTACAGTCCTTTTGGCAGGTGTATAACAAAGATATTTCCGCCCCATTTCGCGAAACCAACTATGAGCCTGAAATCTTTTGGCTCAATGTGCTTGATGAAGAAAACGTATTTTGGGGTGATGAAATGGCGGTTGCCCTTGGCATAGTGCACCAATCAAATGGCCGCAGCATGCCGTATTCACGCTCTTGGAACCGCATCTATGCCAACTTCATTTGGGAGCATTCAGGCTTTGTGTTTAGCTTTAAACCTTGGTATCGCTTACCCGAAGACGAAAAAGAATACCCGCTTGACCCACGTGGCGACGATAACCCCAATATCTATGACTATTTAGGTTACTTTGAATTTGGGGGTGCCTACCGTTATGAAGCCCATGAGTTTAGCTTTATGCTGCGTAACAACTTAAACAGTGATAACCGTGGTGCCGTGCAATTAGATTGGTCCTTCCCTGTGTGGGGCCGCGTAAGAGGCTACGCCCAGTACTTTAATGGCTACGGCGAAAGCCTGATTGATTACAACAACCACATAGAGCGCGTTGGCGTAGGCATTTTATTAACGGATTTGCTCTAAAAGTTGCGCATTGCTAAGTCGTATAGGTACATTAGGGGTACAAAATAACAATAACAAGACAAGGACGTATGAAACTCATTAATTTAGCCTTTGCTGGCATAATGTTGCTGGCAAGCGGCTGCGCCACCATCACGCTGGACGAATCCATTTTAATTCGCCCTAATCACAGTGAGCTTTTAAGCCAAAATTTACCTGCCGGATATACCTTAACCGAGCACACGATCACCCGCGCTGATGGTACTCATGCTTATGGCGTGTGGGTAAAACACCCAGATAACCAAGCCACTGTGATGTATTTTGGTGGTAATCAGTTTGATGTAAGCTCAGGTGGACGCCGTATTCTTGATGCTTTCACCGCTATGGGGCTTAATGTGGTGATGTTTGATCACCGCGGCTATGGCAAAAGTAATGGCAATCCAAATGTTGCTTTATTGATGCAAGATGCCGTGAGTAATTATGATTTTGTCACTGCCAATACCTCACATCCGGTGATTTTACACGGCATGTCCTTAGGGAGTTTTGAAGCGGGTGCTGTGGCAAAAGAGCGGCCGGTTGCTGCATTGGTATTAGAAGGCTCAGCCACTCATGTGGATGATTGGGCAAGCACCTTAGTGCCTTGGTATGCCAGCCCATTTGTTGACATAAAGATAGATGCGGCACTTCGCCAAGTGAATAATTTAGAGGTGGTTGCAGCGCACCAAGCGCCGCTTTACATCATAGTAGGTGAAAAAGACGGACAAACACCGCCGTCACTCTCTCAAAAGCTCTATGAACACGCGGTAAGCTCACAAAAAGCCATTAAGGTTTTTAGCGGCATGCGCCATGGCAATGTGATGCAACACGCGGATTTTAAAACCCAATACCAAGCGTTTTTAAAAAGCCACACTTTGCTTTAAGCATGAAAAAGCGCCTTTAAGGCGCTTTTTTTATTACCACAAAACACCCTTCAAAATACGCGACCGGCGTGTTGCCGTCATACACAGTTACAGGTACTGTGATTTTCGCTTTCGATTTGCTCATTAAGGTCTCAAGTTCACCTTGGCAATCTGCGTAACACACCTCAGCATTTGGGCTGTGTTTAAGTGGTTTGGCATAGCGTATTTTGCCATCAGCAAGCACAATGTCGCCCTCTAGCCCTTTGGCTTTCAGCAGCAAGTGTACAGCCCCCCACCCTGTTAAAGTGGCATGGGAATAAATGGAGCCAGCAAACATAGTCTGATGCAGATTAATATTGGCGCTGATGGATGCACGAGTACTAAATTGCCAATCTGTGTGGCTGGCAATCTCAATGCCCATCGCTGCACTAATAGGAATCGACTTATGCCATGTGGCTTCGAGTTCACTTAACCATTGTGACTGTAAAAACCACTCAGGCTTGGCTGGGCGTGTTTTACACAAGCGATAATGTTGCACTTCACCAAAAGCTAAGTGGCCTTTTTCCACCAGCGTGTAGCCATGACGGGTGTAAAAATGTTGAGCTTGCTCTCTGGCATCAAGCACTAAGCTCTCAGCACCATGCTGCCAAGCGTACTGTTCTAATGCATACAATAAACGGCTGCCTAAATGTTGATTGCGCTGCCCTTCTGCGACCGCCATATAACGCACTTGTGCTTGTGAGGGCGTATTAAAATGGAGCCGTGCTACCGCCACAACCTCGCCTGCGTCATTTTTAATACAGCGGTGCTCAGCGTGGTCTTCTAGTTCGTCTTTTTCTGAGCCGCGTGGCTGTTGCCATGGCGCCCTTAAAACATGCCAGCGTAAGTCATAATAAGCTTGCCATTCGTCACTGTGTTTTGGTGTGTTTACTTGCCACATAAATGCATACCCTAAAAGATGATTGGCTCAGCATAACAGTTAGCAAGCGTGAGAGATATTCGACCTTTGACACCCGATTCAATCATCGCTTTTTACGAAAATTTGCTTAGAATCAGTAGCATGGATAATTTTTTAAATTCACAAGGCCTGTTAAAGCAGCGCTTTGTATTAAACGCTGAAGCGCATGGTGAACTACTGTATTTGCAGTCATCGCCGCGCATTGCCGTGCGCGAAACCCACAATGCCGATGGTCACTTTCGGTGGTTGCTGTTAGATCAGGTGTTGCAATCTGTGTTGAATTTAAGTGCGCCAGAGCATGCACTGTTTCCGCATTTACAGACTCTTAAATCACAGTGGCAAACACTGCCTGCGCCTTCGCAAGTTTTAGAGTTAGGGCTTGGGGGCGGCAATATTCGCACTTTACTCAAAGCACTCTTTAACGAGGTGACTGTACACAGTGTTGAGCGCAGCCAAAGCGTGATTGATTGCTACCAGAGTTATTTTGCAACCGATAACGAGCAAGCGCATCCCGCACACATTTACCAAGCTGATGGGTTTCACTTTGTGGCAGAGGCTAAAGTGCAAGGGCGCCAATATGATTGGGTGATATTAGACGTTTACCAAAACGCGGATACCCCGACTCAGCTAACACAACCCGATTTTTGGCAGGCCTTAAAAGCGCTTAAACCGGCTTATTTATTTATTAATTACCTCCCTGCCGACCCAAACCAGCTTGCTGGCTTTACCGCGTTTTTAGAGACGGTTTTAAGCCCAATCGCAATCACAACGTCGAGCCATAAACACTATATAAACCAGATTATTAGCTGCCAGTTAAACCGCTAAACGGAAAGTGACCGGGCCATCGTTAACTAAGCTCACTTGCATGTCAGCGCCAAATTGCCCTGTTGCCACATCGCCCAATTGCGCTTTCACTAATTGGGTAAATTCCTGATACAAACGCTCGCCGTCTTCTGGTGGCGCGGCACTTGAAAAGCTTGGGCGCATGCCGCTTTTCGTGTCTGCCGCTAGGGTAAATTGTGACACTACGAGCACTTGGCCTTGAATGTCTTTCACGCTTAAATTCATTTTACCGGCATCATCAGAAAACACGCGGTAACCAAGTACTTTGTTGACCAACTTTTGGCAAAGGGCGCTGTCATCGTGCTTTTCAACGCCTAACAAAACCAATAAGCCTTGATCAATCGCACCTATTGTTTCACCTGCCACATCCACTTTTGCCTGACTCACTCGCTGGATTAATGCCTGCACATCTACCTCTTTTTTGACAACTTTATCGCTAGGTGATCGGCTGAGCGCCGCACCGCACGCACATAATCTTGATGCCCCGCACTATGCCCAAGGTGATTTAAAATTACCA
>JBGTXC010000110.1:0-8706 GCA_041937835.1 Alteromonadaceae bacterium | reverse complement strand
TCAGTCAACAGATTTAAATCAAAGTCGAATTCGTCAACACGGATTGCGCGCTCACGTTTCAAGTTGTAGTCAGACAACTTCTTGAATTCTTCTTCAGAAATCACGTTTGCATCAAACGCGTTCTTAAGCGTGTCACTGAAGCGAACACCTGGTTTCACTTCACGTTTCTTAAGCGCTTTGCGAACACGTGCTAATAAATCTAGGCACGCCATCTTAGCTTTGTAAGCTTGCTCATTGATGTCATGACCATCACCCGGCATTGGCTTAACTAAGTGTGTTAAACGTGCCTTGATAGCGTTATCCATTTGAGCAGCAGCGGCTAATTCACGAACTAGGTCATCATGGATGCCTTCCATCTTAGGACCAAAGGTCATCGTGATGGTACGCATAAAGCGGCTTACACCTTTCGCTGGGAAGTTATCTAGGAAGTCTAGTAACGCTTTCTCAGCTTGGATAAGTGTCCACTTAGTTGCATAGTGGAAATAAGGTTCAGCTTCTTTACGCTCGCTCGCTGAAAGCTTTTGCTCGTAGTAGCGAATTGATGCCATGGCTGCGTATAGGTAGCTCATTACGTCACCTAAACGTGCAGAAAGTAGTTCCGCTTGCTTTAATTTACCGCCAAGTACTAGTAACGAGAAGTCAGCAAACACAGCTAGTTTAGATGCTAAACGTGCAACGCGTTTTTCATAACCACGTACTTCAGCCAGTGACGACGACGCAGGCGCAGTAAATGGTAATAAGCCTTGCTTAAACGCACGCAGTGAGTTGCCAACACTGTAACCAACCGTTTTACGTAAAATGCGGTTAAATTCTTTGTCTGCATCTGCATCTTGTGAGTGGATAGACTCAACCATAGACTGCAGGTATGGGTGACAACGCATCACACCTTGACCAAAAATCATTAGGTTACGTGTTAGGATGTTCGCACCTTCTACCGTGATAGCGATAGGCTGAGCAACATAACCTTGTGCCAATGTATTTTGAGGTCCACCTTGAATCGCTTTACCCGCTTGGATGTCCATCGCTGAGTCAAGTACATCACGACCGATTTCAGTCATGTGGTACTTAGCAATCGCAGTAACTACTGACGGCTTAAGACCCATGCCTAGACCTTCAGTTGTAAGTACACGCATCGCTTCTTGTAGGTAAGTTTTACCTGCAATGTCAGCAAGCTTTTCTTGGATACCTTCGAATTGACCGATAGCAAGACCAAACTGCTCACGCACCGCTGCATATTCTGAAGCAGATTTAAGCGCAGATTGAGCTGTGGAAACACCCAGTGCTGGTAGAGAAATACCACGACCTGCACCTAGGCAGCTCACAAGCATTTGCCAACCGCGGCCAATGTTCTTTTGGCCACCAATGATGAATTCCATTGGGATGAACACGTTTTCGCCACGGGTTGTACCGTTATAGAAACGAACGTTCATTGGGTTGTGGCGGTTACCAAGTTCAACACCTGGGTAGTCGCGTGGAATAAGGGCACAGGTAATACCTAGCTCTTCTTTACCACCTAATAAACCTTTCGGGTCGTACACTTTAAATGCAAGACCAAGTACAGTCGCAATTGGAGCAAGTGTGATGTAACGCTTGTCCCACGTTACAGATAGACCAAGTACTTCTTTACCTTCGTACTCGCCCATAGTAACGATACCTTGGTCAGGGATACCACCGGCATCAGAACCTGCTTCAGGGCTAGTTAGTGCAAAACATGGGATATCACGACCATCGGCTAGGCGAGGTAAGAAGTGGTCACGCTGCTCTTGCGTACCATAGTGCATAAGTAGCTCACCTGGACCTAATGAGTTAGGTACCATAACAGTTACTGCAACCGCAGAGCTCTTAGTGGCAAGTGTACCTACGATTGTCGAGTTTGCGTAAGGGCTAAACTCAAGACCGCCGTAAGCTTTAGGAATAATCAATGAGAAGAAACGTTCTTTTTTCAAGAAGTTCATGATTTCTTCTGGCAAGTGGGTGCTGTTTTGGATGGCAAAATCATCAATCATTGCCATTAGCTCAGCCACTTGGTTATCTAGGAAAGATTGCTCTTCTTGCGATAACTGTGCGTCTTTCACGTCACGTAATGCAGCAAAATCAGGCTTACCTTGGTAGATAGACCCTTCTAACCATACGTCACCAGCATCTAATGCTTCTTGTTCAGTTACAGAAATGCTAGGTAAAATTTTCTTTAAATTTGTTCTTAAGCTCATAATCAACTCATCCGACCAGACGATTTGATATACATTACGGCATAAAAACTAATTTAGATCAATTACTCTATCGCATAATTTAACAATTAAGCTGTACCAAAAACACACAAAGCCAATAGAAACAGCAACTTACGCAGCTAACAACTGTGCGCTAAAAAATCATAAAATGTGATAAATATGTGCCCAATACGCATGGTTACGCATTTTTTCGTGCTTGATTTATGAGCTCAAATAGCTTGGCTGTTGCACGTGCGTCATTCAAAGCGCGGTGGTGCCCGGTTAAAGGAATATCAAAATGGGCACATAATTGTGCCAAGCCGTAGCGTTTTAACCCCTTAAAATAATGCCGTGATAAAGCCACGGTGCACAGCTTTGGCATTTTAAATGGCTCATTGATCCGGGCAAATTCATCTTTAAAAAAGCCATAATCAAAGTTCACGTTATGCGCCACAAACACACAATCAGTTAGCTGGGTTTTTATTTCTTGAGCAAGCTCAAAAAAACGAGGTGCCTCTTTGACCATGTCATTGGAAATGCCAGTCAGCTCAGTAATAAAGCGTGAAATCGGCCGCTCTGGGTTCACCAGCCAAGATGCCTCTTTAAGT
Organism: Alteromonadaceae bacterium; assembly: GCA_041937835.1. GTDB lineage: Bacteria > Pseudomonadota > Gammaproteobacteria > Enterobacterales > Alteromonadaceae > Pseudoalteromonas. The sequence goes on along the minus strand of JBGTXC010000110.1, from coordinate 5,891 downwards.
ACCTTGCCATTTTGTACGATCACCACGGCGATTTCGGTGATCCTATGTCCGCCTTTTCGCCCACCTGTGGTTTCTATGTCTACTACGGCGTATTTCTGTGACGCCGAATAGCCAAATTCTACTCTTTGAATTTCAGTAGAAAAACCTAAGGTATTAAGCTGGTTAAGCATGACCAATTGCGCGCGGCGTAGGCTATCCCCTTGCGCTTTGACTTCACAAAATCTTAATTGTCCTTGGTTTATTACCACAAGATCCGGCCAACCCCGCCAATAACGACCTATGTGTTGGCTCATTTGCAGCAAGAGCTCCATTAGTTGCTCAAAAGGGATGGCATCACACACGTATTTAAGTTCAGCAAATAGTCCTTGATGCCACGTAACTAAGTGGGGCAACTGGCCATAATAACGGGTAATGGTCTGAAGTAGATGACGGTAAAATTGTGCTTTATTATTCAAGCCAGTCAATAAGGCTTGGATGTCATCGCCAAGTTCTTCAAAAAAGGTATCGTGCTTGAACACCTCTGGTAACGTATCTTGCTCTTGGGCAAATCCTGCTTTAGGGTGATTGATGAGTAAGTCCCAAAAAGTACACATAAAAAGCGCTCGCCAGAGGTGATTTTCACTGAATATCGCCATCTCTCCTTGCTCTTTAAGATGGCTTATCACGCCATCTTCTACTTCATTTTTAAAGGCATCATCTAAGGTAATAGGCGCTTTAGATGCACGTAAGATATCCGTCAGCACACTGGTACGCTTATCATGGTATTTGCGTGCTAAAAAATCACTGGCAAATACCATTAATTCCTCATCCGCCCCCTCTTCTAACACAGCTTCAAGCATGCGTTTTGCAGTGTCTTTTTGCCCAAGTTTAAACAATAAACGAATGTGTTTTTCACGTGCGCTTTCGCTTTGGCAATATGGCAAAAGCGTGCAAGCATCGTCATCGCTTAGTTGAGGTGCCGTTGCATAAAAGCTCAAGACGTGCTGTTTCAGCCTTTTAGCCTCTTTACCCAAGCTTGAGGCTAACCACGCACTTTCAAAGCGCTTGATTACTTGGCAGGACGTTAAAGATTTAAGCTCATTTTTGAGCGTCACTTTTTGCATGCGCCAGTAAAACGCATTAGCGGCACGCACAGGAGATGAAAAACGAGCTTGCGCCCGTGTTTGAGTGGTTTTTTTGAGCCCTAAGTCCCTAAGTGCTATGTGGGTTAAAGACGTTTCAAAGCGGCCAAAATACAAGTAAAGCCAAAAATACCAGCTCAATAATCGGGGTTTTAACAGCCACGTTTGAGGTAAATCACTCACTGAAAAAGCGCTTTGCTGTGCAATTGCAAATTCAAGCCAACTGGCCTTGGTTGCACTTTTATTTGGTAAGTGAATCCCCTTTGTACGTAGTTTTTCACACATGTCTTGCAGAGCCGGCTTTGTCAGAGCTGCGAGTACATCAGCAGTCACTGAAGCGATAGGCTCAAGCCAACCTGAGTGAGTCAAAGCATTTAAGGCCACTTCAATATCATTAATTTCAGTGTATTTAATGCCATCGGTCGCAATCACACGCCCTTTACGATTATAAAGACGCACCAAGAGTTTTTGCGCATCCTCAGGTAATGCTGCCACTTCAGCAAGCTCGGCTTGTTTAGCTTGGCACAACAAAGCGCATTTAAATTTGCCGAGGTACGCCAGTACTTCTTTAAAGTGATGCCAGTAGTAATCGTCAGGGAGTTGCATTAAAGGCTGTATATAAAAACAGTAGTCTATAAACCTTACATGATAAGTAAATGATTTTAAACATTAGCGCAAAATGCACTATGCTTTTTTTACTTGCTTTGATGGAAAGGTTGAATGATCCGCAGCACACTCACACCTTGGCTTGTCCCTTTAATTTTGCTCATCACCACGCCACTTTGGTATGTGATCATTATGGGGCAGCATTTTCAATATATTGAAGAGCTCCAACAACAGGCGGCAGACCGTGTGCTTAATCGGGCTGAGTCTATTTCTAATGAGTTTCACCGCGCGCACAGTGAGCTCACTAAAATAGCCACGTTCGGGTGTGATGACGACAAGCTGGTAGCGATGCGCCGCCAAGTTTTTTCCAGTCAATTCATAAAAGACATCGGCTACTTTGATGGCAACACTTTAGTGTGTACCACAGGGCTGGGTGTGATAAATATTGAAACAAGCCCTCGTCTTTCAGACATGATTGGCAGCGACAAAAAAGCAGAATGGTTTCGTATGCCCATTTTACTTTTTGATGAGCAAATTAAAGCCATTGTCATCCGCGAAGACACATACAATGCGGTATTTCGATTGGATGACCTAGAGAATGTTGAAACTGCCCCCTTTGTATGGGAATTGTTTTTTTCTAAAAATGGCCAAATCAAAAGCGCATTTGGCGAACAAGGGCTTTTAGCCGATTTTCAGCAAAGTAACCAAGTGTTTGACAGCATTTTTAGTCCAAGCGTGTATCGCTGCTCAGACAGCGTTGATTTTTGTGTGATCATCAAATTAAGGTCGGTGTTTTCAGCTCCCCACTTTGGGGTGTTTAATGCCCTTTCACTGCTGAGTGCGTTTTTACTTTCAGGCTTAACAGCCTACTTCTTTCATCGACGTTTTATTCGTTACCATTCTTTATCGTCGCGTATTGAGCGCGGGTTAAAATCTGGCGCGTTTTATCCACTGTTTCAGCCAATCATTGATATGGAAACAAATCAAATCATCGGCTGCGAAATGCTAGCACGCTTTGAAGATGCCGATGGCGCTCTCTACCCGGACGAGTTTATTCCTGAAATACGTAAACTCCAGCGAACTTGGTCTTTCACTGAGGTGTTGGTGGCACAGGCGCTAGAAGAGCTCAAGACGCTTAATTTTCCAACGCCCTTTAGGTTCAGCTTCAATGTGTTTCCAGCCGATGTGATTAATGGCGACGTATTAAAAGTGAATGATATTATGGGAGTAAGCGACTGTCCTTATGATTTAGTGCTAGAAATCACAGAAGACGAGTACTTAGACGAAGAAAAAGCACAGAATCATTTGCGCGATATTCATAAGCTTGGGCATGAAGTGGCGGTGGATGATTTTGGCACTGGCTATTCTAACCTAAATCAGTTACAAAAAATCCAGTGCCAAATCCTAAAGATTGATCGCAGCTTTGTGATGGACATTGAAGCCGGCTCAATTAAGTCTTCTTTGGTAAAACATATCATCGACATTGCCCATAATATGTCGCTTAAAGTAGTGGCAGAAGGGGTTGAGAACGTTTTACAAAAAGACGCGCTAGCAAGCTTAGGAGTGGCGTTTGGTCAAGGCTGGGCATTTGGCAGGCCAATGAGCGCACAAAAGCTCATTGACCAGATTAATGAGCAAACTAATTAATTTTGCTCAATTTTTTGTTTGAGTTTGGCAAGACCTTGCTCAAAATCAGCGCCTATCATGTCATCCATGAAGTAAGCAAAATAGCGATTAAGTGGGTGAGCACCAACATCCCCATGGTTTTCCCATGTGACTTTAGTGCCTGCAGTCGTGCTTTCTAAGCTCACTTTACCTTCTGAGCCCATGTCAAAGTCAGGAAAGCGTAACGCATAGGTCATTGACTCGTTAGGTACGAGTGCCAGTACTTCCATTTCACCATTGCCTTCGGTAGCACTTTGCCAACGTGAAATCTGGCCTATGCCCTCGCCTTCATATGAGAGCGTCATATTAGGGTCGCGTTCAAACCATACTCCCCACGCTTTCCATGCACGTAAATCTGCCACATCAGGGTAGATTTCGTTTGCTGGGGCATTAATGGTGATACTGCGCTCCACATGATAATCACTTGGCAGTAGCATGCCACCGCCTAAAATCAGTAATACCAAGGCAACGATTGTAACACTGAGGTATTTGAGTACTTTCATTTTTCTTCCTTTTTTACTCTGTGATTTGCCAATCAGTCAGTACAGGCGCCAGTATGGTCGCACGCCAGCCACATAACACATCCGGGAGCGGCCTTTGGGCACGTTGCGCTGGGCTGTACTTTAAGTGGTAACTTATAAATTGGTTCATTTGCTTTTTTGAGGCAAGCACATCTAATGGAATGCCATGGGCTCTTGCCGCGTCTTGGCATAAGCCTTTCACCTCTTTAAAAAGGCGCTTATAGGCTGGGAAATCAATCAGCCTTTTTAACTTCTCTGGGTAGTGGCTTGGCGGTTGAGACTCGGCCTCTGCCACTGCATTTAAAATTGGTTTAGCAAGTTTATTAGCTACAAACGGCTCTACTTCTGGCACATTTCTAAGTTGTGTCACGCTTTTTGGTTTGCGCATGGCAATGTTAACGAGGGCATGATCTTTAACGATAAAGCTAAGCGCTAAATTTTTCTGCTCAGCACGCTGTTGGCGCCATTTAGCAAGGATACGTAAAACGTTCAGCTGCTCAGGGTTTAACTGCCATGCGTTTTTAACGTCGCGGTAAAGCACCTCATAGGGAGCGCGATACGCGCGCTTTCGAGCGATTTCTTCAGCTTCACCTAAAATAATGCCAAATTTCTTTTCATCGCCAGCCAGCATGGCTTCGATTTTTTCAAAACACGGTAATAAATAATGCACATCCGCAGCGGCATAATCCAGCTGCGCTTGCGTAAGTGGACGAGCAAGCCAGTTAGTTCGCGATTCACTTTTATCGATTTCTTTATCCAGCAGCAGTTTTACCATATTGGCAAAGCCAACACAGTTACCCTGCTCCAAAATTTGTAAGGCAAACTGAGTATCAAATAATGGCGTAGGTATCTGCCCAGCAGTACGCAAGAAGACTTCAATGTCCTCGGAGGGTGAGTGAATCACCTTTAAAATGGCTGGGTTGGCAAACACGTCCCACAATGGGGTTAAGTCTAATTCTTCGAGTGGATCGATTAAGCCGAGCTTTTCGCCGTCAAACACTTGGATCAACGCAACTTCTGGGTAAAGTGTGCGCCGACGCATAAACTCAGTATCAATGGCAATCACTTTGGCGCGACTGATCGATGCCACAAATTCATTTAGCGCAGTTTGTTGGTTAATGTACTGATACTGCAACTGTGTGTCCTTTTAATAAAAAAGCCGGCGATTGCCGGCTTTAGATTATTTTGTTTCTTCTTTTAAGGCGCGACGTAAGATTTTGCCTACGTTCGTTTTTGGCAGTTCGTCTCTAAATTCGACAAACTTTGGCACCTTGTAGTTAGTCAGGTTGTCACGACAATGTGCAATCACATCCTTGTCGCTTAGGTTTGCGTCTTTTTTAACAACAAACACTTTCACCTGCTCACCACTGACCTCATGAGGCACACCAATGGCTGCTACTTCTAGCACGCCAGGGTGAGATGCAACCACATCTTCAACCTCATTAGGGAAAACATTAAAGCCTGATACGATGATCATATCCTTTTTACGATCAACAATATAGAAGAAGCCTTGGTCGTCGTAACAGGCGATGTCACCAGTGGCAAACCAACCGTCTTTTAAGCACTCTTCTGTGGCTTCAGGGCGGTTAAAGTAACCTTGCATCACCTGAGGGCCTTTCACCCATAATTCACCGGCTTCGCTACGCTCACCAGCTTCAGGAGCAGGTACTTCTTGGCCATCTTCACCCATGATTTTAATGTCCGTGCTCGGCGCCGGCAAACCAATCGAACCGTTGTATCCTGTGATGTTCGTTGGTGTCACTGTTACCAATGGCGCACATTCGGTCAGACCATAGCCTTCGATTAAGCCAGAGTGGGTGATTGACTGCCACTTATCTGCAACTGCACGCTGTACAGCCATACCGCCACCTAAAGAAAGTTTCAGGTGTGAAAAGTCTAAGTCAGCAAAACCTGGGGTGTTTACTAAGCCGTTAAATAAGGTGTTTACACCCGTCACAGCAGTAAATTTAAACTTACT
>JBGTXC010000010.1:0-29053 GCA_041937835.1 Alteromonadaceae bacterium | reverse complement strand
GTATTGGTTCAGTATCCTTCTGGCGATGGAAAAGTAATAGACTATCGTTCGTTTGTAGAAAGCGCACACGAGAACAATGTGTTTGTAACCTTTGCTGCCGATCTAATGGCCTTGGCACTAATAACCCCTCCGGGTGAAATGGGTGCAGATGCCGTTGTAGGTACTACCCAGAGATTTGGTGTGCCTATGGGTTATGGCGGCCCACACGCGGCGTTCTTCACAACCCGTGATAAATACAAGCGTTCATTGCCGGGGCGTATTATTGGTGTATCAAAAGACCGCTTAGGCAATGATGCGCTACGTATGGCGATGCAAACTCGTGAGCAGCATATCCGCCGTGAAAAAGCCAACTCAAACATTTGTACCGCGCAGGTACTGCTTGCCAACATGGCAGCTTTTTACGCGGTTTACCACGGCCCAGAAGGCCTAAAAGTCATTGCTGAGCGCATTCACCGTATGGCCGACATCCTAGCCAAAGGTTTAAGCCAAAAAGGTGTGGCACTTAAGCACACCACTTACTTTGATACCATTACTATCAGCCCTGAAAACCGTGACGAGATTATTGCCCGCGGCCATCAAAAAGAGCTGAACTTTGCCACTAACCGTGAAGGTTTGCTCTCAATTGCCATCAATGAAACCACCACACGTGAGGACATCCTAGAGCTGTTTGACGTGATTTTAGGTGAAGGCCACGGCCTTGATGTGGCAGCCCTTGATGCGGACATCCAAGCCAATGGTTCGGATTCAATCCCTGCAAGTTTAGTGCGTGATGACGAGGTATTAACGCACCCTAACTTTAACGCATACCACAGCGAAACTGAGATGCTGCGTTACATTAAGCGCCTAGAAAACAAAGATTTAGCACTTAATCACTCGATGATCTCACTGGGCTCGTGCACCATGAAGCTAAACGCCACTGCTGAGATGATCCCAGTCACTTGGCCTGAGTTTGCTAACTTGCACCCATTCTGTCCGTTAGACCAAGCACAAGGTTATCAAATCATGATGACTGAGCTGCACGACTGGCTAGTGGACATCACAGGTTATGATGCCGTGAGCCTACAGCCAAACTCTGGCGCCCAAGGTGAATACGCAGGCCTTATCGCAATTCGTAAATACCATGAGTCACGCGGCGAAGGGCACCGTAACGTGTGCTTAATTCCAAGCTCTGCCCACGGTACTAACCCTGCGTCTGCGCAAATGGCAAGCATGAAAGTGGTTGTGGTTGATTGTGATAAAAACGGTAACGTAGACATCAACGACCTGCGCGAAAAAGCCGAAGCGGTTGCTGAAAACCTGTCGTGCATCATGATCACGTACCCGTCGACTCACGGCGTGTATGAAAAAACCATCCGTGAAATTTGCGACATCGTGCACCAGCACGGCGGCCAAGTGTACATGGACGGCGCCAACATGAACGCCCAAGTAGGTGTAACTAGCCCAGGCTTTATTGGCTCGGACGTATCGCACTTAAACCTACACAAAACATTCTGTATCCCACACGGTGGCGGCGGCCCAGGTGTTGGCCCAATCGGTGTTAAATCACACCTTGCGCCATTTATGCCTAACCACAGCATCATCAAAGTGGCAGGCACAGGTGAAAACAACGGTGCGGTATCAGCAGCGCCTTACGGCAGTGCGGCAATCCTACCTATCTCATGGGCATATATCACCATGATGGGCTCTGAAGGCTTAAAGCAAGCCACAGAAACCGCCATTGTGAGTGCTAACTACCTAGCTAACCAGCTAGCTGAGCACTACCCAATTTTATATACAGGTCAAAACGGCCGTGTTGCCCACGAGTGTATTGTTGATTTACGCCCACTGAAAGACGCCTCAGGCATCACAGAAATGGACGTAGCCAAGCGCTTAATGGACTATGGTTTCCACGCGCCAACCATGAGCTTCCCAGTAGCGGGCACGCTCATGATTGAGCCAACGGAATCAGAAGCCAAAGTGGAAATTGACCGCTTTATCGAAGCCATGATTGGCATCCGCCAAGAGATCGCCAAAGTAGAAAGCGGCGAGTGGACAATCGACAACAACCCACTGGTATTTGCCCCGCACACCCAAGCAGACGTGCTAGGCAATAGCTGGGATCGCGCCTACGACCGTATGTACGCCGCCTTCCCAGTACCAGCGGTAGCAAAAGACAAGTTCTGGCCAACCGTTACTCGTATTGATGACGTGTACGGCGACAGAAACCTAATCTGCTCATGCCCAGCGGTAGAGACGTATCGGGATTAAGTGGGTTTGCTGACTTTGAGATAATAAAAAACCTCGCGAAAGCGAGGTTTTTTATTGCTGAAATTAAAAGGTTTTTTGGCTTTTATCGATTTTGTAGCTTTTGACCTTTATTTTTAACGATATACGAACATTCAGTTAATGAAAGTCAGTCATCAGTTGAGTATGAAAATTCTTTGAGAAAAGTGCCTGACTGGAGTTGACCAGTTCAACCTTTATCACTTGTTATAAAAATAACCTTCTATACTAAAAGGCTAACTTTTAATTTAATCCTAAGTTCAATTCTTCGATGACTCTCAATATAAAACACGGTGGGCAAAGTATGCGATTAGTACTTTTTTTATGCTGCCTCTCGTTACTTATAGTTGGGCCTGCCGAAGCCCAGAAACAGACCAAAGCTGAAACCAAGCGAGCGCAAGTTAAAAAGCATCAACGCACGCAAAATAATCCAGCTAGAGAAACGCATTTAAGGACAACTCAGGAAAGGCTATACGCTCATAAAAAAATAGCAGCAAAAAGACAACAAAGTCGGTCACACATTCAACCACTTGAAACTAGCAAAAGTAAAGTTGTGGCAACGTTGAAGGCTTACGACAAAAAAAGAGAGTCAATAGCAGCTGAAATCTATAAGAAAATTGAGGAGTTGGGGAGAGATGAGGTAGCTTGCGCTGGGGCTCTTATGAGTATTTTGGCGTTAGGATACGTAGTTCAAGATGACCATCAGGGTTTTTATAAGCAGCACTTTCCTCAGCAATGTAAAAAACAAAAAGAGTTGCGTAACGCTGTAATTCCAATGTTAATCAAACACCATCAAAAGCAATGCGATAGTGAATGGGCCTGTTTGACTCAATCAGACTTATCTGAGTTGACTCTTTGCAAAGAAAATACTTTCTTAGTTAGAGCAGTACTAAAAAATTATGACAATTTGGATGCATTAGAAAAGTGCGGAATTTTTCTTGGTGGTAGTTACCACGTGATGTATGCCGGACAAGAGCTATTCCCTCCAAGATACTCTATTGGTCAATCGCTGATCGCGATTAGCAAAATAATAGGTAAATAATACACTTTCATTGAGGCAAGCAGTGCCCTATCTTAGTGATGACCTTTAATCCAATTAGATTTAAAAAATAAGATCTATCAAGTCTCAAAGTTTCTGGGCACACTAGCCCCTCTTCCATATCTGCGATAAAGCTTTGGGCCAACTTACAGTGGCACTGCATTTCGCTCGATCAAGTTAACAAAGACACCCACTCAAGCAGCTTTACTAGAGACTATTTAAGATAAAAAACGGTCTCCCAATCTTTTTTCAAGTAGCAGGCGGGTAGGTTTACTTAACATCTGCCCACAGACACTAAATATCAGATACACCTACTTAAGACGAGTAGAAGTTTTAGAGTTAGCATAAGTCGCTGTGGCGACGACATTTAGAATAGCTACTGCCTATAGGCCGACGTGGTTAATTTATCTTGTAGCATCGGCCGGCTCGGCTTCCACTGCCTGAGTCCGCATTGGAACTTTTGAAACTACCCTTGCTGCATACACTTGTAAGCTTCAAGACGTTTCTCACCCCCAAAACCAACAAAATGTGCTTTGTCGTAAATCGTTAACTTTTTACTTTGAATGCCTTATCTACCCAAAGCCACATGGATTTAGACACCTTTACCTAATGGTACATAGCGCGTATTGTCAGTGAATGTATAAGCAGCGAAAACTTTGAAACCACCATGCAATACGCGAACAAAAAAGTGTTTTTACGCCTTCAAGACTTTGAAATGATTATTGAGGAATTAAAGTCATGCACTAAAGAGCAAACGGGGGGAACTTTGTATGGTAATGCGGGTGAAGGGTGCATCAGAGTCAATCAAATAACGATAAATGAAAACCACGACGACTATTTAAAGTCAAAACACATCAATCAATTAGCAGTAAATGACTCTACTCATCAATACTTAGGCGAGTGGTTTTATCATGCCGATTTTAAAGGTTGGATAGATGATAGCTATCACAACAGCATGCGAATGAAATCACTGGCCGCTTCCAAAGTGCAAAAATTCAAATCACCTGTGGTAATCGGATTCAACATCATTGATGGTGACATTAACGCTGTTGCAGAGCTGTTTTCTATACCACTTGGTGTGGATATATGGGTAAAAGGCGCTAATAAATTAGAATATATCAGTCGTGGCATGAAACTCATGAAATGTTAAAGAGATAAAAATAGCTTTGTAGTTTTAGCTGTATGGAGGTTTGTGAAGTAATTAAAACGTCTGCTTTTAATAGTAGACTTTAAGCTCGCCTTTTCCGTCATACACCCTTTCGTTCAGGTTCGTTAGCTTATTGCCTCTAAACTGGAATGTGAGTATTTCCTGATTTGGAAAACGGACTGCCCAAACATTTGAGTGTCTCACTGAGTCGAAATCCATATCACTGACCTTTAAAAAATAGTAATACCAATCATCGTCAGCTCTTCTTCCAGCGACATATGACAGCTCCAAGGGAGCTTCGCTCGCCTTTAAAGCTTTCCAAGCCACTTCTTTTGATATAGTGAGTGATAACCCAAAAGACTCAAGTAGTTCGATATTGTCTTGGTTAATGTTCATACTCCCCTAGAGTAAACGGTTGTACAAATTATAGAGGGAATAACAAAGGGTAAAAGCGCGATTTGCGATTTGGGCACCACACCAAATGCGCCCGGCGCTCAATTGAAACTGTTAGCGTTTCTACCAATAAATATGCGCATAACCCCAGACTCAACCTTGCTATTAAACATCACGGTTGCACCTTTATCACGCCAAGCCATTTCTCCGATAGTTTTTGAAAATAGGGTGCCTAAATGTGTGGCATTGTCTTTGGTTGCGGTAATTTTTATCTCACATGCTGAGCTTTTGCATTTTAGTTCCTGAATTTTAAATTGGTTTGTCTCATCCGCGGCAACCATGTCGCGAATATTACTTTCATAGTCGTAGGCCCAATACTCATCTACAGGCTCTTCACTAAATTTTTGTTTAAACCGGCTTTGAATATCTTCAAGGTTCTGACCTTGTTGGATCTTTTTTGCAAATGCTAACAGTGCTTCGGTGCTTGAAGGCATTGTATTATCTGGTGTTTTAGGAGTCTCTTCCTCTTTTTCTAGGTTTGTAGTTGCGAGAGAAAAAATTGAAGTTGCTACTTGCGTACGTTTTAGCTCTGATAGCGTTTTATTTAAAGAGAGGATCACTGACTCTTGATCCTGCGATTTATCTTTAAAGCTTTTCAACTCAGCTTGTAAGCCCTTTAATGCCTGATTTAATTGAGCGTTTTCATTGCTTAGGAGGCTGAGTTTAACTTTTTGCATTGCATTTTTTTGGTGTGTGTAAAAGGCAAATAAGCCTGCGCTAAGCGAGATGATAATTAGCCCGCTTATAATGTAGTGTGGTGTTCTCATAACAATCCTTGTTTTAACTAAATTGCACCCTAATAGGGCAAGTCTTAATGTTGCTAAGTAGCTAGCCGTATTTATCCATAAATATAAGACACTGAATTAATCAAAAGATGCACGGCAGGCACTTGGTAGGAAGTCTGCAGGTACTGTTGTTCGGTTATCACCTATGGCAGTCATACCTTTGACTGGCGTATCGTAACCACATAACCATGAAATGGGGCTTTTAGGGCTGCCATCAACAACTGCAGGGCGAAAGCTAAGCACTTTGCCATTTAGGGGCTTAGCAATTTTATTACCGAGCGTGATGTGAATAGCACCGTTAACCACCTCAATGCCAGTGATGCGATTACCTATGAGTTTATCTGGTGCGGGGATAGCGGCTTGAGCATTGTTGCTTGGAAAAGTTAAAGTCTCAACATAAAAGGCAGTCACATCCTGACGCAGAGTGGATGCCATGCTCAGTGGCTCGACCATCTCACTTTTGTGAATGTAATTTTGATATTGGGGCATGGCAACGCTTGCCAAAATACCAATGATTGTTACTACAATCATGAGCTCTATTAAAGTAAATCCATGTGTCTTGTTCATAGTGTATTCCCTACAGAAAAGAGGATCCCATATGCAGCACTTACAAAGGTGTAAATTGAGTAAATAATAAGTGCAGTTAATATAGCCAAAATACCATTAATAAAGGCATTCGCTTTAGATGCCAGTATTTTAATCTGCTCCGATATCAAAATGGATAATTGATTCGCTATTTCGGCATCTTGATACTTATTAATCTGATAGTGCTTTGCGAGTGAGTCTAGCTCGGGGGGAAGGCTGAGAACTTGAAATTTTAAGTGGTAGTGTCAATAAGTTTCGAGCATTTAGGTAGTGAAACTTTATGCTTTTAGGAAGAAAGTAAAAACCTATTGAGTTGGTTTTAATTGGCGCTAATTGGAGTGCTTTTTTAAGCATTTTTTGCAATGTAAAAAACAGGGCAGAGCAAAATAATATTAACGAGGTTAAAAGGATGAAATTCTCTTTAAAAGTTATAAATACTGCGGGAATAGGTGCCTCTAAGGTCTGGTGTAATTCTGATATTGCAGGTACCGCAAATAAATTGTAAACAGTTGCTGTTATGAGATACACGAATAACACAGCGATAATGTAATAAATGGTATTTACTGCTTTGCTACTGCCATGAGCACTTTTTAGTTGCACCTTAGCATAAATGCTGAGTGCTCTTTGGGCACGAGTTTGGTCAGGCTCTTCTCGGATCTGGTTTATTAACTGCTCTGCTGTAGAGGAAAGTGCCTTATCACCAAACATGTTTAAAGCAGGAGAAGTTTTCGCGTTGTGAAATGCCGTATTGGTGGTTTGCCCTTCATTGCATAAGCGCAGCATCTCTTGGCAATAAAGGGTAAATAGACTCCATGTCATAATGGTCCCGTATTTTGTGAACAATGCTTAAGTAAGTTAACTTCAATTGGTTAACTCTCTGCTTTTAAAGCAGATTTAAAAGCTACCACGAGTAAAGCTTTAGCTACAAGGGTTTAATGGTCATGGTAATAAACTTCGCTACGCTCTTAAAAAGCAAAATCTACTGGAGCAGTTTTAGTGACTGAATATTCAAGGGTTATTCAGCTTCAAATGCTAGGCTTTTTAAAAAATTTGGAGGTCAGCATGATTACATTAAAACATCTTCCTGTATTAGTTTTTTCAACGGCTTTAGTTGCTTGTGGCGGTTCATCAAACAGTGATAACTCAGAGGAAATACAAAAAGCGCAGTTTAGCTTAGGTGTGTCAGATGCTCAGGTGAGTAATGTAAAAGAAGTCTGGCTTGCTTTTGATGGCATTACCTTAAAAGGGGCTAATGATGCGGATACCAGTTTTGATATCCATGCTGATGGAGATGAATCGGCACCGCTAATGGTTAACATTATGGCTTACCAAGGTGCTGATTTTTATCAGTTACTGAGTAATCAAGAGGTGGATGTGGGCAATTACCAATGGTTACGCGCTGATATTGTGAACGGTAATGAAGCAAACTTAATGCAAACGTCCCATGTGGTGTACCAAGATGACACTCTTGCGCCTTTGGTTGTGAACCGTAAAGTCAATGATGGTGTAGGTGAAATTCAATTGGATGGTTTTGTATTAAACCAAGGCTTAAACGAATTTGTAATTGAGTTTGATTTGAAAAAATCATTAGTTGCCCCTGCTAATTCTAGCGAAGTGGATTTAAAGCCTCGGGGGGTGCGCCTTGAGAATCAAGCTGACACTGGGCACATACGTGGTACTGTGTCTGAGGCATTAATTGCCAATTGTGAAGCGGATAATATTGCGCTGGCTCCGGAAACAGGTGGCTTCGGTCACGCTGTTTATGTGTACGTGGGTGCAGACGTTGAAGCCACAGGTGATATAAGTGATGAGTCCAATGCGCCTCTTGCAACCGCGCAAGTAAATTTCTCAGAAGAGCTGGGTTATGCTTTTGAGGTGGGCTTTTTAACACCAAGTGATTACACAGTGGCTTACACGTGCGCTGCCCATTTAGATGATCCAGATGTGGTAAATGCTGAGGTGAGTGTGTATCAGCAGCAAAATGTCACTGTGACTGCTGATGCGAAAGCTGAAGTCTCATTCACTGTGCAGGAGTAAACGTATTCTAATCAGACCTGAATTAAACACCCAAAAAAGGCGGCTATTGCCGCCTTTTTCGTGCCTGTGATATTGGTTGTTATTTCATGTTTGCTACATAGTCTGCGATTTGGCGCTCAAATCGGGCAAAGCGTGCATCAAGTAGCGCAACGTTACGGGCTTTATCTTGCTCGCTCATGAATGAGTAACGAATACTGTTATAAACGTACTCTTTGATGGTGCTGTAGCTTGGCTGATAGCGCGATGCAAGTAACACGTATTCGTTACTTAAATTGTTGCGAGAAACGCCTGAGTCATCCGTTGAAATCACCATAGGTACTCCGTAGCGAGCATACACAGTGTAAGGGTGGGCTTGGCCTTCAACGCCTAAAATAAACTCATTACTGGTGAGGTTTATTTCAATGGCGGCGCGCTCTTTCAGTTGTTTAAGCAGCTGAGGACTATTTTGCTCATACACTATGTCTACCCCGTGGCCAATACGCTGCGCTTTTGCCACGTTCAGGGCTTCGTTAATATGAAATTGTAAGTCTTTTGGGCGAACCATGCCTAAGGTCAGCTCACCGGCATGCAGGGCGCGATTTACGCTTGGGTATTTGGCATGCAAGTAGGCAAACATCTTCATGTGCAGGCTGTAATCACTCAGTGAGACAGGGTTATTTTCTGGGGATACGATGTTCACACCCACCACATAAGGTGATTGCTCTGCGGCAATAAAGCCTGAAAGCAAATCACTGAATACATGCACTGGGTTCATTACGCGCACACCATACGTTTGATAACGCATAGTAAAGTGCTCATCATCAAAGGTGTTTTGAAAGCGCGCTACATTTTGCGTAAAGCTATCGACTTTGCTTGTTAAGTCGGTGTTTTGCTCTAGTGCTTGAGCAAGCTTATCAAACGTTGCGAACAGCGCCGTGTCATCTTGAGCAGTGCGTAATTGGGTTGTGAAGTTATCTACCGGGAAGCTTTGTGGAATTTGCACGCCCACAGTGCTCAACATGGTTTCAATGTACGTCACGTTTTCTGCTTGGGCGCGTTTTTTAAGTGTGGCTAAACCAAGCTCTGTGTACTCGTGGGCAATGATGCCAAAATACCCAAAGGTATTAAAAAATTGTGCATCAGGCGCAATCGTTTGGTGTGTGTGATTAGCATAATCTTTATCAGACCACGCTTGCAGTACCTGACCTAAAAGGGCACTGTCGGCAAACAGGGCTTGGCTGCTTTTAAGTTGGCATAACCCAGTTTGAGGTGAACTAGGCGAACTTTGTTTTACCACTTTTAACGTACAGGTATTAATGGACCACTCTTTTTTAGCTAACCATTCAAGGTAGGTTTCTGCATACACAGAGCCACTGTAGTGATGATGGATATCACCGCCTTTAGGCATTTGGGTAAAGAACTGGTTTAGCCCTGCTACATTAGGTGCGTCAGCATCCACTAATTGCTGGTAGTATTGCTGGGTTTTAGCGAAGTCACTGTTAACGGTGTTAGATTGTGGTGTGATGATGCAACCGCTTAGAGCGACTGCTGCCAACACAGTGAGGCTTGTTTTATACATGTTAAGCTCTTTTATTGTATTTTTTGGCATTATAAATCAATACGTTAAGAATTTGCGTTGTTTTTAGGTTTTCACCATTCTACGTATTTATAAAAATGTAAACGCCCACCAAGATGAAAACCTAAAAACAGCAATTGAGCCAATCGGTGCTATTCCCTACAATATGCCCACATATTTTAGTGAGACACAGCCATGACTGATTCAAACAAACCAGCAATCCCTGACAGACTATCTATTAATCCACGCAGCCCACATTACTCTGAAGAAGTGCTACAGCACGACATCGGCGTACGTATTAACGGCAAAGAGCGTAACGACGTGGAAGAATATTGCATCAGCGAAGGGTGGATCAAAATCGCTCACCCTAAGGCGCTTGACCGCCGTGGTCAGCCAATGCTGATGACCACTAAAGGCACTGTGGAAGTATTTTTCCGCTAAATCTGCAATAAAAAAGGCGCTTTAAGCGCCTTTTGTTTTAACTTGCCCACTTTAGCTGGTTTCGGCCATTTTCTTTGGCTTGATACAGCAGTTCATCAGCCTGTTTTAAATCCTGCGTTAGGCTACCTGTTGGTTTAATGGTAATGATGCCTGCGCTAAATTTTACGTTAATCACATCTTGCTCGTAATGGATGGCAAGCTCTGCCACTTGGCGATGAATTTTAGCAAGTTGAGTGTGGCACTCGCTTGGTGTGCCATTCAGTATGAGCACAAACTCTTCCCCACCTAAACGGTACACTTGCTCTGGGCTTAAGGTATTTTTAAATACCTCCGTGACTGCTTTTAAGACGCAGTCACCGGCGTCATGGCCGTAGGTGTCATTAATGGCTTTGAAGTGATCAATGTCCACAAGGGCAAGGCTGCTTCTAGCTTGCTTGTGCTGCTCAAAATAAAGGGTTAACGCTTTACGGTTAAAAGCGCCAGTGAGGGTGTCTGTCATTGCCAGTTTGGTGAGCTCTCTTTCATTTTTGTGGCGCATCTTTTGATACACATCCGCAATCAAAAGCACAATCACATAAGGGAACATTAAATTACCTAAGTCACCGTGCCAGTAGCTGCCATGAATTGCCATGTTGTTGCGCGCCAATATCAGGCTACCAATTGCTAAAAGTAGCGCACAAAAAACAATGCTGTGGCGGCGCGTAAGGAGCAAAAAGCTCATAAGAGGAATGGTGTACCACCACTGTATAACGGTACTGCCCGGCGGGAACATGGCATAAGTTAAAATGATCAAAAACCCATAGCCATACATTACGGTAATGTTGTGCCACATTTGGTGGCGGTTTTGATAAGCACACCAGGCTGCATGGGCAAATACGAAGGCAAAGCTTAGCTGCACACTGCCCACTAGCGTGTTTGCCAGTATCATCCTAGATAGATTACTTAGGCCTGTGGCAAGGCAGGCCAATAGCAATAGGCAACTTGTAACAAGCAGCACAGTGCGCGCCACCTTGGCATTATGACTGACAACCAAATTCATCTAGTGAATTACTTAAATTATTGATAATAATGCACATATTATCAGTTTAATGGTTGTTAAAGTAGTCAGGAGTAAACCATGTGCAGTCGTATTTTTAATTCACTTAACCCTCATCACGCCGTTACTGGGCGCAACATGAATTGGCCTTTTACCTTAGATGCGCGTTTATACACTATGCCAAAGGGCATAGTTAAATCTGGATTAAGTACCCACTTTTGCGAAACCCAAGACATAGATCCTCAACGAGCGTTTACGTGGCAAGCGCGCTATGCAAGTGTGGTGAGTATACTTTTTGGGGAGCATCAAAAAGAGCGCACTGTGGATTTTGGTTATCGCCCGTACTCAGGGTTTGAATACGCCAGCGCAGATGGTTTAAATGAAATGGGCTTGGCGGTGAATGCCCTTGCGGATGTTGACACTGACTACGGTAGTTATCAAGAAAAGGATAACCTGTTAAGCACACTGCGCTGGGCGCAATATGTACTAGACCAATTCGCAAATGTTGCCGAAGCGCTTGAGGTATTACGCGCGCCTGAATACACCTTAGTGAATCAAGGCATGCCAGACAGCTCAGGAAACCCTGCGGTTTTTCATTTGTGCTTATCCGATGCCTTTGGCGATTCCGCAATAGTGGAATACCGTGATGGTCAACCCGTTATTTATCATGACCGTGCATTTTGTGTTGCCAGTAACCAGCCTGATTACGCCGCTCAGCAAACCTTAAATGCGTATTGGCAGTTTCAATGGGGGCAATCTGAGCTGGCAGTGAATAAAGCGCCTTTATATACAGCCCCAGGTGGCTTTGCACCGACCCAATTATTTGAGCGCGCTTCATTCTTAAATACCTTTTGTGTGCCTTTTAAATCGTTAGACAATGCGATTGCACAAACGCGCTCTATGATGTTGGCAAACAGTGTGCCGCTACAGTTTAATACTCACAAATTTGCTGAAACACCTGGTGCGTATTCCTATACCATTTGGACAAACCTTGCAGCGAACCAAAGCCTGCAATACTACTTTATCAATGGCTTTACTATGAACAGTGTGTACCTTAAGGCCAGTAATATTGAGCAATGCCAGTTTGTAGATGTTATGAACGCGGACCTTGATGAGCAAGGGCAATTTCAAGGACTCAATGGCGACATGAGTGCACTGCTAAAAGACGCGGACACGGTACCTTTTGCAAGAGAGGGCGCTTAACGCGCCTTTTTATTCTTGCTGAAAAGGGTAAATGCTGCCTAGGTGTAAGATTTGCGTTAGCTCATCGAGTGCCGCGTAGCTCTCGTCGATTAATCGTGGGTCGAGCAAATCTTTGGCAGTTAAGGTATCGCGATAATGGCGTTTTACCCAGTCACTTAAAGTGGTGTGTAAAGCGTCATTCATTAAGGCATAAGGGTTGGTGGCATCAAGGGCTTTGCGGCTAAGTGGCACCCGTAAGCGTAAGCATGCCGGCCCGCCGCCATTTTGCATACTTTGGCGTAAATCCACATAGTGCACCTCTTTTAAGATTGAGTGGCTTTGGCAAAGCGCGGCTAAGAAGCTCGCAACTTTAGGGTGCTCTTGGCATTCAATGGGCGCAATTAACGCCATGTTACCCGAAGGTAAGCTCACCAGTTGGCTATTGAACAAGTAGGTGCCCACCGCATCTTGAACACTCACGGCACTGCGTGGCACTTCAATCACGTCAAAACGGCCTTTTAGGCGTGTAGTTAATTCTGCCATCACGGCTTGCTGGTTAACATACGCATCTTGGTGGCAAAAAAGTAACCGCTCATTGCCTACTGCAATCACATCATTGTGAAATACCCCAGCGTCGATGACCTCTGGGTTTTGCTGCACAAACAGGCTGTTTTTGTGAGTTAGCCCTGCCTTTCGAGCAACCGCTTGGCTTGCTTCTAACGTTTGCCGAGCTGGGTAGTGTTTTGGTCCTGCGTTTTGCGTGCTTTTGCCATACACAAACAGGTGTATGCCTTCGGCATCATGTTTACTAGTTAGCCGCGTGTGATTAGCGGCCCCTTCATCACCTAAATAGGCATGTGCTGGCAATGGCGCGTGATGAGTAAAATACGCGTCGTTTTTAAAGGTGGCGGCTAAAATGCGGCTGGTTTGCGGCGCCTCAATGGCACGGTGCAATTTATTGTGCAAATTGGCAGGGATAAAGTGCACTTTGGCATCCAAGCTTTCATGGTGGCTTATCACAGTGGCTGCGTTTGCCGTCCACATAGACGAGGCTGAATAACAGGCGCTTAAAAGGGCAGGGTCGGCAGCATAAGCACTTTTGATGATTTGCTCACGGGTACCGTTAAACCCCAGTTGCTTTAAAAAGCCAAGCTCAGGGCGGGAATTGGGGGCAAGGACCCCTTGGGGGATCCCTAGTGAGTGTAAATGCCGCATTTTATCAAGCCCTTGTAACGCCGCCGCTTTTGGGTTGGATGGCGTTTTACCAAAAGTGCTAGAGGCTAGGTTTCCAAAAGATAAACCCGCGTAGTTATGGGTTGGGCCTACTAGGCCATCAAAATTTGCTTCAAGTGTCATGACAATCTCCTTTTGTGATGAGAATGAGATTTTCATGCCAAGCTTAAAAGCTTGATTTAAAAGGGCTTGAAGGTAAAAGCGTGGGAAAACGCGTTCAATATCGCGCACGCTTGCACCAAAATGGTGCTGTGGATGGGTGAGTTTTGGGTATGGATTTACAATGCAATTAGCTATATATTTCCCGCTCATTTCATTGTATTCAAAAGGAAATTTGAATGAAACATTCCCTTATTGCCTTGTCTGTTGGTGCTTTATCACTTGTTGCACTAGCTCCTGCTGCACATGCAAAAATTAACCTTGAAGCGGGCTCAACTAAACTAAAAGAAGATGAGTCTAGCGATACTGGGTTATACCTTAGCGCAAAATACACCTTTGATAATGGCGTATTTATTAAACTCACTTCACATCAATATGAGCAAGAAGAAGTTGAGCGATTCTTACGTGTTGAAGGCGCAGAGATTTACAACCCTAATACGGGTATTTATTCATGTGAGTCAATTGATATCTATGAGCAGAGCACTTACACGAGCAATGTTAATTGGCATCAACTTAACTTAGGCTATGAATGGCCCTTGACTGAATCTGTTACAGCGCGTGCTAGTGCAGGTCTTGTTTTTGGCGACGTTGATTTTAAATATGAATTTAAAGAAGACGTGGTCTTTTACGATGCTAATGGCACAGTCAATGCTGAAGAAAGTCAGAGCTGGACAGAGTCTTTTAATCAAGAGTACAGCGATAGCTCAGTTGCTTCAGAAAGTTTAAAAGGGCAAAGCCTCAAGCTTGAAGCTGTAAAGTCGTTTAGCTCAAAGTTTGATGTGTTTGTTGGTGTTAGCTACGACAAAGTGAAAGTAGAAGACGTTAACCTTGTTGATGGTGACATTACTTGGAGCATTGGTGCTGAATATGTGTTCTATAAGGACTTTGGCGCAAAAGTTGAGTTTGACAAATACAAAGACTTTGACCGCACTAGCGTGGCATTAACTTACCGTTTTTAACACGCCCTAATTATATTAAAGCCCGCATTGTGCGGGCTTTTTTGTGTTAAGCACTAAGGCTTGTTGCGTTTAAATCCTTACGTATTTGTTTAAAGGTGGCTTTCATGGTTTCAAGCTCTGAGTCATCTTCAAACGAGCAGGTAATGCGTAGTAACCCTGAGTTTAATTTGGCGCCAAAGTAGTACATGGGCATTAAGGCCAGCTTGTATTTGAAAAGAATGTACATGGCTAAGTCGACGTTGTTTTCAACCACGGCCTTTGAACTTGAGTCATACAGTGCCAACACATCTTGAGGCAGTGGTTTACCAAATAAATCACTGAAATCCGCTAACACATAAAAGGTGGCTGGGCGGGTTTGGTAGTTTGGGTGGTTAATGGCAAAACCAGTTTTAGCTAACAGCGCTTCAACGCTTCGCACCATAGGTTTGTAATACGAGGCTAAGCGCAATTGCTCCTCTGGGTTAAATTGTTCCATGGCACAGGTGTAAGCATGCTGTGCGCTTTTAGGTGAATGCACTAAATTAGCGGCGTGGTATTCCACAATTTTACTGACAAAACGTTGGTTACGAGACACTAAAATCGCCATGCGCTCACCTGAGGCAGAAAACCCTTTAGTACCGGAGCGCAATAAAATAATGCGGTCACGGAGTTTTTCTGAGGCCAGTGAAAAGAGCGATTGGTGAATGTCATCAAAGACCATTTCGGCGTAGGCTTCATCAAGCAAAATCACACTATGAGGATATTGCTCTAAAATCGGGATGATCTTAAGCCATTCTTCTTTACCGACTGTGTTACCCATAGGGTTGTTTGGGTCACAAAAAACAAAGGCGCCAATGTTGTCTTTGTCTATGCCGTCTAAGGTGGCTTTCAGATTGTCATGATTTAGGGCAGTCATGTCTTTTTCAACGTCTACTAACAGCAAGTTATGCTGAGCGTCGCTGGCGTAGGAAACCCCAGTATGATCCGGATAGTAAAGGCTCGTAGTGACAAGGTATTTGTTCGCACACAACTCACGTATTAAGTGAGACGCCGCTTGAATGGCAATGCGCCCACCTGAGGTAAACACCACATCACCTTTCGCCACATAGGTGCCGTATTGGCGTGACAAAGCACTTGCCATGCGCTCGCGATAGGCCTCTTCACCTTGTAACTCGCCATACACTATGGGAGACGTGTTATCGAGCTCTTGCCAATAGCGCATTTGGGCGTCAATGATGGGCTGATAAACCGGTGCCGATGGTTTGCCAAAAATGGCAAATTGCACAGGGCTTTTTTTATGAAGATCTTTGGCAATCAGGTAGAGCTTTTCAAGCTTATTGAGCTTTTCCACTTGGCCATTGGGCAGGCGTACGCGGTCGATAAAGTTTTTCATTCAGTACCTAGGGGTAATTTTATAGGCGGATTTAAAGCGCGGCATACTAGCACCAATTGTTAAGGAAATGTATCGACAATTGCAATCAATGCAATTTACTAGGTGCTGTTTGGTTATTTTGTAACTGAGTGTTGCTCAAAGGGCCTAACCGTGGATTTTTATTCGGGACTACTTTAACGTGGCGGTTAATAATAAAAATCACAAGGAAGAGCACATGCAGCTTACAGTCGAACAGCTTGTTAAGCAGTATAAAAAGGTCACTGCGGTTAATCAGTTATCCTTTAGCGTTTCACGCGGCGAAATATTTGCATTACTTGGCCCAAATGGCGCGGGTAAATCCTCTTTAGTTAAAATGCTGGTGGGATTTACTCATCCAGATGCTGGCCGTATTTCGTTAACGGATGAAGAAGCAAATTACGCCAAAATTCCAGCGTATTTGCTGGGATACCTACCAGAAGACCGCGGTTTATACCCAGAAAAGTCAGTGAAACAAAACTTGTGGTTTTTTGCTCAGTTACATGGCGTAACAAAAGCTGAGTTTGAGCAAAGGGTCAGCCATTGGCTTGCCAAATTTGACTTAACCGAGCGCGCTGATGAGCCACTTAAATCCTTATCAAAGGGTAATCAACAAAAAGTCCAGTTGATCACCGCCGTACTGCATGAACCAAAGTGGGTGATTTTAGATGAGCCCTTTTCAGGGCTAGATCCAATCAATCAAGAAAAGGTGGTGGCCTTTTTAGCAGAGCTCAAAGCTCAAGGCATGACGGTGATTCTAAGTGCCCATCAAATGGCCATGGTGGAAAAGCTGGCAGACAGGGTCTTGCTGATGAATAAAGGTGAGGCGGTCCTTTACGGTGCCATGAGTGACATTTTAAAGCAGGCTGATGCCCGCGTGATAGATGTGACGTTTGCTGAACCCTATCAAGATGATGCGCTCCTTGCCTTAATTGAGCGCTTTGACGTGGCTAAGCAGTCACCTGTGGCGCTCAGTGTGACTTTACCTGCAGGTACGGCACTGAATGAGTTACTGCCAATGCTGAGCCAAGTAGGCAGCATTGCGACACTTAAAAACCAACAACCGTCATTGCACAGCATTTACCTAAATTCAGTAGCCAGCCATGAAGCGCACATAGAGCACACGCAAAACGACAATACCTCACAAGGAGCTGTGGCATGAACACATCTAAAGTAACCTCATGGGCGCAAACGTGGGCGGTAGCAAAGTGGGAGTTTATGCACTTTTTTAAGCTCAAACAGGAAATCGTCTCAAAATTAGTGATGCTTGGCATTGCCGTGCTGGTGTATTTATTCGCAGCCAGAGGCCAGAACCTTGATGAAAACTACGCCATTGCAACGGATGCGCCTTTTACACTCAGTGAGCAAAGCCCGTTTCAATTTACTCAAGTGGCTGATGCCAGTGCCATTGAAGCGCAAATCAAACAAGAAGAGGGTGAATACGTCGCTTTATTGTTACTAACAGGTGATGCGCCGCGGCTTGTTACCAAAGAAAAAGACAGTTGGCACACTCGTTTATTAAGCGAGGTAGAAACCGCGCTTGCGCAACAGCGCTTTAATGAGTTGGCGCTCACACCCTCTCAAATTCAAGGTTTAAGCACCCCGATTAACATTAACCATGATGTGCTTGATGAGCGCTTTGCCAATCAAACGGATAAACGCCAAACCATGACGGCGTTTGGCGTGTTAATCGTAATGTTGATTGCCGTGTTTATGATTTTTGCGCAGTTATTTGTCAGCATTACGGGCGAAAAACAAAACCGCGTTACTGAGCAGTTAATGGCCACCATGACGGTAAAAACCTGGATGGATGGCAAATTAATTGGCCAGATTTTACTGGCACTTAAAAACATGTTTACTGTGACTGTGTCTATCGTGCTGTCGTTTTTGTTTTTCAGTGTGGTGGTGGGGCAGCAAGCCGTAAACCTGAACATGGTGGATTGGTCGCTTACGCCTTGGTTTGTGGTATTTGCCTTACTAGGGCTTGGGATCAGCGCGGCCTTTATGGCAGCCATTGCAGCCGCCATTGATGATCCTAATCACAGTGGTAAAGGCAGTCTAATGCTATTACCGATAGTCCCATTGATCATTGCGTTCTTTATTATTGATGCGCCAGATAGCCTAATGACGCAGTTCCTAAGCATGTTCCCGCTCACTGCCTTTGCTGTAATGCCGGTGCGTATGTCAGTGATGGCAGTACCGCTTTGGGAAATTGGTGTGGCGTTGGTGTTATCCTGCGCGTGTTTTTTCTATTTACGCACTGTGGCGGCGCGCATCTTTAAATTAGGGATGAATATGTATGGCAAAGAACCGAGCATTAAAGCCATGTTAAAAACAGCGATAAAGGATTAGAAAGGGGTTTTTAAAAGCGCGTTGGTTGATAAAAAATAGTGACGTGTAGACGCCCATCCTTGGGCAATTAACCTTATCGCGTAAAGCGAATTGGGCTAGGTACTGGGGTAGGTCCAGGTACTTCAATCGGCCTTGGTGTTGGTTTGATGTTGCCTTTTGGGGTGGCATCAAACTTCAACATGCGGGTCTGATCAACCAATTCCACATTGGCTAAATACAGTGGGCCTGCAACTGGGCTTTTGAGCTTAAACGGCAGGCTCACAACGCCACTCGTTTGAAAGTCATCCGCCAGTGCCACAGTGGCAAGGGCAATCTCTTTGCCTGCTTGGCGCGTCATTAAGGTGGCTGTCACGCTGTAGCGGCCCGGCTCATTCACAGTAAGTGGCATACGTGCAGTCACCGTAGTGCCAAAATTGCTGAGTGAAGCATCGCCTAAACGTGCGGTCGTCATCGAGTTAGTAAACGGTAGTTTAATACTGCGCTTTACAAGCTCGCCATTAACTCGTTGTGTTACAAGCGCCTCAATTTCATAAAACCCATTAATGGCGCCAATTTGCTCAAGTGGCTGAGAAAAACGCACTTGGCCATTTTGGTAGTTTGCTGAGACTTGCTCACCAACTGGACTGTGCACTTTCATCGCTACTTGGCTTGGCGTAACGTGTTGGTTTGCCAAGGTGAATGACGCGCTTAAGGTGTCTGAGTAGGTATCTTTGTTAAAGTGGCTTTTTGCGCGCAATACATGCTTGCTGTTTGGCTCTTTAACGTGGATTAAATACTGAGCGTTATCATTTAGGTTTTGCGCCGTTTTTAAGCGTGTTAGGCCCTTACCTTGGCGGGTTAAGGCAATCGAACCATCATCAAATCCGGCTTGTTGCATTTGCACTTGGTTGGCTTTTTGCTGCACAGGTAAAGCGCGCTGAGTGAGGCTATCAGTCAGCTTCAACTGTTTGACATCAATCGCTTTTGGGGCGATTACTTGGCCTGCCTCAAAGCGTGCTTTTGGCGCTAAACGGATCAGGTGTTTGTCATCCGTAATGGCAAGCTCTACCCCAGCTTTAAGGGCTTTACCACTGACGGTTTGCCAATACTCGTTACTTTCAACAGAAAGGTTTTGCACTTGAGTTTGTGGGCTGTGCGGCGTTGGGTACTGATAAATGGTTGCCTTAGCAACGGCTAAATGAGGCACCAATAAAAGTAATAGCGCGGGGCTTTTTTTACTTAACCACTGGCCCAGTGTGTGATGTGTGTTTGGGTGTGTCATAGTGGCTCCTAAATGCGGTCGCGAATAAGGTTAGGGAGATTAAAGCAATCACGGCGTGATTGTTGGTGGCTGAGCGGCTCGCGCCCACGGGTTTTACTCTTATCGGTAAACCACACGCTGCCTGCTAATGATTGTGAGCTGCAATTTAAAAAGCCATCTGAGCAGCTGTCGAGCCAGTTTTGTGTCACTTCTAAAGCCACTTGGTTTTGATAACCGCCACAGTAGCTGTCGCCATCCCAGACTGCGGAGTCCACATCTGAGCCGACTACCGCTTCAAAGGTGCTTGGCAGATTTGGGCGAGACGGCGTGCCATAAAGCCAATTAGCATTGTAAGACGCCATCCAGCTTACTTGTTGTTGTTTTACTGCATCGTTGGCAAAGCCCAACAACCAGCCTAAGGTTTTTTCAAAGCCATTTCCTGCCACCACCGCATCGGCAAGTGGGGTGCCGCCACTGGACGGTGCCAAGGCAATTGTACGTACCGTTTTATTAATGATATTTGGAAAGCGGCTATCCCACGTTGGGTTAGACATGATCCAACGCACCACGTTACCGCCATTTGAGTGAGTCACTAAAGTCAGTGATGTGATGTTTTTGGTGTTAATAAAATCAGTGAGTTGCTGTGCTAAACAGCCCGATGCACGGCTATCCCACATGTATTGTTCAAAATCACAATTAATCACAGTGACATTACTCGAGTTGGGTACGCCGTCCGCTACCTTATTAACGAACGAGCTGGTCCAGTAATCATCTTTTGCATTTGTTTGTTTGCCTGTGCCGTGGATGAGCGCAACCCCTTGGTTTGCCAAGACGTTAAAGCTCAACACACCGGCTGCAAGCAGCAGTGTTGATGTTATTTTCATGGTTTATCCTATTGATTTTTTAGTTGTAGGAGGTGTGACCTCCGCTGAGAAGAATAGTGAATATGGGTACGATTGCAATAGTTACTTAACTTTTTTGTAACAAATTGTACTATTCACAGTGGCTTAAACTTAGTTTGTTGCGCCATTTGCAATGTGCTGGTAGGTGTTTAATGTTAATGCATTTATTTTATTCGTTGAGCTTCATATGTTTACGCTAGGTGGTATGTATTCAAAATCGAACAGTACTCAGAAAAGGCAGAGGTGGTCATAAACAATAATGGGTGCTTAGTGAAGCGTGATGTATGGAATGAAAGTCAGGGCTAACAGCGCAAAGGCCATCGTTGTGATCACAAGTGTGGTGATGCCTGTGTACTTTGACGCTAAAAAGCCACTTGATGCTAAACACACAAAAAGCGCCAAAATGCCCACAGCAAACGCATTAGACAGAAAAGTGTGCTGTTTACTCACAAACACTATTTTGTCAGCTGGGCTTAATACGTTTTCTGGTGAGCTAGAATAAAACTGCAACATACCCCAACCAATACCACTGATAATGAAGGCGCAGCTTGCTGAAGTTGAAGCGCTAATGATAAGCGGTTTAACTCTGAGGTTAGGTGTTGAAATGGTCATAATGGCTCCTAAAAACACCAAGGAGAAGCCTCCTAGTGAAGTGCTCATCAATGCTAATTGGTTGAAAAGTGCTTCCATGTAAGTGGAATCCATTTTGTCGTTGTGATTGATGTAAGTATGTTGGTGCGACAGCAAAAATCAAAAAGCTCGCGTTGTGTGTGATTGACTGAAACAGCTTGCGGCTATTTTTTGCGTGGTTTTGGCTATGCTTAGTGAGCACACAATCTAAGGTTAAAACATTCAATCAAGGAGCGAGTATGTCAGTGCCTGCAATCCCCGAAGGGTATCACGCCATTACCCCATACCTCATCATAGAAGGTGCCGCTAAAGCCATATCATTTTACCAAAATGTGTTTGCAGCTGAGCTAGTGATGCAGCTGCCCATGCCAGGCGGTGGCATTGCCCATTGTGAGTTAAAGATTGGTGACTCACACATTATGTTGGCAGATGGCTGTGCCGATGGGCATTTTAAAAGCCCGAAAGCCTATGGTGGCTCGCCAATGAGCATAATGCTGTATGTGACGGACGTAGATGAGGTGTTTAAAAAGGCGCTTGCCAATGGCGCAACTGAAATTAGGCCGGTGGAAAACCAATTTTATGGTGACCGCAGTGGCACATTGAGTGACCCTTTTGGCCATATTTGGACTATTGGTACCCACATAGAAACCTTAACGCCTGAGCAAATTACCGAGCGGATGCAAGATTATCTCAGTGAAGAGCAAGATGCCTAAGCGCAAGCGCTTGATTTAATTGGCTTATTCGATTTTTAGCTAAGGTGGTTTGAAAGGTTTTAATTAAATGCTCGTAATTGAGTGGGCTGCCCATACTACTAGGTCGTAGTGCCCACTTTATTATTGGAAGGAGTTTTTATGTCAGACGCTGCATTATTCAAACCCGTTGCCTTTTCTAATAGCGAGCTGAAAAACCGCATTGCCCTTGCACCCTTAACCCGTGCTCGAGCGGGTGAATCCCGTGTACCGAATGATCTGATGGTTGAATACTACCGCCAGCGTGCAGGTGCAGGGCTCATCATTACCGAAGCCACCGTGGTTTCAGAGCAAGGGATTGGCTGGCAGAACACGCCAGGCATTTACACCGAGGAAATGGCCGAAGGATGGCGAAAAGTTGTGGATGCCGTGCATCAAGCTGGCAGTAAGATTGTGCTGCAGCTTTGGCACACGGGGCGAGCTTCACACAGTGACTTTTTAGATGGCGAGCGACCTGTGTCTGCCTCTGAGGTGCGCTTAGAAGGTGACGAAATTCACACACCTAAAGGTAAAAAGCGCTATGAAGTACCGCGTGCGTTAAGCCGTGATGAAATCAAAGATGTGGTCGCTGATTTTAAACGTGCCGCTGAATTTGCCAAGCAAGCCGGGTTTGACGGCATTGAAGTGCATGGCGCCAATGGTTACTTGATTAATCAGTTTTTAGATGGGCGCAGCAATCAAAGAACCGATGAATATGGCGGCTCAGTAGCAAACCGTTTTCGCTTTTTTGATGAAGTACTTGATGCAGTATTAAGTGTGTGGCCAAAAGAAACCGTTGGTGCCCGTATTTCACCTAATGGGGTCTTTAACGACATGGGCTTTGAGGGCGTGCAAAACACCTATCGCTATGTAATTGAACGCTTTGCTGAAAAAGAGCTGGGCTTTGTGCACATTATGGATGGCCTTGCGTTTGGGTTTCACGAGTTCGGTGAGCCGATGACCTTAGCGGATTTTCGCAAGGTGTATTCAGGCTTGATTATAGGTAACTGCGGTTACACCAAAGAAAATGCCGAGGCAGCTGTTAGCCGAGGTGATGCCGATGTGATTGCTTTTGGTCGCCCGTTTATTACTAACCCTGATTTACCTGCGCGTTTTAGACATGATTGGCCGCTAACAGCCTATGACGATCCAAGTCAGTGGTATGGCGGTGGTGCAAAGGGGTATACGGATTACCCAAATTACCAAGCTTAACTTACTAAGTTGATGATAGGGTGAGCGTTTTGCTGTCAGCAAGCACTCACCCTTTTTCGTTTATTTTATACGCTAACTGTTTTCATTTACCCCTATTTTGGCTACTATGCCGCCTCACAATTTTCAGGTGGTACTATGCGCGGCATTTTTGCAGTTTTTTTTGTGTGTTTGATGGCGATAAGCCAATCCAGTTTTGCCAATCAAGTGAGTGACAGCTACCAAGCGTTTGTGATTGGTATTAATAAGCAATTGACGCAAATTGCGAAACAAAACCCAAATCTACTTAAAACCGATGTGATTTTAGCGGTGAGCTTTAACGAGCAAGGGCGGTTTTTAGGTGTAAAAGCCATTCGCGGTAATGTGCCCGCGGCACTTTTAGTGAAGGTGCGCTCTGAGCTTTACCGCGCGCCAACACATTTATTTAGCTCTATGACCATTAAAGAGCGAATGCGCACCCGCTCACTGAAAGTCTTTTTGCGTAAAGCGAGTTAAACGCCCTCAACGGGCGTTTTTTTGTAAGAGCTGGTGAAGGTCGCTCACTATGCCCGCTGCTGTGACTTTAGCGCCTGCGCCAGGTCCTTTTATCGTAAGCGGTAAATCTGGGTAAAACTGGCTGGTAATAAAAAACACGTTATCCCCTTCTTTAATACCGTAAAACGCATCTGTGTTGGGCACCTTGCTGTAGCTGATGCTTGCTCCTTGTTGGTTAACCGTGGCAATGGCGACTAAATCAACGTCTTTTTTAGGGTAAATTAAGTCACTCAATGTGTCTTGTGCATACGCATTAAACTCGTCTCTTTTTTGTATAAAGTCCCAAAGTGGTAAGTCACGCCAATAGGGTGAGAGGGTGATGGGTAAAGTGACTTCTTCTAGGGTTAAATCCCAGCCTAGCTCCCTTGCTAGGATCACGCATTTACGAGCGATATCTAAACCGGAAAAATCCACTCTTGGATCTGGCTCAGTGAGCCCCTTTTCACACGCGAGCATCATGGCATCGAACAAAGGTATACCTTGGTTTACTTTGGCAAGAATAAACGCCATTGAGCCTGAGCACGCGGTCTTTATTTGTTTGATTTGGTCACCAATGCGAAGTTGTTGCTTTAAGGTGGCAATAATAGGCAAGCCTGCCCCTACTGTGGCTTCATATAGCCAATTTTGACTTGGGTGCTGCTGTAACTCTTGGTAATGAGTGATATTGCCTGAGCCTGCTAATTTATTGGCGGTGATCACATCGTGGCCATCATTAAAAAAGTGCTGATAATGGGCTGCTACATCTTCGCTGGCAGTGGTATCTATGATTACGCTTTTACCTTGGCTAATGTTTTTAAGCTGCTGAGAAAAGGCCTTCAAGGTATAAGGATTGCCCCTCTCTTTAAGGTGATGTTGCCAGCCACATGGAGTGCCTTTGTCGCTCACTCGGGTGCTATTTCCAACTAGCGCCAACTTTGCGGGTAATTTTCCTGCGCTTTTTAGTTTTTCGACTAAT
Organism: Alteromonadaceae bacterium; assembly: GCA_041937835.1. Classification (GTDB taxonomy): domain Bacteria; phylum Pseudomonadota; class Gammaproteobacteria; order Enterobacterales; family Alteromonadaceae; genus Pseudoalteromonas. Next base: position 4,243 of record JBGTXC010000010.1, on the reverse strand, counting down.
TCAATGACCTCAGAGCCTACTTGCCCAGGCCCAAGCAGCCCCACTGTGATGGTGTTGGTGATGTCATGCCAATAGGCATGAAGTGCTTCTAAAAGTGACGCCTCTGGCGGGTCATTCAGTATCGCAATTAATGCATTTTGCTGCGCTAAAATAGCCACAGGCTGTATTTTTTGTTTGCTAAAAAAAGCGCTAAAGCAGGCTTCATGTTCTCGCTCAAAATGGCCAACAATGGCAAGGGCTCCCGCTCTTGTTTGTGATTTTTCTGGTTGAAAAGCGCTAAGCGCAAGGGCTTTGTCCTCTTTTTCAAAGTGGCAATATATGGGCTGGTCTGAAGGGATGTCGGTTAAAGGCAGCAATGTGCAATGTGTTAAGTCAGTCATCACCCAATCGCTTTGGCTCACCCTATGGCCTAGTTGGGTACTTTGCTGACCAAAATCATCCGTGTTGGCGATGGTGATGGCTAATTGGTCATCACTCAGGTGGCTCAAAGTACGTGGATGCAATACATCAGAGCCTAACTGGGCTAAAGCCAGCGCATGTTGAAAGTGTAAAAATCGCCTCGGTATTGCGCCTTTCACTTTATTGGGGTCTGCACTAAATACCCCTGCGACATCCGTCCATAACGTTAGGTGTTTGGCACCTAATAAACGCGCTAGCGCTGTTGCACTGTAATCACTGCCGTTGCGGCCAAGTAGTACTGTTTGGCTGGCTTTATCGCTGGCGATAAAACCAGTAAATATAAGGGTCGCGTCCTGTGGCAGAGCCCCGACTTTACTCAAATTAGCCTGGCTGGTGGAAAAACACAGCTCAGTTTGATGGCTTACTTTTAAAAACTCGCGTGTGTCGATGGCGTGTGCATGACTCCCATGTGCAATGAGTGCCGCGGCTAATAACCTTGCTGACCAGATTTCGCCAAAAGCAATAATGTCGTTATGCTTGGCATTGTGGTATAGCTGAAGCAGCTGATTAGCGTCTTTTTCTAATTGTGAGTGGTAGGTTTGCCACCCAAGGTGAGGTAACACCTTTTTAGCAAGGGCACTTTGCCAAGCAATCAAAGCGTTTAGGGCTGGTTGTAAATCTGGCTCAGGCTGCTTGCAAAGGGAGATTAACGCATCTGTCTGCGCACCATTGGCGGATACCACTACACCACACCCTAAACCTGCCCTTTGAATTAGGGCGCATGCTTGTTTTATTTTGTTTGCAGTACTTAAGCTGGTGCCACCAAATTTATAAATCGTATGTAATTGAACTTGATGTGCAAATTGCGTGCTTTTTTTCGGTTTTAAGGCGTCAAGCATGCCGCGCTCCTTGTGTTTGAAGTGAGCAAAGCGCTCGCTTTGGTTAAATCACGGATAAGATCAGTGGCCGACTCAAGGCCAATAGAAAGACGTAAAAGTGGTGGCGAAATCCCTGCACGAATTTGGTCTGCCTCGCAAAGCGCAGCGTGCGTCATACTAGCTGGGTGGCACACTAAGCTTTCTATCCCTCCTAGGCTTTCTGCCAAACTAAATAGCTCTAGGTTGTTTAAAAAGGTGCTTAGCTGCTGGTGATTAAAATCGACTTCTAAACTAATCATGCTGCCAAAGCCTTTTTGCTGCTGTGCAGCAAGGTCGTGATCCGGGTGGTGTGGCAAACTGGGGTGATGCACTTTTTTAACCCACGTCGCTTGACGTAAGTACCCAATCACTTCCCGCGTTGAGCACTCTTGTGCGTGTTGGCGAACGTGCAATGTTCTGAGCCCCCTGAGTGTTTGGTAACTATCAAATGGGGCGCCGGTAATGCCTAAGCAATTTGCCCACCAAGCCAGTGTTTCGTGTAAGCTTTTGTTGCGCGCAATCACAGCGCCCCCAACCACATCACTGTGGCCATTAATAAACTTTGTGGTGGAATGCACAACGATGTCAGCCCCAAGTAATATGGGCGTTTGTAGGGCAGGGGATAAGAAGGTGTTATCCACCACGCACTGGGCGGAATAGGTGTGGGCCAATGCCGAAATTTTGCGGATGTCATACACGCGTAACAAGGGATTTGACGGTGTTTCAACCCAAATTAATGAAACGCCAGCCTCACATTGCGCCCTCAGTGCGCCTAAATCGTTTAAATTCACAAGCTTTAAGTGAAAGGCGCCACGCTCACTGAGCGCTTTAAACAATCTTAAAGTGCCACCGTAACAATCTGCAGAGGCAATTAACGTATCACTAGGGCTAAGTAACTGAAGCACAAGGCTGATTGCCGCCATACCGCTGGCTGTGATGACGGCTCCAGCACCCGATTCAAGCTTCGCGATAGCGTCCCCTAAACAATCACGGGTAGGGTTGCCACTGCGGCTGTAATCGTATTTACGTGGTTCATTAAGCGCTTTAAAGCTGTAATTACTGGATAAATACAAAGGCGGGATCACTGCGCCATGCGCTGAGTCTGTGTCAATGCCGGCACGGATGGCCGCGGTTTGTTGAGTTATACCATGTTGCATATTGGCCTCTTAAGCTCTGCTTGAATAATCGGGGTGAGTGCATCCGTTTCTTTTAAAAAGCCATCATGCCCATGTGGTGTGGGGATTAAATGCTCTGCCACAAGTGCTGTGCAGGATTCGATAAAGCACTTTGCTAGTGACAAAGGGATGAGCTTGTCATGACTGAAATGGATATACGCTGTGGGCGTTTGCCAATCCGATGGGTTAATGGCAAATAAGTCGATTGCCCGTGAAAGCTGTAAATACGCATAAGGACAAAAATGCGCACTAAAGCGCTGTGCATGGTGTTGAAGGTAAGATTCAAGTGCTACCGTGCTTTCAAATCGTGTGTTGAGCTCAGCATCATTGAGGTAACTCAATAGCCCTAACTTTCTTGCAAGCTCAAGACCAAGCTCGGGTTGCTTTGCTAATAGCCCCAGTTGAATCGCATCTCTTTGCCGTTGCCGCTGTGCGGCTATGGTTGGTAATGTTTTGTGAGCACTTGCCAAAAGTATTAATTGGGTAATTTCAATTTCAGCCGTTTTGGCAAAAGCTTGTGCCACCATGGCACCAAAAGATGCGCCAATAATGGCGTGGACTTGCGTGATTTTAAGCGCATGCAAAATGGTATTAAGACAGTGTGCTTGGTCATACGCGCTAAGCGTGACGTCACACTCAAGTGCTTTTGCCCCTGTGCTTTCATAAGCCCCACCTAAGTAATCCATGGCGATCACTCTAAATTCGCGGGTGTTTATCGCTTTGTGGGGACCCACCATTTTGTGCCACCAGCCTGTTTCGCCTTCAGTACTCGCAGCGTGTGCAGAGGCAGAAATCCCACCTAATACCACAACAACAGGCGCATTGATTGGGCCTATGTCTGTGTAAGCAAGTGTGTAGTCTGTGAGCACACCACCGTGATAAAGCGGTAAAGGTGTTAATGGTTGAATGATGCTTTTCATTTGGACGTCTAGATGTCTTTTTTGAAATCATAACGCATATTTTTTGGACGTCAAGACGTCTGTTTGGGTTTTTGATAGCAGGCGAATGCCCCGAAGTTGTGTGGATTTTGTTAATTTGGTTATGCGATTTGGCTTTGCTCTCATACACACAATGCGGAAATTGTGCGCAGACACCTTACTAGAAGGGTTATTTATTGACGTTTTTGGAAAATTATCAGCTAATTTAGGCGTAAGTGTTGCAATAATTTTAAAAACGGTGGTATGATGTCTGCCCAGCCGTATAGTAGCATTTCGTTTGCTGCGCCATTCTGTTTTTTACAACACTAATGCATTTTTATTTGCGATCGCCTTAGGCCGATGGCTTTTTTGTGCGCGCGTGTTTTGACAGTGGCCATACTGTGAACAAAATAGAACTATCTCTCAGGCTGGGCATCCTTGCCAGAAACTGAGAATTGAGTGTCAAATTTAACCCGTTTCTTATAAGGAACAAGCATGTATAAAACTAAAGATACGAACGCTAACGTTCGCAATCTGAACCCTGTCACTGCCGCACTAGCATTTGCTTTCTCATCTGCACTTATCACAACCCCCGTTGTTGCTGAAGAAACAGAAGCAAAAGCCGAAAAGGCCAAAATGGAAGCGATTACTGTAACTGCGACTAAGCGTTCACAAGTAATCTATGAAGTACCTATTGCCATGAGTGCGTTTGCAGGTGATGAGCTAGCTGCTCAAGGTATTACCGGCATCACAGACGTGGGTAAGTTTGTTCCTAACCTAAACATCACTGGTTTCTCTGCAGGCCATAACTCATCAGCTAACCCGTTTATCCGTG
>JBGTXC010000109.1:0-8718 GCA_041937835.1 Alteromonadaceae bacterium | reverse complement strand
CAAGGCGCGGATAAATAAAGGATTATGGATGTCTTTAGAGGAGACATTCATTGCAATTTGATGCCCTGGGTGGTGTTTCACTAGCATACTTTGATATATCAACGCACGTTCCAGCACCCAGTAAGTAATGTCATTAATGAGGGAGGCACTTTCTGCCACATGGATAAACTCACTGGGTTTGATGATGCCAAGTGTTGGGTGTTGCCAGCGGATAAGCACCTCTGCGCCCACGGCTTTTCGAGTTTTCAAATCGATTTTAGGCTGTAATAACAACCTGAATTCATCCCGCTCCAAGGCACTTCTTAGCGAGCTCATTATGGTTAGGTTTTGTTTGAGCGACTGATGAATGGTTTCATTAAATTCTGAATAAAGGCTGCGCCTAAGCTTGGCATCATTAAGTGCATACAGCGCATTTTGATTAAGCGCCTCAACGTCTTTGGCATGAGCTGGGTACTTTGCGACCCCAATCACAATTTGAGAGCTGACTAAAATGCCGTTGATATCGGTTTTAGTGGCAAACAAGTTCGCCATATCACGAGCGCATTTGTTAAGCGTTGCATCATCCACATCCCCGGCAAGCATGCAGGCATAGAGCGCATCGCCCACTCGCGCGCAGTGCCATTGGCCGCCTGTGTCTTGTTTTTCAATGTTGAGCGCAGCGTATTGACTGAGTAACTCATTGAGTTTTTGCCCCATTAATTGGCTATAACGGGCATTGTGCTGTAAGCCAAAGTGAATATGGGCTCGTAGCATTCGGCTTGGCTCAATTAACATTAAGGTAAAGGTAACGGGCGTTTTAATATAATCAGCCATGATACGGTCAAAACAAAAGGCATTAGGTAAACCAGACTGATTATCATGGTTACTTTGGTGATGAAAACTCAGCTCTTTAGCGCGATATTTCAAGGTGAAAGACACCACATTGGCAATGGCTTGTAACAATAAAGCCCACGCTAAAAACATCCGCGTTGCATTGTCGTATTCAATGATACCTGCCAGTGACAATGGAATTAAACTGCCCGCTGCGTACACAGGTAACCAGCCAAGTAAGTGTGCCTTTAACCACACCATTTTGGTGTTTGCATACTGGATAAAAATCCACACGAAATAACCATAAAATGCCAATTGAGCCAGCACTAAGATGCGAAATGTCATGGTGTGCGGCAAGATCATGCTGGCAAGACCAAAGCAGGCTATGACACAGGCAATGGTAAAGCCAATGGGCTGGGATTTTTTCGGGCTTTTACCATCTAGTACATAAAAGATCGTGGTAAATAATCCCAGCGACAGCACCATAAATCGAAACACGGTTTGTTGGTCGATAAAGGTTGTCACAAACCCACTCGGCACATAGTAATAGGCAAAGCCAAGCCCAGTGGTGAGGCTCAGCGCAACACTCCATAAATACCCGGCATAAAAGCCACTGGCTAAATCGCGGTTAACAAAGCACACCACCAGCGAAAACAAACCAATTAATGCCATAGAGCCGGCAAAAAAGCCCCAAAACATCAAGCGCTCTTGCACTAGGTCGTCAAAGGCATCTGGCGTGTATAAGTACAAAGGCACATGGGGTAAGCCAAAGGTTTTTACGCGCATGTAAAGGCGGTAGTTTTCGTAGGCGCCTAAAGTCACTTTAATGTGTGCAAAGCCATTTAAAAAATAAGGCTTTAAATGCTTACGCTGGCCTAATAAGGCGGTTTTTACCACTTGGTTTTGACTATCTACCAAATAAAAATCTATGACATCTAAGGTGGGGTTATCGAGAAATACCACAGAGGTGACTTGGTTAATGCTTTGGTTATTTAACGTCATCACCAGCCATTGAATCTGGTATTGGTTGCCAAGGTTGGCACTTGAGTGTGGCTGTGCGGTTAGGCTATTTTGAAAAGGTAGGAGTTCATGAATCGCAAGCTGATTAACACTGCCATCAAAGGCCGACACCGCATGATTAATTTGCCTTACTTTTGTATCAGCCACATCCACTGCTTGGCTAGTCGCCAACGCGCTGTGACATATAAATAAAATACTTGCGAGCCAGACACCTTTGAGCAATCCCACACTCCCTTGCGATAAATAGGGCAAATCATGCTAAAAGTATGAAAGGTAAGTCTGATAAGTCCAGCTAAGCGACTGAAATAAAATAATAAACAGCCCCGTGCTAAGCACAGGGCATAAAGAGATTATTTCTCGTCGTCACTAATTCGGCTGGCAACAGCACCACTTTGGCCTTTGTATTTGGCATCAGTGCGTTGGTTGTACGGGTTTTTCGCCGCGCAGGTCAAAGGCTCAAAGCTCAGCGCGCCAATTTTCATTAATGGACGAAGTGCTAAAGGCAACTTTCCTGAGTTATAAAACTCGAGCACGATTTGCCCAGACCAACCTGGATCAATGCGATGCGCCGTCACATGCACCATTAACCCTAATCGGGCAAGCGATGAGCGACCATCAAGCCACCCGACGATGTCTGCCGGTAAGGTGACTGACTCATGCGTCACCGCAAGAGCGAGTTCACCCGGATGAAGGAAAAACGCATCGCCCTCTTTGATGTAAATTTCATCGCTCATCACAGACTCAAGCGCTGCATTTACTTCTTCTTTTGGGCCACTTAAATCAATAAATGCGGCGGCGTGGTCTTGGAATACGCGAAACTGGTTACCAAGGCGCACATCCACAGTCACGCCAGAAATCATTTTCTCAGAAGGCGCAGGCTCAATCACAATTTTGCCTTGTGCAAGGTGCTCTTCAATATGGATATCGGATAAGCGCATGGTTTAATCGTCCGTTATGGTTATCTGCACAGAAGCATGTGAAAGCCGCGAATACAATTGATACGAGAAACGTGCGGCCGTGTCTAACCACGCTTTGGCAAGCTCACTGTCAAAGGCATGAACCTCATCAAGTAGTTGATGTTGAAGTAATTGTGCTAGTTTGCCCTGCTCTTGCAACTGGCGCAAGCGCTCAGACAAAGGAATTGCACCTAAAAGTGGCACATTGTGTTGGCTGGCTAATAATTTACCGCCGTCTTCATCAAATACCGCGTTTTTACTGTGGCAAGTACCACACAAAAAGTAAGACATATTTTCCACTACTCCAAGCACAGGCATGTTGACCTTCGCAAACATGTTGATGCCCTTTTTAGCATCATCTAAGGCAAGACTTTGCGGCGTTGTGACTATGACAGCACCCGATGCGGGTGTTTTTTGGCTCATGGTGAGCTGGATGTCGCCCGTGCCCGGTGGCATATCAACCAGTAAGTAATCAAGCTCACCAAAGTCTGTTTCGTTTAATAATTGCGACAAGGCACTCGATGCCATCGGGCCGCGCCACACAGTGGCATCGTCAGGAGGAACCAAAAAGCCAAGACTTTGCAACTTTACGCCATCCACATCCACTGGGTTTAAGCGTGTTTGGTCTTTTGCGCTTGCTTTCACCCCTTTTACATTAAAGAGTTGTGGGATTGATGGACCATAAATATCCGCGTCTAACACCCCTACTTTGGCACCTTGGGCATTCAGTGCTTGCGCTAAATTAGCCGTTACTGTGGATTTACCCACCCCACCTTTACCACTGGCAATGAGTACGATGTGTTTTATCTTGGCAAATTGCGGCGCATGGGTAATAAATACCTCAATGGTGACAAACACTTGGGTTTGGCACTGGGTTGTTAAATAGGTTGCAAGCGCTGCGGCTTCTTGTTTTAGGGCATAAGGCGCTTGAAACACCAAGGCAATCCCGCCTTGCTGATAGCTGGCAGATTTGAGTTCTAATACTTGGGTTGGCGGTAGTACAAAGGCATCGCTTTGATAGGCACTGAGTGCGTCATCAATGCGTTTTAAGTCAGCTGTTTTTAGCGGCGACTCTGAATGAGCGTGGTTGAATTTATCTTTTAGCCATTTCAGCATAAATAAATCGCGCCAGAATAATGAAAAGAGGTCGAAAATTATGTAACATTCAAAGCATTAAAACTAGTCTTTCAGGTGCACTACTCGCACCGCCCTTGGTGTCCACCAAGCCACAATTTTTTGATGGAATAACGTATGGCTCAGAGAAAAATTCTCATCACCAGTGCATTACCTTATGCCAATGGCCCAACCCATTTGGGGCATTTACTGGAATACATTCAAACTGACATTTGGTCTCGTTTTCAAAAAGCACAAGGCCACGAAGCCTATTATGTGTGTGCCGATGACGCCCACGGCACGCCAATCATGCTTAATGCGCAAAAGCAAGGCATCACTCCTGAAGAGATGGTGGCAAACGTAAGTGTTGAGCGCCAACGTGATTTTGCTGACTTTAATATTGAGTTTGATAACTACCACAGCACGCACTCAGAAGAGAACCGTGAGTTATCAGAACTAATTTATAACCGCTTAAATGCTGCCGGCTATATTAAAACCCGCACCATTAGCCAGTTGTTTGATGAAGAAAAAGGCATTTTCTTACCAGATCGCTTTGTAACCGGCACTTGCCCAAGCTGTGATGCCGAAGACCAAAACGGCGACAGCTGTGATGTGTGCGGTGCAACCTACAGCCCAACTGAGCTGAAAAATCCAAAATCAGTGATGTCAGGTGCCACGCCAGTAATGCGCGACTCTGAGCACTATTTCTTTGATTTACCTGCTTTTGAAGACATGCTGAAGGGCTGGCTGACATCAGGCTCGATTCAAGATGAAATGGCTAACAAGCTTAAAGAGTGGTTTGCTGAAGGCCTACAGCAGTGGGACATCAGTCGTGATGCACCTTACTTTGGCTTTGAAATCCCAGGAGCTCCGGGTAAATACTTTTATGTGTGGCTCGATGCCCCTATTGGTTACATGGCAAGCTTTAAAAACCTGTGTGACAACAAAGGCATCGACTTTGATGCGTTTTGGCAAAAAGGCAGTGACACAGAGCTTTACCACTTCATTGGTAAAGACATCATTTACTTCCACAGCCTATTTTGGCCAGCCATGCTAGATGGCGCCGATTTCCGACAACCAACCAACGTGTTTGCTCACGGCTTTGTCACGGTTAATGGCGCTAAGATGTCAAAATCTAAAGGCACCTTTATCAAAGCTCGTACTTACTTAAATCACTTAAACCCTGAGTATTTACGTTATTACTTTGCCGCTAAGCTTAACGCTGGCATCACAGATTTAGACTTAAACTTGGAAGACTTTGCCCAGCGTGTGAACTCTGATCTTGTGGGTAAAGTGGTGAATATTGCCTCGCGCTGCGCCGGCTTTATTACTAAAAAGTTTGATGGCAAGTTGGCAAGCACCATTGCCGAGCCTGCGCTTTTAGCTGAGTTCCAACAGGCACAAGCTGGCATTACGCAAAGCTTTGAAAACCGTGAATTTAGCCGTGCTGTACGCGATATTATGGCGCTTGCTGATAAAGCCAACCAGTATATTGATGCACAGGCGCCTTGGGTGCTAATTAAAGACGAAGCGACTCAAGAGCAAGCGCACTTAGTGTGTACTATGGGGCTTAACCTATTCCGCATCTTAATGGTGTATTTAAAGCCAATTTTGCCGGGAATGGCCAAAGACGTCGAAGCGTTTTTAAACGACTCCCTCACGTGGCAAAGTGCGCAAACAAGCCTGACAGACCACAGTATTAATAAATTTAAAGCGCTGATGCAGCGTGTTGATATGGATAAAGTGAACGCCATGTTAGATGAATCAAAAGAAAGCTTACAAGCCACCGCTGCAGCACCTAAGCTTGATCCAAACAGCGAGCTGGCAAAAGAGCCTATTGCTGATGAAATCGAGTTTAACGACTTCGCTAAAGTGGACTTACGTGTTGTGGCAATTCAAAACGCAGAGCACGTGGAAGGCGCCGACAAGCTTCTGAAGCTCACACTTGATTTAGGCGGTGAGACTCGCCAAGTGTTTGCTGGTATTAAATCGGCTTACCAGCCGGAAGATCTAATTGGCAAGCTGACTGTGATGGTCGCTAACCTTAAGCCGCGTAAAATGCGCTTTGGTATGAGTGAAGGCATGGTACTAGCCGCAGGCCCAGGTGGTAAAGACATTCACATCTTAAACCCGGACTCAGGTGCCAAACCAGGTCAACGAGTGATGTAATAAAAAACGCCCTTCGGGGCGTTTTTTTATTGGCTTAAATCCACCACTAATTTGCCTAAGTTTTGGTTGCTTGCCATGACAGTATGCGCTTTCTCAACGTCATTGCGTTTAAATACTGTGTCTATGTCCGCTTTGAGCGCACCTGATTGAAAGCCATCACTCAATAGCGCATGCATTGCTTGTATGAGTCGTGCTTTTTCATCATGTGATTGGCTGCGTAATGTACTGCCAATTAAGTGAATACGCTTGGCAAGCACTCGGGCTAAGTCGAATTCTTCACTAAAGCACCCGCCTAATAACGCTATCATGACCCAACGGCAATCTGTGTTGGCCACTTTGAGGTTGTTTTTCACATATTGAGCGCCAATTGGATCTAATATCACATCCGCCTGTAGCCCCTGATCAGCCATACTTTTGACAAAATCCGTGTTTTGGTATTGATACACATGGTTGGCACCTAGCGCTTTCACATAGTGCGCTTTTTTCTCATTACTGACCGTCGCAATAACCTTAGCATCTAAATATTTAGCCACGCGAACAGCAGCTGTACCCACCCCACTGGCTGCGGCATGCACAAGTAACGTCTCACCGGCTTTGAGCTGCGCTTTATCCACTAAGGTTTGATACACAGTCGTGTAGGTTTCCATCAGTGCAGCGGCTTCAACCCATGTCAGATGATCAGGCATGGGCACACAATGGCGTACGTCCACACAGACATATTCGCTGTAACCACCGCCGGGTACCAATGCCATCACTTTTTGCTGCAAGTACGCTTTAGGCACATCGGTCCCAAGGGCATAAATTTCACCGCTGACTTCTAAACCTAAAATGGAGCTTTCCCCTTGAGGTGCCGGGTAATGCCCGGCTTTTTGTAATAGATCAGCGCGGTTAATACCAAAAGCGCTCACTTTTATAAGTACTTCACCTGCTTTTGGCAAAGGGCAAGGCATGCTTTGCCACTGGCATTGCCCGTCGATGATGTGAACGGCTGAGATATTAGTTGGAATGGGGTTTGTGTTGGTACATGTTTTCATCAGCGCGAATGAGCCACTCTTTTACTGTTTTTATATCTTTGCTTAGGGTATTTAATCCCACCGAGAATGCAACCGAATGGCGGCTCTTATCAGCAAGGGTCACATTCAATGACGTTTCTAATAAACGCTCTACTAGCTCTTTGGCTGCCTGCTCATCAGTATGTGGTAATAAAATGACAAATTCATCGCCGCCATAACGGCCAACATGATCGGTTTCACGCACGGTTTTCTCTAAAAAGCGCGCAATTGCGATTAGGACGTCATCCCCAGCATGATGACCGAAAGTGTCATTAAATTGCTTAAATTTATCTAGATCAATAAAGAGTAAAGAGGCTGGTCGCTCATAGCGTTTGGCGGCATTAAATTCTTCTGTAATTCGCTTAAAGATTGCCCCACGGTTATAAAGATTGGTGAGGCCATCGCGCTCAGCGCTGTATTCCAGTTGCTCATAGGCTTCTTGTAGTCGTAATAAGGAATCATCCAGCAGGTTTTGCTGTTCAAAATCATGGGTTTTATCAATAGCAATGCCCACTATGTATTCAGGTTTGCCATCCTCATTGAGCGTACAAAACCCGACATCACGAATATACCTAAGCTGCCCATCTTCACGGCAAATACGGTATTCCACTTCCCAGCGCCCATCGTTAACGTCTTTTTTCGCGCCAAGCACTCGCTCTTTATCTTCTTTATGGACTAAATCCATGTAACTAAAGGCGTTATCATACAGAGACTGTTTGCTGCGGCCAAAAATCACAGGGTAGCCTTGATTTACGTATTCGATGCCTGTTGTTTCAGGGCGGCTTAACCATACCACCATCACATCCGATAAAGCTTCAATCATGCCGCGAAATTTACGTTCAGACACAGCCAATTCCTGCTGTGCTTTAATTTGCGCGGTAATGTCATCCACGGTACTGATAAAATACTCAGCCTGCTTTTTCTCATTACGTTGTAAGGTCACGGTCAAACGCACCCAAATCACACGTTTATCTTTGCAGATATAGCGCTTTTCTAATTGATAGGATTGAATGCGCCCTTCGAGTAATGCACTGACATTGGCTAAATCTGTTTCAAGATCATCCGGGTGAGTAATTTGCTGAAACGTCATTTCCTTTAATTCATCCCAATTAAAGCCGGTTAACTCACTGAAGCGCTTATTAGCATTAATAAATTGCCCATCTAACCCCACATGCAATAACGCCACACCATTTTGCTCAAAAATAGTGCGATAGCGGGATTCGGATTTAAGCAAAGCGCGGGCTTGTTGGCGCTGCATGGTGACATCACGAAGCGACACAGTAGTGTAACGCTGCGTTTTAGTTACTACGACCAATAAATGAATTTCGCATGGGACAATGCGCCCTTCATAGGTTTGAATATCCAGCTCTTTACGAAGAGCAGTATCCCCTTCACTTTCCAAAAAAAGCTTCTGAATACTTTGAAAATGAGGCTTTTCATGATCGGGAATAAAATTGGCCACATTGTGGCCTATCAAGTCGTCTTTCTGATAGCCAAACATGGCAGCAGCAGCATGATTGCACTGCATGATGTCCGCGTTTTTATCTATCACCATGATGGGATCAGGGCATAAGGTGACTAACTCGGTGAGTTCAGAT
>JBGTXC010000108.1:0-8785 GCA_041937835.1 Alteromonadaceae bacterium | reverse complement strand
GTTAGCAGTGCATCTTTGGCGCATGACCATCAAGCGCATTCACACCAGCAGCATGCTAAAAGTGCCGCCATATTAAAAGACGTGGTGATCCGCGCTTTTATTCCTGGGGCAAGCAGTAGCGTTGGCTATTTTACTTACCATAACCAAACAACAGCCCCGCAAACTTTAGTGGGCGCTGAAGTGCAAGGGGTAGGGCGTGTGGAGCTACACACACACCAACACGTAGATGGCGTTATGAAAATGCGCCAACTTGATAAAGTGACCATTGCCCCTACTGATTCAGTCACGTTTGAGTCAGGTGGTCATCACTTAATGTTATTTGACCCTCAAGAGAATTTTAAAGAAGGCCAAAAGAGTGCCCTGACTCTGGTATTTGCTGATGGCACCAAAACCCAAGTAGCAACTACAATTGTAGGGTTAACGCTTAAGCAGTCTGACAATTCTCATCACCATCATCATTAGGAGTTGCTATGGCAGGCCATAAAGGAAAAATTGTATCTGCGGTGATCCTCGTTTTCGTTGTGTTTTATTTGCTCGCCGTTTATTGGAGCTTTGAGCCTGAGCGCTTTGACGTGGTTGAAAACGCTAAGAGCAAAGCCAATGAGCAAAACCATGCCTTAGTAGTGGGGTACGTCACAACACAAACCTTAATTGATGTGGCTGATACCTTAATGTCTAAGCCGGGTGGTTATTTATCAAATGATGTGATGCCACCGAGTGTGATGATGGATAACATGCCTGCGTGGGAATATGGCGCATTAGAAATGGTGCGTGATTTGGCGCTGTCGATGCGTAAAGACTTCAGCCGCTCGCAGTCGCAATCCACTGAACACCCTGCACTTAAATTGGCACAGCCGCAATTTAACATCAGTTCAAACGCATGGATTTGGCCAAGTGCTGAGTCTGAATACCGTAAGGGTATTGATCAGCTTGTGATTTACCGTGACCAAATCGCGGATGTAAACAGCCGTGAAAGCCAGTTTTATGCGCGTGCGGATAACTTAAGAGAATGGCTTAAAGAAGCTGAAAAACGCCTAGGCAGTTTAAGCCAGCGTTTAAGTGCAAGCGTGGGGCAAGATAGGCTAGATACAGACCTTGCTGGCGACAGCGCAGCAAAAAAAGCCACGTTAACACCAAATTCACAACAAATTCGTACATCCTGGTGGCAGATAGATGATGTATTCTATGAGTCACGAGGTGCTACTTGGGCGTTATTGCACTTTTTACAAGCCATTGAGCATGACTTTGCCGATGTGTTAGATAAAAAGAATGCGCGAGTAAGCCTACAACAAATAATCCGTGAGTTAGAAGCAACCCAAGAAACCGTATGGAGCCCGATGATTTTAAACGGCGATGGTTTTGGGCTTGTTGCAAATCACTCATTAGTAATGGCAAATTATATATCACGAGCCAACGCGGCTTTGATTGAATTAAGCGAATTATTAGCGCAAGGATAAAACCATGAAAAAAATCGCACTGATCGCAGCATTAACAGGTGCCTTAGCAACACCCATGGCAAAAGCCGACACCATTTTGGGGTTATATATAGGTGCAGAGGGCTGGCAAAGTGAAACTGAAGGTAGCTTGCGCTATCAAAATAACAGTGACCAGACTTTTAACTTTGATGATGAGACCTTCTCAAGCGTGTATGCCGCTCTTGAGCACCCGGTACCTTTTATTCCAAACTTAAAAGTGCGCCACACTGAGCTTGAGCTAAACGGCTCAGGTAAGTCGTCGGGTTTTCAGTTTGGTGACAAAGTGTATGCGATTGACCGTGATATCAACGCCATGGCCGATCTGACTCACACAGACTTTGTACTGTATTACGAAATCTTTGATAACGATTTAGTGTCGATTGATTTAGGTCTTAACGGCAAACGTTTTGATGGCAATATTGTCGTGTCATCAGAGCAAGACGGCAGCGAAGAAGTGTCTTTCTCAGGTGTCGTACCAACGGCTTACGGCCGTGCTGAAGTAGGCTTTCCGCTGACTGGTTTAAGTGCCTTTGCTGAAGGCAGCTTCCTATCTGTGGACGATAACTCAATTGCCGATTACCAAGTGGGTATCGCGTATGAGTTTATTGATAACATGGCAGTGGATATGGCGCTTCGCGTTGGTTACCGCTCTATGGTGATTGAACTCGATGACGTGGATGATGTGACCACAGACTTAGACATCTCAGGCCCATTTGCCGGCTTACAGATTCATTTCTAAGTGAGTATATCAATTGATTAAGGCGCTTTAAGCGCCTTTTTTATGCCTAAAAAACAATTAATTGCCTGCGCTTTATTCGGGTGTAACCGGTGCTTTCTTATTGGTTTCTTGGCGCCTTAGCTTAATTTGCGTGTCGAGATTATTAAAACTCATACGCAGTAAATCATCGAGCATCTGGGTTGCAAAATAGGCTAAGTAGCCCCCAATTACGGGCACATTGATCACCCCATGGGTTTGCCACACAATCTCAGTGCCGCCTGCAACTGGCAAATAACGAATTTCCCCAAGCGCTTGATACGCTTGATTATAATGCGCACTGTACTGCAAATTATTTTTACCAAGGCTAGTTAAAGTGAGCTCACCATCCCCAAGCTTGCTTTGCCACACTTGATGATCCCCAATGCCTTTGTTTTGCACCGCTGCGGTAATTTTCATATCAGGATCAAAATACTGCCATGCCACCCAGTCAGGCCAGCGGCTTAAATCTTCAAGCCAATAGGCGACTTCCTCACGTTCAGCATTAATGGTCACACTGTGGGACGCAGAGTAAGACTGTGGCAACACAAAGCCGATTAAGGTCGCTAACAGTAGGATAAAAAACAGCAATTTAGCTAATCGACCCAGCATCCTGTACTCCCTTTAGGTATTAAAAATAACCACTTGATATGATTAACTTTAGTTGCAATTTCAACATCTTGACTATACTCAAGGTAGATAAAATAACGCACAGTTCAATATCCGTTGTTGAGCAAAGAGTAACACTGAGCATGCGTCAAGCACTGTGAAGGTTAATGCGCACTGGTAACACGCACCAGTGAGATGGAGGCGCTAAGGTTTTTCTATGATGCAGTCAGAAAATGATGGATTTTTATTTGCTGAAGACGACGGCGCTCATCAAGAAGAAGAGACATCACCACAAACCAGTGGGGTGTGGGACTTACTCATTGTTGATGACGACCCAGAAATTCATTCAGTCACCAAGTTGGCGCTCAATGGCTTTGTGTTTCAAGAGCGCAGTTTAGTCTTTCATGATGCCTATTCAGGCGAAGAAGCCATCAACTACTTAAAATCACACCCTGAAATCTCTGTGATCTTACTGGATGTGGTGATGGAAAGTGATGACGCTGGCCTTAAAGTTGTTAAACGCTTACGCGAAGAGCTAGAAAACAACCAAACCCGCATTATTTTACGTACTGGGCAGCCCGGGCAAGCACCGGAAGAGCACGTGATCCGTGAATACGACATCAATGACTACAAAACCAAAACGGAGCTGACGCGCTCAAAGCTGGTGACGTCCTTAATTACAGCTTTACGGTCACACAAACAGCTAGATACGTTGGCATATTACGCCACCTCATTAGAAGAAATCATTGAAGCCAGTAAACAAATTTTAGGGATCACAGAGACCGCGTCTTTTGGTCATGAGGTGATCAATCAATTTTTAAAACTCATAGGCGCAGATGGTGATGGCGTGTTTTGTGGCGCCTTTAAAGGGGATGACACCTTAACCATATTAGGCGGCTCAGAGACTTTTTACCCAGAAATTGGTAAGCGCTTAGAGCACATAGATAACGGCCGCGTAATTCATCAAGTATCCCAGTGTGTTAGCCAGCAAGCACATCAGCAAACCGAATACGACATCACCTTTTTTGTTAAAGGGCAAACGCGCCATGCGGCGATTTTTCTAGAAACAGAGCGCACCTTTGATGATGCGCAAATGCGCTTTATTGAAATCTTTTTAACTAACATCAGCGTGGGCTTTGAAAACGTTTGTTTGTTTAACTCCTTAAAAGAGGCAGCCTACAAAGATGCCTTAACAGGCTTGCCAAACCGCACTGACTTTGTGGAACAAATTCAGCGTTTCGCGGCAATGGAAGGGGCTAAGCACAGGCTCTTTTTAATCGATATTGACCAGTTTTCAGATGTGAATAATGGCCTAGGTCAAGAAGTAGGGAACCTATTACTTGAAGCCGTTGTGACTCGCTTAAAAGACGATGTGACCAACCCAGTGCTGATGGCGCGCATCGGGGCGGATGTGTTTGCCTTATTAGTGGAAAAAGGCACAGTCGACATAGAAGACTTAAATAGCATTTTAAGCCACCCATTTCGCGTGGAAGACAACAGCATTCAAGTTAACTTTAGTATCGGCATTTGCGATGAAGAGTTCTTCCATTTAAGTGGCTTACAAACCTTAAAAGCGGCCTACATTGCTCTCAACCTTGCTAAGCAAGCTGACCAACAAAACTACGAATACTACCAACCAGAAATGGAGCAGCAAGTTGCGTGGCGCCTTGGCATAATCCGCCAGCTTCGCCATGACTTTGCTGAAGAGCGCTTACAAGTGTGGTATCAGCCGCAAATTGATTTACGCAGCGGTGAGCTGATTGGTTGTGAGGCGCTATTACGCTGGCCATCCAGTGATGGTGGTTTTATTTCCCCTGGGGTGTTTGTGCCGCTCGCCGAAGACTGCGGCTTGATTGTGGACATAGGCCGTTGGGTACTGGATGAGGCTTGTAAAAAGCAGCGTAACTTAGCGGCAAAAGGCGTGGATATTCGCATTGCGGTGAATGTCTCTGTGCCACAATTTAGAAACCCTAATTTTGTGGATGAGGTGTTTGCCACCATAGAAAAATACCAAATCGACCCTAAGCGCATTGAGCTTGAAGTCACTGAATCCATCGTGATGGATGAGCAAAGTGTGGTGATAAACGCGTTAAATCGCCTGCGTGATTACGGCATTGAAATCGCCATTGATGACTTTGGTACTGGCTTTAGTTCATTGAGTTACCTACAAAAACTGCCGCTTAATCGGATTAAAATCGACCGCGCCTTTATTAAAGACATTCCAAAACCTGGGGCAGAGGCCATTGCAGAGCTGATCATTGAGCTAGGCTCACGGTTAAAGCTGCATACCATAGCCGAGGGTATAGAAACCCAAGAGCAAGCAGATTACTTAGTTGCAGCCGGTTGCCAAGAGGCGCAAGGCTTTATGTACTCTAAGCCATTGCCACCAGACGAATTACATGAGTTTGTACAAAGCTACCAAGCAAAACCAAACGGTTGAACAAGTTTTAAACAATAGGCATAGGGGCGCAACTTAGGTATAATCGCGCCCCTTTTGTTTTATCGGTGGTGTTATGTCGGGTTTAAAAGCTGAGCGCGGGTTGTTTTCCTATCCCAAATATTGGGCAGAATGTTATGGAACTGCGCCTTTCTTACCAACCAGTCGCGAAGAAATGGATGCACTGGGTTGGGACTCTTGTGACATTATCATAGTAACGGGCGATGCCTATGTGGATCACCCGTCATTCGGTATGGCGGTGATAGGCCGTATGTTGGAAGCGCAAGGCTTTCGCGTTGGTATTATCGCTCAGCCGGATTGGTCTAATAAAGATGCCTTTATGGCACTTGGCAAGCCAAACCTCTTTTTTGGGGTAACGGCTGGCAACATGGACTCCATGATCAACCGTTATACCGCCGAAAAACGCATTCGCCACGACGACGCCTACACCCCAAATAACGAAGGGGGCAAACGCCCAGACCGCGCCGTGGTGGTGTATTCACAGCGCTGCCGCGAAGCCTACAAAGATGTGCCGCTGATCATAGGTGGTATTGAGGCAAGCTTACGCCGTATTGCCCACTATGATTACTGGCAAGAAAAAATCCGTCGCAGCATTATTTTTGATGCCAAAGCCGACTTACTGATTTACGGTAATGCTGAGCGTCCGCTGGTGGAAGTGGCGCACCGTATCGCTGCCGGTGAGTCAGTAGCCGATATTCACGATGTTCGCGGTACCGCTGTTATTCGTAAAACGCCCCTTGATGGCTGGCGCGGCGTGGACTCCACTGCGATTGATAAAATCGGCAAAATCGACCCTATTCCAAACCCTTATGGCGCAGATGACGTAGGGTGTAGCAAATCCGAATTTACCAAAGCTGGGATTGATCTTTCAAAACCGCAAGAAGTGGAAGCAAAACCCATTGTGGTGCAGCCAGCAAGGCAAAAACCTTGGGAAAAAACCTACGTAAAACTGCCAGCGTTTGAGCAAGTGTCTGTAAACAAGCCTTTGTATGCTCATGCTTCACGTATTTTGCACCAAGAAACTAACCCAGGCTGTGCCCGTGCGCTTTATCAGCGCCATGGCGACCGTTATGTGTGGATAAACCCACCGGCATTCCCACTGGAAACCGAGGAAATGGACGGCGTGTTTGGCTTACCGTACCAGCGCGTACCACACCCTAAGTATGGTGATGCCAAAATCCCAGCCTATGACATGATCAAAACGTCAGTTAACATCATGCGTGGCTGTTTTGGTGGCTGTTCATTCTGCTCAATCACAGAGCACGAGGGGCGAATCATTCAAAGCCGCTCGCAAGAGTCCATCATTGAAGAAATTAAAGACATTCGTGACAAAGTACCGGGCTTTACCGGGGTTATTTCTGATTTAGGCGGCCCTACTGCCAACATGTATGGGCTGCGCTGTAAAAGCAAAAAAGCCGAAAGCACCTGCCGCCGTTTAAGCTGTGTGTACCCAGATATCTGTAAACACATGGACACAGATCACACGCCAACCATAGAGCTTTACAAAGAAGCCCGTGAAGTGAATGGCGTGAAAAAAGTACTGATTGCCTCAGGCGTCCGTTACGACTTAGCCATTGAAGACCCACGCTACGTGAAAGAGCTGGTCACACATCATGTGGGTGGTTACTTAAAAATTGCCCCAGAGCATACCGAAGAAGGCCCGCTGTCTAAAATGATGAAGCCGGGCATGGGCACGTATGACCGCTTTAAAGAGCTGTTTGATAAGTTCTCTAAAGAGGCGGGTAAAGAGCAGTTTTTAATTCCGTATTTTATATCAGCGCACCCAGGCACCACCAATGAAGACATGGTGAACATGGCGCTGTGGCTTAAATCTCATGACTTTAAGCTTGACCAAGTACAAAACTTTTATCCGTCGCCGATGGCAAACGCCACGACGATTTACCATACCGAGATGAACTCGCTACGTAACATTAAAAACAACAAAGAGTCAGTGCCGGTACCAAAAGGCGCGCGCCAGCGCCGCTTACACAAAGCCATTTTGCGCTATCACGACCCAGCAGGCTGGCCGATGATCCGTGAAGCCCTCATCGAAATGGGTAAAGCCAATTTGATTGGCCATGGGCCAAATTGCCTCGTCCCACCAGAAGGACGTGGTGAGCGCTTTAAAAAAGGTGGTAAAGGCAAGCCTGCGCTAACTAAGCACACCGGCTTTAGCCAATTTAATAAGGCTAACACTAAGCCTAAAACCAATAAGGTGAAAGGCTCGCAATCACGTAAACGTCCGCATGGTGAGGGCAGTAATGGGGCGGGTGGTAACAATGCCAACAAGCCTCATGGAAAGCCTAAAGGCAAACGCCCAGCGCCCTTTGCGAAAAAAGCCAAACAGTGATGATTAAAGCCGCCTCCTAGTGAGGCGGTTTTTGTATCAGACAGTTTGAGCTAGCAGGTGTGGCTCTCTTTAAATTAACTGCGTCTTTATTCTCAAGCTTTGCCATTTGTCGCGGTGGCGACTTCACCCAGAAGGAGCTTGCTGCCTTGCCTTTTTGAATTTGATTTGCTGACACGTCCTTGTGGGCTGGTTTCGGCTCGTAACGAAGTTATCGGCATTCACTTGCCTCGCGTTCGCTCGCAACTTTCAGGCGCGGCTCACCCCATGGAGCAAATCTTTCAAATAAAGTGGGTGATGCGGGCCGCCATGGAATGGGATGGCTGAACCGGAACTATGCTTCAGGATGAATTGCAGCACTGGACTTACTATTCACCACTGAGTTGAAAGCGTGATTTGCGATTTGGCGCGCCATTTCTTTTCGCCTATTTTCTTTGGGGCGAGCAAAGAAAATGGGCTGACCGCCTAGGAAGGGCGGGCATAAAGGAAAGGGAATTAAATAAGTCTGAAAGTGTGCTTGGGTAAATATTTTAGAAATATATAGAAATGGACAAATGAGGTTAAAACTAAAAAAGGAGCCAAACGGCTCCTTTTTTAGTTCTTAAAGACTAACCACTCGGTGATTACTCCTTCTCCCATGCTTCCCCTTCAATCATCCATTTAGGGGCAGGTTTGCCCATTAGATGGTGATCAAAGTATTCCTTCATGCGGATTGAGAAATCCACTTGGTTCGGAAACTTTTTCAGGTGATGTGGCTCATCCGCGTACTGTAAAAAGATCACGTCTTTTTTCGCACGTTTTAGCGCTAGGTAGTACTGAATGCCTTCTTGCCATGGTACGGCGCCGTCTTTATCACCAAACATCAACATGATAGGTGTGTTGACTTTATCAGCAAAGAACACTGGGCTGTTTTCGATGTAAATCTCTGGGTCTTCGAATAGGGTTTTACCTATACGACTTTGGCCGGTTTCGTATTGGAACTGGCGCGCAAGGCCTGATTTTAAACGAATGCCGCTGTATGCCGAGGTCATGTTGGTCACAGGTGCACCGCTTACAACCGCTTTAAACATGTCGGTTTGGGTGACCATAAAGGCACTTTGATAACCTGCCCATGAGTGACCTTGAAGGCCAATTTTATCTGG
>JBGTXC010000107.1:0-8880 GCA_041937835.1 Alteromonadaceae bacterium | reverse complement strand
TTTTACTACTGTGGCGTCTGAGGTTTCATCATCAAGGGCGTTGAGATCAAACTCTTCTACGTCTGTGTATTCTTCTTGTAGCTGCTCAGCAAAGGTTTCAATGTCTTGGGTGCGGCGATACACATAGTCAAAAGCTTCCATGATCTGCGATTCTTGCACGACCGCAATATCCACCTGCTTAGGTGCAAACTTAGGTGCAAGTTCATCCAGGCCACTGAGGTCGGCTGGGTCACTCATACCAAGGAGCACTGAGTCGTCGTTATCTTCCAGCACTAATGCACGGTAACGACGCGCGTGTACCTCAGGTAAAATTTTACTGACTTCGGGGTCAATGCGGCGCTGAGAAATATCTAGAAACGGCACGTTTAGCTGCTGCGCCAAAAAGCGTAACAGCTGAGGCTCGGCTATCATGCCTAAATCAACCAGTGCGGCACCTAACTTTCGCCCAGTGTCTTTTTGTGATGCCAGCGCTTCCATCAGTTGCGCTTCTGAAATAATGCCTTCGTGAACTAATAAGTCACCAAGGCGCATCTTTAAACGTGGGCGTATCATAAACTTCCTCCGATTTCCCGAATCATGCCTTGCGCCTGCGCGACGGTTTGCGGTGATAAACCACCTAGCTCAATCCCAGTGTAGAGATATTGCCGCGCTTTAATGAGTTGGCTGCGCTCACCTTGTGCCAAGGCCATGGTGGCTTGCCCAAGCCCTATCCACCAGCTGGCTTTTTCAGGCTGGAGTTTAGTGAGCCGCGAGAAGCTTAGTTGAGCATTTTTGTAATCTTCAATACGCGCTGCTGCCGTGCCGCGTAGCACTAAAAAATCAATGTTGGCTTTATCTAGCTCAGTTTCTGGTAATACGTTAAGCACAGCGTAATAGCGCTTTTGTTCAATCAAGAGCTTAGCTAAGAGAATGCGCCAGCGCATGACTTCAGGCTTTAAACTTAAGCCGTGGCGCAATAAGGACTCAGCAAAATCATAATCTTGTTTGCCATAGTAAGTGGCCGCTAACAAACTTCGGGCATCAATGTGGCCTGGGTTCAACGTCAGCGCTTTATCAAGATGCAAAATGGCATCATTAGTCAGCCCGAACTTGTAAGCTTGTTGGCCTTCTAAATACCATTTTTGTGCACGCTCCGCGTCCGTCATCCGAGTGACTTTTTTAACTAATTGCGCATGCTTTGGCGTGTTTTTTTGAGGCACCGGAGCAACAGGCTTTTCAACCTGTTTGGCAACTGCTTGCTTGGTTTCTTCAGCCCTTGGCTGAGCTAATTGTGTTTTTTGAGCAGCAACTGGCGTTGGCTCAGCACTTTGTGCCTCAAACTTTGCTGGCGTATCACTTAACTTTTCTTCAGCGAGTAGTTTTGTATTGGCCGGCGTTTGCGCCTGATTGATTAACCGCGGTGATGTACTGGTTGCTTTAGCTTGAACTTGCTTAGGCTCTTCCACATCTGCTTTTGCTAAATTAGGTGTAGCATCAGTGTTAGCTTGAGCTGAATTTTCCTTGGCTACGACCTCTGGTAAAACCGTGAGCTGGGTTTTTAAATAATACTGATAGCTCAACCAACCAAGCACCCCGCCAGTTGTCACCAGCAAAACCCACACAGTGGCTTTTAACAAACGGCTGCGGTCACTAATTTCAGTGACTGACACTGTGTTATCTATGGTAAAAGGGTGTTTTTGGTCTTTGTCTAATTGCTTGAGCGTGTCGTTGAGTAAACTCATAAAGTGCGCTCCCATAACCAAAGGCTCAATGCCATACCCACCCCTATAGTGATACTTGCTGCGGTATAAAACCATTTTGACTGTTGCCATGGCTTGGCACATTCATGGGTATCTAAAATCGCGGCGTTTAAGTCTTTTTTGGTGACCATTTGCCGGCCTTGCCCATAGGCGTGTAACAGCGCTTTATGACAAAGTAAATTGACCAAGCGGGCGACACCACCACTGGCCTTGGCAATTTGAATGCAAAGCTTTTCATTAATTAAAGATTTATTGCCACCGGCCACCATAAGCCTGTGTTTAATGTAATACACAGTCTCACTTAAGGTCATGGGCCGTAAGCGATAGGAAAAACTAATACGTTGACGTAATTGCCTGACTCTTGGATTCGCCAACTTGTCATCCAGTTCAGGCTGCCCAAGTAGCACCATGTGTAATAGCTTTTTGCTTTCGGTTTCGAGGTTGGTGAAAAGTCTTAATGCTTCGAGCGCTTCCCAACTGAGACTTTGCGCTTCATCAATCAGAAGTACGACTTTTTTGCCTGCTTTATGGTGGTTCAGCAGTTCGCTGTGAATGGCATCAGTCAGCGTTTGTTGATCGGCGGTTTTATCGAGTGATAAGCCTAATTCCTTAGCAAACTCCCAACGTAACTCTTCAGGATTGAGGTAGGGGTTTGGTAAATACGCAACCGTATATGTACCTTCGATGGTGTTCAGAATTTTACGGCATAACAAGGTTTTACCTGTGCCGACTTCACCCACCACTTTTAAAAAACCCTCGCCCATATGCAAGGCAAATAATACGGCTTGCAGTGCTTCATTGTGCGGTGCAAGCGCACAATAAAATTGCGTGTTTGGGGTGAGCGAAAACGGTGCTTCGCTCAAGCCATAAAATTGGGTGTACATTACTGTGTGGAATACCAAGAGTTAAGCAGCTCGCGAGTCCGCATTTGCTGCTGTTGCCAAGTATTTGCCATCACCACTGTAGGCTTAATGAGAATCACCAACTCTTTTTTCTCTTGGCGTTTACGAACGCTTTTAAAGGCATTACCAAGAATTGGCACATCACCTAAAATCGGGGTTTTTGACTCTTCATCTGTGGTCACGGTTTGCATCAAGCCGCCGATCACCACAATCTCACCGCTGTCCGCGCGGATCACTGTGTCTGACTCACGAATATTACTTTGCGCTAAAGGCAGCACGTATTCTTCGTTATTCAGGGTGATGACTTTTTTCTGTTCGTCGGTTTCCGTAACCGATGGGTGTACGTGCAAAATCACTGAGCCAAACTCGTCAATTTGCGGCGTGACATCGAGCGCAATGCCCGAGAAAAATGGCGTTAGCTCAATTTCAGGGGATGTTGTGGTGGCGTTACCTGTGACTGTGGTGCTCGATACTTCAGTTACAAAGTATTCGTCCTGCCCCACTTTTATGACCGCTTTTTGGTTATTGGTGGCCGTAACCCTTGGGTTTGAGAGCATTTGCACATCACCTTGGGTTTCAAGGAGGCTGATCACACCATTAAAGTCTTTATTCTTAATAGTCAGCGATGAAACGCCGCCTAAGTCTGTAGTAATGGCGTTATTAATGGCTGAGCCAAAACTAGTCCCAAAGGTAAAGTCTGTGCTTCCTATGTGCCCTAGCACTTCACTCCAATTAACACCGCGCTGGTATTCATCATTCAGTGATACTTCAATGATTTTTGCTTCCAGGATCACTTGGCGCTGTAAGCTATCTTGAGCTTTAAATAAAAAGTCTTTTACCGCGGCAATTTTGCTCGGTAGCGCAGTGACCGTGACTAAGCTTGATTGCGGGCTAATGATGACGTAGCTGTCTTTATCTGTCCCAATTAAGGTTTGCAACGCTTTCTCTAAATCACGCCAATAGTCAGTTTCTGTGCTGGTTTGAATGGAAGCACCATTCAATTGCTGGCGGTTATTATTCATATTGCCGCCAAGCGAATTACTGTTTTGGTTATTTAAGCTGTTTTGGAAGTTACCACCACTACCAGACTGGCCGCCACCTTGGTCAAACTGGCTTACGCCACCGGCTACCACACTCACGTTGGATGTACCATTACGCTTCATCATGAGGTAATTAACTGGAATAGACTCAGTGCGAAGGCGCGCTGGCATCACTTGCACGACTTTACCTTCTCGGAACACGTCCAAAGAATACATGCGGGTAATCACTTTTGTGACTTCATCTAAAGTCACATCTTTCAGCGATAACGTAATCGCACCTTGTACCTCTGGGTGAATGGCCACACTGTAAGGCGTATCATCCACGAGACTTGCAAAAAACGCGCGGATCCCTACTTCATTGGCAGAGACATCAAAGCGCTTGACCGCCATTTCATTTGGTTCAAACAACTCACCACCGACGTTTGACAGTAGCTCTTGCTCAAGCGCATCGGTCATTTTTGCTTTTGGTGCCTGAGTGTCAGCGGCAGGTTTTAACTCATCACTGATGTACGGCTGGATGGGCTGCTTTTGTTCTGTGAGTGCGCAGGCATTAAGCAACAAAAGACTTGAAGCTGCCAGCACAACATAGCGATTTAAATTAGTTTTTAATGTCATAAGGGTACAATTCTAATTTTTTTTCTTCCAAGCCGCGTTTTAATAACACGCTGCGTTTTGTGATGCGCACTAGAGTAAATCCAGCAATCTCATCACCCACTTGATATAAGTTTCCTGCAATTACGGCTTTTTTTGCCGCATTGCGTACCACAATACTTTGTAACTGAAAGGGCGACTTAGCCGCCTTTTGTTTGCTTGCCAGCGGCAACGCTTGTGTCAATGGCCGGGTTGGGTCATTGGCATAGCTTGCTGCGCTAGTTACTAACACACTCAGCACTGCGAGGTATTTAAAGTGCAAGGTAACGCTCATCCGCACTCACCGTTGAAATGGTTAAAGTTAACTCTGCTTGAGGGTATTCAAGTACCTTATAAGCCAGCTGGTCGATTTGCAAAGCAGCATCGATAGCTTGGAGCCGCTTAATGTAATTTTGCAGTGCGAAATAGCCACCTTTAGCTTTAATTGCCACACTGTGCTGATAAAACACCACTTGTTCTTTCACTGTGTCTTTTTCTGCCACTTCAATAGTGACAGGGGTAACAGGCAACTGCTGCAATGCCACTAACGTTAAACTCGCCTCTTCTTTCAAAAGGCGCGTTAACACCTCTGGCATTTGCGTAGGCGGTACATAGTTTTCTGTGATTTGGGCAAGTAAATCATCCAGCTCTTGAATGTTTTCTGTAAGTTTTGCAATGGTTTGTTTTTCCGCGCGGCCATATTCCCCTTCAAGGGCAATTGTGGTGAATTTTTGCTGGTTTTCGAGTTGGGCGATGGCGCGCTCGGTATCTTGCACACGCTTTTGCAGTTTGCTGTTTTCATCCATCATAGGAAAAATAGCAAACCATGCGAGCAGGTAGCCGATTAAGAAAATACCCACCCCTAAAATCAGGTATTTTTCGCGCGGTTCACGTTCTGAAAGTTGCTCACTCCACGCTTGCCATTGTGCCTTCATTTGGCCTCCTGCGCTTTGGTTGCCACAGTAAAGTCCACCACGTCTTGGCTTTTTTCAAATTCAAACACTGAAAAGGATTTACCTGAAAAGTACTCTGCTTGTTTGAGTCCAGTTAACCATTGCGGGATTGCTTCAGGCGACAATGTGTGACCAAGCAGCTTTGCTTGCTGCCCCACAAACTCAAACTCTGATAACCACACATTGGGGTTGTGGTGCTCACTTAAGTCCTTCATTACGAGGAAGTAATCCACCGTTTGCGCTTGTTGGAATTGCTCAGCAAAGGCAGCAATACGCTCTTTACGTGCCAGCTCAGCTTCTAAGGTGGCTATTTCTTGATTCAGAATGTTGATGTCTTGCTTTTTTTGCAATTGCGCCGTGAGTTCATCCACAGTACGTTTTAAACTGGCTTGCTTTTCAGTTAGTGTCACCAGCCTTGTTTGGTAGCTTTGCTGCGTCCAGCTTTGGACTGCAATCACAAGGCAAGCCAACACGAGAGTTGTAACCCAAGCGAGCGCCATATTATTTAAGCTAAGCGGGTCGACCTTAGGTTTAAGCTCATCTAAGTAAAAATCTATCCGCGTCTTCATGATGCCACCTCATCGGCAGGCTTTTCGGTCTTTTCGACTGTATCATCAGCGGGGGCTGCGGCTTCAGTCAATGTGATGTCATCACTGGCAGCTGCAATCGCAAATGACTCAATCAGGTTACGCCCAACACACAATGGGCTGTCTGGTACTAGGGGCTCTACTTTTACTGGGAGAAACTCACTTAACCCTTTGGCGATTGCCTCATTTTCAGCACTTGCCAACGTGAGCTTGATTGCTTTAAGCGGTGGTTGCTTTAGTTGGCTTTCAAAAAAGTCGATAGAGCGCTGAAGCTCAAGACTGAGGTTATCAAGTAACCCCATTTTAATTTCTTCCATCGACAAGTTAGGTAAGTTGATAAAGCCGCGTAAATGACGAATAAACACCACAGCACCATCGCGAATGATGTAGAGGTTTGGCTCAGCACCGGGATGTTGGATCACCACACCAATGGCACTGGATGCCTGTTCAAATAATTGCAGTAAGGCGGTCTCTTCGCAGGTCACTCGTGCAAGAGTGGCTTTGCTGTCATGCACAACATTGATTAAAGGCATGATCTGCTGCTTGTTACCAGCAAACACCAAGATTTTGTCTTTTTGCATATTCTGCTTGATAGGCACATCAATGAAGTCTGCAAGAATGTTGTTTGGCTCAAGGGCAACTAAGTCTTTTGCCGTAAAGGGTAAGGAGCGTTTGATGTCTTCATCAGGGAGCTGTGGCTTTTCCATTTGCACTGTTTGGTACATATGGCTTGCTAGTACAAGGTGCACTTGGGTGCCGTCGGTAGCATGTGTTTTTAAGACACTTTCGAGAGTGGCGGCATACTCATTATTTTGCACATCTTG
Organism: Alteromonadaceae bacterium; assembly: GCA_041937835.1. Classification (GTDB taxonomy): domain Bacteria; phylum Pseudomonadota; class Gammaproteobacteria; order Enterobacterales; family Alteromonadaceae; genus Pseudoalteromonas. The sequence goes on along the minus strand of JBGTXC010000107.1, from coordinate 2,205 downwards.
GCTCAGGGATTTTTCCACTGTCCAGTGTTTACGCTTAACCAGTACCGCAATTTGCATCTGCGTTTTATAAAGCGCAATACCTAGCATGCGGTCGCTTTTAGCACCGCCTGAAAACGCTTTAAAACGAGAAAGTAAGGCTTTAATCATAGACTTAGTGTAAAATCCTTATTAACTACCAAGTATCCCTGAATTATTAAGAATCGCAAGTACTTAGGGACACAAATTGACAACCTATGCCGCACTTCACCGAGCAATTTGCAACATCTCCGTTACAAAATATCCAACACCCTTTGCTGAAAAAACACCAAGTTCGTTTATCGGTTAAGCGCGATGATTTACTGCACCCTTTAGTTAACGGCAATAAGCTCAGAAAACTTAAATACAACTTGCTAGCCGCCAAACAGCAGGGCAAAGATCACTTGGTAACCTTTGGCGGCGCCTTTTCGAATCATATTCATGCCACGGCAGCGGCTGCAAAATTAGCCGGTTTTAGAGCGACTGGCTTTATTCGCACCCATAAGCTTGATGCGAACAACCCAACACTAAAGTTTGCGCAAAGTTGCGGGATGACGCTGATACCTTTATCACGGGAAGTCTACCGCTTAAAACACACGCAAGCGGTGATACAAAGCTGTACGAAAGAGATAGAAAACCCGTATGTCATTCCCGAAGGCGGGAGTAATGCACTCGCTTTACAAGGCATGGCTGAACTCATCGAAGAATTACCACCCTGTGATTATATTTACACCCCCATTGCCAGCAGCGGCAGCTTTGCAGGGTTACTTAAAGGGGCGCAAAAGCATCAGCATCCAGCAAAACTCATTGCGGTTGCTGTGCTAAAAGGGGCTGAGTTCATCCAAGATGACATCCTACGGCTTTTTCCAGATGCGGCCATTTTGACTGAGCGCTACCACTTATCACTTTCTCACCACTTTGGTGGGTATGGAAAATTTACCCTTGAGTTAGTGGCGTTTTGCCGCACTATGAAACAACACGGCCTTCCCTTGGAGCCCATTTATTCTGGCAAAATGATGGCTGGATTATTTGCTGACATCAGCGCAGGACATATCCCTGCGGGTAGCCATATTGTGGCGGTTCACACAGGAGGCCTGCAAGGTATTCAGGGGTTAAGATACCGAGGGTTACTGAACGCTCACGATCTCTGAGGGTGTAATAACGCAGTAATTTGCTCAAGGGACTCTACAAAATAATGGCCTTGTGCCCCTTCAACACCGCATTTTTTCAACATAGTAAGCTCGGCAAGGGATTCCACCCCCACTGCATACACAGCTACACGATGCTGCTGCGCTATTTTAACAAGCTGCTTGATGCGTTTTTGCTTTTCGGTGTCATGCTCTACTTGGGTCACTAAGGACTGCCCAAGTTTGATACCACTGAGTAAACACCAAGGTAGGCGGCTTAAATCCGAGACACCGCGCACATTATCAAGCATGATCCGCCCGCCTACCGCATTTAAACGCTCCATGCTCTGCTCTATGCCGAGGTGGCACTTCACTAAATCAGATTCAGTAATTTCAAACGCGAGGCGTTGGCGTACCGGCAAGCTTTTGAGTTGCTCCACAAGCCACCGAATAAAGCCATCATTTTGCCAGCTGGCACGCTGGACATTGACGCTCACTAGTGTGACATCGCGTTCTTTTTCTAACGTGGTGAGAACATGGCTAATAATGCGCTTATCTAATGCGATGCGTTCACTATCAGCGAGCTTGGTATAAGTATCGGCTTTTAGCGGCAGTAAGTTATCCGCTTCATCACGAGTGCGGCAAATCGCTTCATGCATCACTATGGTGTTATCTTCAAACGCGTATACAGGCTGGAAGAACACCATAAAGGCGCCCTTTTCAATCACCTGGTTAATTTGACCTGAGTTTTGTGACTGTGTGGTTTGCTGCTCTTTTAAAGGGATGACATACAAATCACGGCTGCTACTTTGTTTTGCCAGCGCAAGTGCCGACTGCGCCGCTTGGTACACTAGGGCTTGCTCAACGTCTTGGGTGTAGTAACACACGCCCATTTTAAGTGACGCTGTTTCACCATCCGTGCTTTGATACGCCTTACCCAATAATGCTGCCTGCAAATGCCGTAGGCGGGTTTCTAGTAAGCCTGCCGCCATCCGCTCTATGGTGATCGTAATATGCCGAGAAGACAGCACTCTTACTGCGATGTCCGCACGGTTAAAACCAA
>JBGTXC010000106.1:0-8917 GCA_041937835.1 Alteromonadaceae bacterium | reverse complement strand
ATTTCAGCGTGTGAGATGTAGCCAAAAGTAAGGGTAACAGTGCGTTAAAGCCCTAAATGCGAGGCATGAAAGCGCAGATGGCTATCAATAAAGCTGGCAATAAAGTAATAGCTGTGATCAAACCCAGCATGCAAGCTAATATCCGCAGGGATGTTTCGCGCTTCAAGGGAGGCTTGTAAGCGCTCAGTGCGTAATTGCTCCGGATAGAAGTTATCAAGCAGGCCTTGATCCACTTTTATCGGCAACACCTTGCTGGTATCTGGCATGTCTTCAATCAAGGCGCAGGCATCATAAGCGCGCCAAGCGCTTTTATCATCCCCTAAATAACCCTGAAAGGCTTTTTGCCCCCATGCACACTGGCTTGGCTCACATATAGGGCTAAACGCAGAGATGCTGCTAAATTGCGCTGGGTTTTTGAGGCCCAAAATTAAAGCGCCATGCCCACCCATGGAATGGCCGCTGATGGCGGCTTTATCCGTGATGGGGAAGTGTGCTTTAACCAAGGCCGGCAGCTCATCGCAAATGTAGTCATACATGTGATAATGCTGAGCAAAAGGGGCTTGGGTGGCATTTACGTAAAAGCCTGCTCCTAAGCCAAAATCATAGGCACCGTTTTCATCATCAGGGACGTCGTCACCACGGGGGCTGGTATCTGGCGCTACTATGGCTAAACCCAGCTCATTGGCAAGGCGCTGAGCGCCTGCTTTTTGCATGAAATTTTCATCCGTGCAGGTGAGCCCAGATAACCAATAAAGCACAGGCACAGAGCGACTTTGCGCCACCTCGGGCAAAAAAATCGCAAAGCGCATGTCGCAGTTTAAGGTGTTTGAGCGGTGGCGATATTGTTTATGCCAGCCGCCAAAACACTTATTTTGACTGACTAATTCTAAACTCATCTTGGCTCCTTAAAAGTGCACCACTGAGCGGATGCTCTTACCTTCATGCATTAAATCAAAGGCTTGGTTAATGTCTTCAAGTGCCATGGTGTGGGTAATAAAGTCGCTAAGTTTAAATTCCCCAGCGAGGTAGCGCTCAACATAATCAGGTAGTTCGCTGCGTCCTTTCACGCCACCAAATGCGGTGCCACGCCATACGCGACCTGTTACCAACTGGAATGGACGGGTTGAAATTTCTTGGCCGGCGCCTGCAACCCCAATGATCACAGATTCACCCCAGCCTTTGTGGCAGCATTCAAGGGCAGAGCGCATTACATCCACATTGCCGATGCACTCAAAGGAATAATCCACACCGCCATCGGTAAGCTCAACAATCACATCTTGAATGGGCTTATCGTAATCTTTAGGGTTAATGCAGTCTGTGGCGCCTAATTTTTTTGCCAGCTCAAATTTAGACTCGTTGATATCAATGGCAATAATGCGGCTAGCTTTAGCCATGGCCGCACCAATAATGGCGCTTAAGCCAATCCCGCCTAAGCCGAAGATGGCAACCGTATCACCTTCAGCAACTTTTGCGGTGTTCATCACAGCGCCCATGCCGGTAGTAACACCACAGCCTAGCAAGCACACTTCTTCAAGAGGCGCTTCAGGGTTGACTTTGGCAATGGCAATTTCAGGCAATACTGTGTATTCAGAAAACGTTGAGCAGCCCATGTAGTGGTAAATTGGCTCGCCATCTAACGAAAAGCGTGTGGTGCCATCTGGCATCAAGCCCTTACCTTGTGTGGCTCGGATTTTTTGGCATAAATTGGTTTTGCCAGAGGTACAAAATTTACATTCACCACATTCAGGGGTGTAAAGCGGAATGACATGGTCGCCAACGGCCACAGACGTCACGCCTTCGCCCACAGACTCCACAATACCGCCGCCTTCATGGCCTAAAATCGCTGGAAAAATACCTTCAGGATCTTCACCTGACAAAGTAAATGCGTCGGTATGGCACACGCCACTGGCGACCACTTTAATGCGTACTTCACCTTTTTGCGGTGGCATCACATCCACTTCAGCAATTTTAAGCGGTTGGCCTGGGCCAAAGGCAATGGCAGCACGAGATTTAATGGTTTGGGCAGTCATAGTTTTCCTTACTCTTTGCGTTTTAGTGCCTTAAAGCATATACCTCTTCTCATAATGTGATAATGGCTGTATTTTAAAATCACTATTACCACACAGTAACAATGGGCAAGGCAATGCAGTGGCAAGGGATCAACGAATTTATAGCTGTCATCGAAACCGGCAGTTTTACTGGGGCAGCATCATCACTTGGGGTCTCAACCGCGCACATCTCAAGGCAAATTAAAGCCTTAGAAAAACGTTTAGCCACGCCTTTGATTCATCGTACAACGCGGCAAATGACGGTCACAGCCTTAGGCAGGCAGTATTACCAGCAATGTAAACGCCTAGTTGAAGGGTTAGAAAGTGCTGAGCAATCCTTATTGGACTTGCAAACAGCTCCAAAAGGCAACCTTAAAATCACGGCGCCTGTTACCTTTGGTGAGCGTTATGTGATGCCAGTGGTGAACGATTTCATTTTGGCGCACCCTGCTCTTGATGTGGATGTGGTACTCACAAACCAAGCGCTGGACATCATTGACCATGGTTTTGATTTAGCAGTACGCGTAGGGCATTTAAATGATGCTCGCATTCGCGCAAGAAAGCTTGCCGAGCGACGCGTGATCACCTGTGCGTCACCAAAGTATTTGGCAGCCTTTGGCATGCCTCACACAGTGGCTGAGCTAAAACATCATACCTGCTTGGTGGGCAGTGTTGGCCATTGGCATTTTGCCGAAGCTGGGAAAAACACCTTAGTGAAAGTAAATGGTAATTTACGTTGTAATAGTGGGCCGGCGTTAGTGGATGCCGCATTAAAAGGGTTAGGCATAGTCCAGCTACCGAGTGACTATTTAATGGCGCACCTTAATTCGGGCCAATTAATTGCCATTTTAGATGGAATAAAACCTGCGCCAGAAGGGGTGTGGGGGCTTTATCCAGACACCCGTTTAGCTTCGCCTAAAGTCACCTTAATGCTCGATGCTTTAAGTGCGCATTTTCAGGCGCTTGCTAACATGCCTTCGGGTGATTCAGGCACTAAGGTAAATACGCTTCGCGGCTGAGCAAAACAACACCAGATGGCGGCAAGCAAAAAGCGAGTGTGGACACTAAATTCATAGGTCCCATCACCTTGGATATTAAGCGTAATAGGCTGAGAGACGCACCAATCCATGGCAACACTTAACTGGTGCTCGCCTTCAGGTAAATCCAATTCAAACACGCCGCCACGGGTAATGCTCCCAACACAGCGGCGCTCAAGATGCACACTGAGCTTACGCGCAACCCCAAACAGTGCAATAGGGCGATGTATCCTTACTTTTGCCATGGGTCATCCTTGTTTTTTTAATTAATCCAAAGGCTTATCTTTAAAGTTATTACGGTAATTTTCAACCCATAATTTGGTTGCGCCACACACAGCGACCGGCATCACGATTAAATTTACTATCGGAATTGCAGTAAAAATCAGCACCGCCATGCCAAAGCCATAACTTAATCCTTGGTGTTGTTTTAACTCGTGACGCATTCGGCCAAAGGCGATTTTATGGTTATCAAAGGCATAATCCTTGTACTGCACAGCAAACATCCAGCAGCTAAACAGCACCCATAAAATTTGGCCAAACACAGGTAAAATCCAGAGCAGGATAAAAAAGCCAATGGCGCGGGGTAAATAATATTTAAGTTTGGTCCATTCACGGCCCAGCATGCGTGGCACGTCTTTGACGGTATCAAGTACGCCGTCGTCATTTGGGCGTTGCCCAGTTAAGTGCAGCTCCACTTTTTCACTTAATACGCCATTAAAAGGCGCCGCAATAAAGTTGGTGATAATGGAAAACAACAAGGAATAGGTGAACAAGATCACCACAATGGCGATAGGCCACAGCAGCCATTCTAAAAAGCTTAACCAGTTAGGCAGCATACCATTGATGGTGGCAAAGCCTTGTGCCAGCCAATCAAACAAGAAAAATAATGAGCCACCAAAGAGCAGGATGTTAACCAGCAAGGGAATAAACACAAAGCGCTTCAAGCCTTTTTGGCTGAGCATGCTAAAGCCCGAGATAAAATACTTAACACCTTGACTAAATTGCATAACTCCTCCGTTTCAAAGGCTCAGTATATGAAATATAAACGCCATCGCCTATGGCTAAATGGTTACAAAGTGTTTGCGTTCAAATGGCTGACTTGCAACCTGAAGCGTCTCGGTGAATACTGTGAAAGTCTAAAAAATAATAACAACAAGGATGCGTTATGGAGCTTAATCAAGTCACGCTTTCGGCAAAAGATTTATCTCGCAGTGTGGATTTTTACCGTACCTTAGGCTTAGAGCTAATCGTAGATACCCCACATTATGCGCGCTTTATGTGCCCTATGGGTAAAAGCAGCTTTTCTTTAGTGCATGAGCCAGAGTGCACAGTAGGTGGCGCCACCATTTATTTTGAACACCCAGAATTGGACAATTGGTACATGGCACTCATTCGCCAAGGCATCCAATTTATCACCCCGCCCACAGACAAAGACTATTTATGGCGAGAAGCCGAATTAAAAGACCCCAGCGGGCATAAAATCAAGTTATACTACGCCGGCGAAAATCGCCTTAATCCACCTTGGAAAGTAACAGAATAAAATACCACCGGCATGCGCTTAAGTAGTATCAAATTAGCCGGCTTCAAATCCTTTGTTGAGCCGACCAAAATTCCGTTTCCAGACCCTATGACATGCGTGGTGGGGCCAAACGGCTGTGGCAAATCCAATGTCATAGATGCGGTACGCTGGGTATTAGGTGAAAGCTCAGCAAAAAACTTGCGCGGCGATGCCATGACGGACGTAATCTTCAATGGCTCTACCGAGCGAAAGCCGGTATCGCAGGCGTCGGTGGAGTTAAATTTTGATAATACCCAAGGTCATTTACCCGGTACCTTAGCAGCACGTAATCAGGTAGCCATTAAACGGGTAGTGAACCGCGATGGTCAGTCGACTTATTACCTCAATGGCGACAAGTGCCGGAAACGGGATATCACAGACATTTTTCTAGGCACTGGCCTTGGGCCGCGCAGCTACGCCATTATTGAGCAAGGCATGATCTCTCGGCTTATCGAAAGTAAGCCGCAAGATTTACGAGTGTTCTTAGAAGAAGCCGCAGGCGTTTCTAAATACAAAGAGCGGCGGCGCGAAACCGAAAGTCGTATTCGCTCAACGCGAGATAACCTCGCACGATTATTAGATGTACGCCAAGAGCTTGGTCAGCAATTAGCCACGCTCGAAACGCAAGCAAGCGACGCAAAACACTACACAGAATTAAAAGCCCAAGAGCGCGAAGTCACGGCATGGCTAGCCGCCCTTAAATGGCAACAACTTAATCAAGAGGCCGAGCAACACGCCGCCAAGATTGCAGAGCTTAAAGACCAACTCGCGTTTTTAGATAAAGCAAACCTAGGTCATGATGATGTGTTGGCAAGTTTCAAAGCCAAAGTCAGTGAAGCCCAAGCGCATCATCAAGAAGCGCAAATGGCTGAGCAAGCCTTAGCACACCAAATTACCCGTGATGAGCAATCTTTACTGCATTTAAAGCAGCAAAAAAACGCATTGGCAGCACAAAAAGCCACGCTTGAAACCCAATTAGCTGACAAATCAAATGCGCTTGAGGAGTTATCAAAGGCGCTTAAAAGCTTGCCAGATAACGAAGATGACATGGCGTTGGCGCTTTTAAATGCAGAACTCGATGAGCTAGATGATGCCTTACTTGATTATCAGCAGCACATTGAGCAAGCAAGGGCAGAGCAAGAGAGCAAAACCCAAGAAAAATCAGCGCTGCTTCGCCGCGTGCAAGATGAAGAAAAGGCACGGCATCAATTGGAGCTTCGCCAAACAAAACTAAGCGGTGAGCTCAAACAAACCCAGCCTGAGGCAATTGCTGAAGAAATAACTCAGCTAAACACCGAGCAAGCGGCGTTATTAAACAGCCAAAAATCGCTTAAAGCCGAGCTTGCCAAGATAAAAGCTCAGATTGAAAAAAGCGACACTGAAAAGCACAGATTAGCGGGTGAGCTTGAAACCCACACTGAAACGCAATTAGCGAAAAAGGCGCAGCTTGCCAGTATCAAAGGGCAAATTGCTGCCATTACGCGGCAATTAGAAAAACACAGCAGCGATGATTTTCGTGCTCAATTAGTGGTTAAAAAAGGCTATGAGGCCGCCATTGCCAGTAGCCTAGGGTGGTTTAATCAAGTAAAGATTGGTGCACAAAGTGCAAATGAAAATCGTGTTTGGGCACATACACAAGCAACTAAGCCTGGTTTTACTGCGGTGAGCCAGGTGATTGAAGACGGGGTATACCCAAGTATTTTAGATGCCATTGCGCTGTGTGATAAAGCGCATCATCAAGACTGCGAGGCAATCGCGTGTGTCACTCAACAAGGTGACATATTTGGAGCTAATTTTGCTTTATGCGCACCACAAAATAGTGCCGATGACCCACTTATTTTAAACGCCCAGCTCGAAGAATTGTCAGCGCAAAAAGTAGACCTTGAGCACGCGCTTAGCGCACTTGAGGATGAACTTAACTCCCTTAAGAGCGCGCTTGCAACATGCCAAGCGACGTTGGATGAACACAAACACGCGCTTCATCAAGCAGCCATTACAGATGCCAGTACCGTCACTGAACTAAAGCGTATAGCTGCGCGCTTAGAAGAACGTGAAAACGCCTTTAATGATGCCACTTCAGTACACACACAGGTGCAAACGGCACTTACTGAATTAACCCAGCAGCTTTTACAAAGCGATGAGCACCTGAGTGATTTACAACATCAGCTAGAGTCAGCTTCAGCGAGTGAGGCGCAAAGCGCGGATAAAACTCAGCTTTTGATTGCGAATATGCAAAGTACCCAAGCCCAGTATAAAAATGTGCATCAACAGCAGCGCCAGCTAGAAAAGGCAGCCACGGAAAAAGCGCAGCAACACGCCGTATTAAAAACGCAGATCAGCAACACCCAAGAGCACCTTAATAACTTACAAAACCAGCTAGCTGTGACCGCCCAAGAGCTTGAAGCGCTTGATTCGCCCATTGCAGTTCACCAAGCCGGGCTTGATGAGGCGCTGCATCTTCGTAGTGAAAAACGTGAGCACACAGCACTTTGGGCACAAAAACTAGAAGACGCTAACTTGGCGCTTGGGCAAAAAGAAGTGCAGCTAAAAAGCCAAGATGCTGAGCGCATTAAGCTCACAGAGGCGCTCCATCAAGCGCAGCTAAAGTGCGAAACGGCCAATGTAAAAGCCAGTGCCGCTCTTGAGCCACTAACAAACTTAAAGCGCGCTTTAAAGGACGTATTAGCTGAGCTACCACTTGATGCCAGTATTAGTCGCTACCAAAAGCGCTTAAATGACTTAGCGCGACAATGTGATGAGCTAGGTGCGGTGAATTTAGCGGCTGTCTCTCAATTTGAGCAGGCACAAGAACGCAAACACTATTTAGATGCCCAATACGATGACCTAACAGGCGCCTTAGACACGCTAGAAGCGGCCATCAGCAAAATTGATAAACAAACCAAACACCAGTTTAAAACCACCTTTGATCAAGTAAATCGTGATTTTGGGGCGCTTTTTCCAAAAGTGTTTGGTGGTGGTCAAGCTTACTTGGCATTAACCGAAGATGACCTACTTCATAGTGGCGTGACCATCATGGCAAGACCTCCGGGTAAGAAAAACGCCACAATTCATCTGTTAAGTGGTGGAGAAAAAGCCCTGACCGCATTATCATTGGTGTTTTCTATCTTTCGCTTGAATCCAGCACCGTTTTGCATGCTGGATGAAGTCGATGCGCCGCTCGATGATGCCAATGTCGGTCGTTTTTGCCGTTTGGTGGAAGAAATGTCAGCATCTGTGCAGTTTATTTACATTAGTCACAATAAAATTGCGATGGAAATGGCAGGGCGTTTAACCGGTGTCACTATGGCGGAGCCTGGGGTGTCACGTATGGTCGCGGTAGACATAGATCAAGCTGTGGAGATGGCTTCAGCTTAAGACTTACGCCTTCAAGCTTAGCCTTTGCCACACCTTTAAAATAACAATAGCCAGAAACGAACAAGGGTGAGAGGATGGCAGACGAACTTAGATGGGTATTAGTCCTCATCAGTGCGCTGGTGATCGGCGGATTATTAATTCATGGCCTTTGGTCAGTCAGAAAAAAAGAAGCGCTAAGTAGTGCAAAGGCAAGCGCGAATAGAGCCGCAGCTAAGCCTTTGGAAAGTGCACCTACTGCTGAGCCACAAGAGCGCGCAGCAAAAGAGCCAGCACTTGTTGCAGAGGATGCGCCAGCACCAAGCTTTAAAGCTGAAGAGCCTGAGCAAAGTGAGCCACTGTCTCAGCAAGACCCAACTTTCAGCGATGACCTACCGAGTATTCAACTTGATGACGATGACATCAAAGCACCTGCTGAAGCGCTTGATGCTTCTCAAGAGGTGTTAGAAGACACCGTTGAAGAGAGTGACGACGACGAGCTGCTTGATTTCATCGCGCTTCATATTCAAATGCCAGAGGGTCTGCAAATGCAGGGCGCGCGTCTTTTACCTGTGATCACCACGTTAGGGTTTAAATACTCAGAAGATGGCTTTTTTAATCGCCATATGGATGCCGCAGGACAAGAGCCGGTTATTTTCCGTTTAGTGAATATGTATAACCCGGGCACGTTCGATTTAGACAATATGGAGCAGTTTGCAACAATTATTAATGCTATACTTGGAGAGAATTACGACTCATATAATTTATTTCCGAAGATTTGTCAAAATATTTATGATAAATATTTCATGAAAATATACGATGCTAATTTATTTGATGAGAATATCGATTATAATCTTTTAATTAAAGCGACAATGATGGCACACGAGATGAATTAATAGGAATTGTACCAAAAATTGAATCAT
>JBGTXC010000105.1:0-8922 GCA_041937835.1 Alteromonadaceae bacterium | reverse complement strand
CTATGTGCTGTAAGGTGGGGTTAGCAAGCGGCTTGTCTTCAGCAGCCACTGAGCTCCAACTTCCAGTCCCTAATGGCGACCATGCCGACACAGCAATGCCATGCTGCTGGCAATACGCCACCAGCTCCTTTTGTTGAAAATATGGGTGTAACTCAAGCTGATTATAAACTGGCTTATGGGTTGCCATGGCTAAAATGTGCTCTATGTCACTTTTACGGAAGTTTGAAAGGCCTATTGCACGCACTTTGCCTTGCTCTTTAAGCTGCTCAAGCGCACGCCAGGTTTGTACTGTGAGCTCAGGCACTGGCCAGTGAATTAAATACAAATCTAAATAGTCTGTACCAAGACGTAGTAGGCTTTCTTCGCAGGCGATGAGGGTTTGTTGTAACCCTTGCTGGGTGTCCCAGACTTTGCTGGTAATGAAAAACTCATCACGAGGGATGCCACTTTCAGCAATCGCTTTACCCACGCTGCGTTCATTGCCATAAATGGATGCTGTGTCCAGATGACGAAAGCCTGCTTTAATCGCGGTTTTAATGGTGTCTTTTACGTAATCGTCGTCTTGTTGCCACTGCCCAATGGCAGCCGTACCAAAACCCAGCTGATTGATTTTAACGCCCTGTAAATCTAGTTGCGCTTGTAATGCTTGCTCTGCCATAACCACACTCCTTTTAAATGTTGGCATGATTTAAACACGCTGAATGGGTGAGGAATAATGCATATAAACTATGACCCATATTCACTTTCTGCATGGGTATTAGTCGCTAAGAATTAGTCGCTAAGTATTAATGGCTAAGTATAGTTTAGGCGGGGCCTTTGGGGCTTAGCTAAAAGAAAACCGCCAGATAGCGGTTTTTTTTAGTTTTCGGCAGCGTGATTGGCTTTCTCAATTCGCTCTTGAGTGCTTGGGTGGCTTGAAAGGTACGTCATCCATTTGCTGTCTGGCTCTTTACCTTGCGATAAAGCCTCCATCGCATCAGCAAATGCGGTGGGTGAAATTGCCATACGCTTTAAGCCATTAAACGCAAATTCATCCGCTTGAGATTCCATATCTTGGCTAAATTGATTTTCCAGCGCCGTACTACCAGCACCAATCACTAGTTCGCCCACACCTTCAATGTCACCAAAAAAGTAAGTTAGGGCTAACGTTGTTGCCAGTGACTGCGCCACATTTTTAAGTACATGTTGATGCTCAATGTGACCAATTTCGTGTAACAACACGGCCGTTATGGCATCAGGCTGGTCGTACAATTCCTTAACAAAATCATCCGTCACCACCACAGAGTTGTGCGCAAGGGCAAAGGCGTTTGCGCCCATTTGTGGGGCGTCTGCAAAATGCAGGGTGTATTTGTCTGGGTTTTTAGCCGCCGCTTTAAGCGCTTGATTAAATAGCGCTTGCACGCGAATCACTTGCACTTCGTCTAGGGTTGTATCATCCAAAACGGTGGCTTTCATAGTGCTGAGTGCTTGCTCGTCAAACTCTTTGGCAACGTACTCAGGCACAAGGGGCACTAAGTTCATCGCAATACTTGGGATCACAGCGCTAAATAACCACCATAACAACAACGGAATGGCGATTGCCACAGCCACAATGGCGCCTTTGTGTGATTCCACTTTAGCAAGGCGATGCGCTTTATTGGCTTGGTTTGGCCAGCAATAACGCGGATCGTCTGGCACAAAACGGGCACCGTCTGGCAAGGTAAGCTCTGTGGCAATACCTGGAATAGGCGAGCTAAACGCCAATTCCTGATTACCGTATGCTCGCTTTTCATGATCGCCTTCTACCGTCAGCTGGATGGCATCAGGTAGAAAGTGAATAGACGCATCACGCGCTTTAGCGCTGGATGCGTAGTAGTAAGTCCCAAGTACTGAGTTCATCATTAAGTCAACGCTATATCCATATCAAAGACTTCAGCCGCTTCTTCAGCAAATACTGAGCTATCTTGGCTTAGGGCATCAAATAAGGTGTCCATGTCGCCATTTACTTCGATGGCTGTGTACTCGGCAAGGTATGCCGCTTTACGAATTTTCGCCCATGGGTAGGCTAAACCTAAGGTAACCACAATGGCTAAGGCGTTTGTAAATAACAGTACACCTAGACCCACTGGCGGCACTTTTGATTCAAAACGCGCCATGTCATCAAGCTCTGTGTTAGCAAAAATGTGGTTGCGAATGTTCGCAACATACACAGCTTGTAAAATTGATAAGAAAATGAAGTAACCAGCCATAGCTAGGACAACCATCACCATGGCCATAACTTGGCTGCTTTCATCCACACCCACAATGCCTAAAGCACCTGCCAGCACGGCCATCATAATGCCAACGATGATGCTCATCGCGATTGATAAACCAATGATTAATAACACAATAAGGTAATAAGTAGATGTACTGGTGTTCACTTTCATCTGCTTACCACCATAGGTGATGTTGCTGTAGATGTATTGATCAATGCGCTTTAGTACCCAAGGGTATGCAAGACCTAAAGTAATCGTACCCACGATAGGCAGAAGGATAAAATGCACTACGCCATCCCAGTAACGACCTAAAAAGCCAAAACGGATATTGCGGTAGCTCGTCATTTTTAAGCCAAAACGTAAACTTTGGTTAATTAGCCATGGAGACGCGACAAGTAGCATTAATGCCAATGCCACAGCCACTAATGGCGCAAAGTTACTGAGAACGGAATACGCCATAAACACGGCAAAAGCGATGATCCGGCCTTTTAAAATTTGGAGAGGCTCAGCCAAGTAGCGAAAGCTATGCTGATTAATTTTAGTGTGGCTGTAAAAGTAACGGTTTGTACGTACTTTTGCCCATGCTGAGTAAATACCTAATGTGACAATGGTTAGTAGAATATTCACTAGCCAAATGCCAAAAAACTCACCAGCTTTACCTGTGAATTCAACGCCATAGCGGCGCGGTGATGGCTGAGAGTCAGCCGCCTGATTTAAGGTGGTATCCATGATACTGCTTCCCTGTAGTAAAAACTTCGATTTGCTTAATTAGCGTACCACACGGCTCTAAAATAGGCACTCACTTTGTAAATAAAAAGTAAAAATAAATTACATGGAAAATCAGCCTGCTAGGCATACAACGTGGTCGTACACTCTAGGCTGAGATGTGGCGAAAGCGTGAAAGCTTTACTTGATAGGCAAGCAAACTAAGAAAGGCTACGGCGGTCTTGTGCGCGGCGTTTTTTGTACTTACTTTTGAGTGTGCTCACAAGTAGTACACTACCACTGAGCCAAATGAACAGAAGTAAGAGCGCTGCTGGTAAAAAGACCCAAAGCTTGGCCCATTTTGCAAACCAACTGCCATCATGAATGGCCTCTATGATGTTTGAGCGGCGATACGCAAGGTGTAACACCGCTCCCGTTTGGGCATCGATTTGGGCTTCCCAATGATTCTCCGACTGTATTTTTATGATGCCTTTGCTCGGTCGCACATCCAGCTTATTGATATGAGACCAGTGTGACACTTCAAGCTCTGGGATTGCTTTTGCGATAGTAAGTACTTGCTCAAAGGCAAGGCTTGGTGACTCGCTTTGGCCTTTTTGCGTTGCAGGCTGCACCCAATCAAATTGCTTTTTTACCTGTAACAAAATGCCACTGCCAATCACAATCACTGCCGGCAGTAATACCACCAGTGCAAACCACAAATGAAGTGAACGACTCACTTGGCGAAGTTGCTTAGCCACAAAAAATACCAATCAAACACATTAAACTGTCATCACCTTATCATGTTGTTTTTTGTTCCGCGAACACCCCACTCCACTTATTAAAAGTCCATAGCAAGGCTTAAGTGAAGGTTACGCCCTGGCGCAAAAGGTGCTAAATCATCCCGCGTGGTGCGGTAGAGTCGGTCAGTGAGATTCGTGATATTAAAGTTTACAGTGAGTGTGCTCGACAACTGATAACTGCCACCTAGGTTTAACCGTGTTGAACTGGCACGTGGTAACTCACCCGCTGCCAGCTCATCACTTTTTTGCCTGTGAATGAATGTGATAAAGCCTTGTAAATATTCAGCTTCAGCTGACATTGTAAAGCGATGCTCTGCCGCTGGAATATCCGCAATTCGCATGCCCTCTTGATCGCGCCCTTTTAACCACTGACCGCTGACACTCAGTTTTAATGACGAAGGGCCTAAAGCAAAACCCTGTTCAAACTGATAACTTAGCCCGCTGACAGTGGCATGAGCTAAATTGCGGTACGCCAAAGTATCGTCAGTTATGTTGATACGCTCTATGTAATCATCAAGTTGCTGGCGAAATACACTGACGTTAAAACGCTTAGCACCAGCGTGGTAATTCAATTGTGTTTCAAGATTAAGTGCCTGCTCAGGTTCCAGTGTGCGACTGCCTGACACACTCCCTCGCGGTGTGGTGCCATCAAAAAAGCGCTCCGTTAAACTTGGCATGCGGTAGGCCTGGCTTAAAAAGGATGCCCACTGCCAAGCCTCCGTTAAGGTGTGACGGTAACCTAAAAAACCACTACTTTGGGTGTGGTTTACTGCAAAATCAGTGCGTTTATCACGCTGATGGTGATGAGTCACTCGCGCGCCACCCGCCCACACACCACTTGCGCTTGTGTGACTAAATTCTGTGGCAAAAAATGCCTCGTTTTGCTCCGCATCTAAGGTGTCTTTTGCAAATGCTTCTGTGCCTGTGGGGCTAATCTCACGCTCAAAAGCACTCACCCCTAAGCGAGCATCCATTCCGGCTCGCCAATAAAGTGTGATGTCATTGAAAGGTATGCGCTCATGGAGCTGTAGCCCAACACCAGTGGCGTGATTAGTAATGATATTTGTGCGCTTTTGTGGGCGAGTAACTTGGGTAGTTAAGTGGCTTTTATGCAGATACAGCGCTGTATTTAGCCAATCAAACTTAAGTTTTCCCACTAAATGGCGGTTATTTGGGTAAAGGGTGCTGCGTGTCTTTGGGCTCTCACTACTGGCTTTGGCAACATTATTGGCATCAGAATAAAACAGCCAGGCATCTTGCAGGGCGCTATCTTGATTTTCCCTTCTTAGCATCATGGCGTGTTGCTCAAAACCATCATGCAGGGGTTGCCCTTTTGCAGCCTGACCATTGTTTTGTTTGCGGTAATTTGCCAAAAAGCGTAAATCACTTTGCTCTGAGCCGAAGGCAACGTGAGCTGCGCGATAATCATTATTTTCACCAAGCTCAAACCCAATACGTGGCTGAGTTGGGCGCTTGAGTGTGATATCTACCCCGCCACCTATGGCGCCTGAGCCAAGTTGAGTCGAAGCCGCACCGGCAATCACATAGGCTTGTTCAAGCATGCTAGCAGGCACAAATGAAAGCGCACTGCCTGCGCGTCTATCACTGTGGATTGGTACGCCATCGAGTAGGGTTTGAATGCGCCAGCGGGCAAAGCCACGAATACTCATGGTTTGTAATAAGCCGCCCTGCCCTTGCAAAGAAATGCTTGGGGATTGGCTTAATACATTGGCAATGCTGCCTTCAATCTGACTTGAGTCATCGAGCACGGGCTGGTTAGCAATTATGTGAGCAAGCGCATCTTGATACGGCGGCGCTTTGGCCGTAACTTGAATGCGCTCAGGAGAATTGCCTGCGAGCGCTTGGGCACTTGTCAGCACCATACTGTAAAGAATGTATTTCACACGCAAAACTCAACTACACAACGCGCTTTTTTCGTGCATCAAGCTTAGCTCAAGGTGATTTCTGAGCTCCAGCAAATCACGATGAAATTCTGTATTTGCGTCAACAAGTTAAGAAATTTGCACTTGCTCCCATTTTGTTGCATCTGCCGATTTTTATTCATACTGTAACTTCAGACCAATAACGATAATAACCCAACCTAAAGGATCCAAATGAAAAAGCGACTCACCACAGCGCTTGCTGCCTCATTGGTGTTGTCCGCATTGCCTAGCCTGGCAAAGGACAACAAAGACGATGAGCACTCGCCCTTTAACAGCAAGACGTTCGCAACCATGGAAATGCGAAACATAGGCCCAGCGTATATGTCTGGCCGAATTGCCGATATAGATGTTGATCAAAAAGACCCTTCAACTTGGTATGTGGCAGTGGGCTCAGGTGGCGTGTGGAAAACCACCAACGCAGGCACCACATGGAACCCGATTTTTGATAAGCAAGCTGTGTATTCCACAGGTGATGTCACGATAGATCCTAATAATTCAAACATCATTTGGGTGGGTACTGGCGAAAATAATGGTGGCCGCCATATCAGCTTTGGTGATGGTATATACAAGTCATTAGATGGCGGAAAAACATGGAAAAACATGGGGCTTCAAGACTCCGAACGGATTTCCGACATCATAGTTCACCCAACTAACTCAGACATTGTTTGGGCTGCTGTACAAGGCCCACTTTGGACCAGTGGCGGTGAGCGCGGTCTTTATAAAACCACTGACGGTGGTGAGTCATGGCAGCAAGTGCTTAAACCTGCCGATGAATGGACTGGGGTAACCTCGTTACTGATTGACTCACGCAACCCCGAAAAACTTTACGCTGCAACTTGGTCTCGCCAACGTACAGTCGCGGCATATGTAGGCACAGGCCCAGGTGCAGGCATTCATACTTCAGATGACGGCGGTAACACATGGCGTGAGCTGAAAACCGGCTTACCGGCTGGCAACATGGGTAAAATCGGTATGGCTATTTCGCCTATCAACCCCGATGTGCTTTACGCCACCATAGAAACAGATAACCGCAAAGGTGGCTTTTATCGCTCTGAAAACCGTGGTGAAAGCTGGCAAAAAGTGTCTGACGAAGTAGGCGGTGGTACTGGCCCTCACTACTACCAAGAAATTTTTGCCGACCAGCACCAGTTTGATCGCGTTTATATCGCCAGTAACTACAGTAAAGTATCAAACGATGGCGGTAAAACGTGGACGCCAATCAGCACTAAACGCAAACACGTGGACGATCACGCTTTTGCCTTCCACCCAAGCGACCCTGATTTTGTATTAATTGGCTCCGACGGTGGCATTTATATGTCGCACGACCGCATGGAGCACTGGCGCTTTATTGCTAACTTACCGTTAACTCAGTTTTATAAAGTAGCCCCCGATGATGCGCAGCCGTTTTACAATGTGTATGCCGGTGCACAAGATAACTCAACGCAAGGCGGCCCTTCTCGCACAAACCGTGCTGAAGGCATTAAAAACAAAGATTGGTATTTGACCCTAGGCGGTGACGGCCACCAGCCGGCAACAGAGCCAGGCAACCCAGACATCATGTATTCACAATGGCAGCAAGGTAACTTGATGCGCCACGACGTGAAAACCCGAGAGAATGTTTACATCAAGCCTCAGCCGCGCGCAGGTGAACCAGCAGAGCGTTACAACTGGGATGCGCCAATCAATGTGTCAGCACATGATCCTAAGCGTATTTATTTTGCGTCGCAGCGTGTTTGGCGCTCAGATAACCGAGGTGACAGCTGGACACCGATTTCAGGCGATCTCACCAAAAATGGTAACCGCATGCACATGCCTATGATGGGGCGTACCTGGTCAGTGGAAGCTGGCTGGGACATTTATGCCATGTCGGAATACCACACCATAGCCAACTTTGCTGAAAGCCCAGTAGATGAAAACATATTGTGGGCAGGCACGGATGACGGGCTTATTCAAGTCACCACAGATGGCGGTAAAAACTGGAAGAAAATCGACCTTAAAAAAGTAAAAGGCGTACCAGCAACTGCGTATGTGAACGACATTCGCGCCGACTTGTTTGATCCAAACACTGTGTATGTGGCACTGGATAACCATAAATACGGTGACTTTAAGCCGTATTTGATCAAATCCACGAACCTAGGTAAAAAATGGACGTCACTCGCAGATGATATCCCTGAAAAGCATTTAGTCTGGCGCATAGTGCAAGACCATGTGAACAAAGACCTACTCTTTATTGGTACTGAGTTTGGGATATTCTTCACAGTGGATGGCGGTAAAAAGTGGTTAGAACTAGACGGCGGTATGCCCACGATTTCAACCCGTGATGTAAAAATCCAACGTCGTGAAAACGATTTAGTAGCAGGTACATTTGGCCGTGGTATTTACATCCTTGATGACTACGCGCCACTGCGCGGCTTAACACCAAAAAGCATGGAAGAAGAGGCATTACTGTTTGCCCCAAGTCGCCCTGTTAAATGGTTCCGCCTAGATACCAACCACAGCAACACAGACGGTGATGACCGCTTTGCCGCTAAAAACCCAGCCCATGGTGCTACCTTAACTTACTACCTCAAAGACAGCTTATTAACCGCCAAAGAAGAGCGCCAAAAAGCTGAAAAAGAGCTAGTGAAAGACAAAAAGTATCCTAAATACCCAAGCTGGGAAGCGATTGAAAAGGAAAACCAAGAAGCGAAACCTGCTGTGTATTTAGAAATCACAGACGCTGACGGTAACTTTGTTAAACGCGTTGCAGGCAAAACCAAAAAAGGCCTCCACCGTGTTACTTGGGATATGACCTACGGTAAGTTAAGTGCGGTGACAGGCGCGAAAGCGTCACGCTGGCATCCACTTGGCAAAGGGTTAATGGCAGCACCGGGGACTTACACAGCAACCCTTTATAAACGTGAAGGCAGTCGTGTTACTCAGCTTGCTGATGCCGTTTCGTTTGAGCTTAAACCTATCTTCCAAGGTGCTCTAGCAGGAATGTCTGCCGAGCAAGTACTGAAGTTTGGCCAAGATATTGTTGCAGCTGAGCGTCGTGCGTCCACAGTGAATGCGGTACTTAAAGAACTAAAAGACACTATGTCAGCATTGAGAGTGGCTATTGATCGTACTCCGGGCGACATCACAGCCCTGGAGAGCCAGTATGCGGACATTCAAGATGAGCTAAACGCGATTAACTTTGAGTTAAACGGTTTATCATCTCGTAACCGCATGGGCATCAAGCCTGCCAATATTAGCAGC
>JBGTXC010000104.1:0-9026 GCA_041937835.1 Alteromonadaceae bacterium | reverse complement strand
TAGTGAGGAAACGGATTCAAAATACAGGGTGACACTTGGCATAAAGACCAAGCATCTCAGTCATTAAAAGCTAATTTAAAGCGCGATGGAATAGCAAAACTTAAAAAACCCCATCAAATGCACTAAAAGTGACACTTTTGTGAATTAAGTGCGCAAAGAATCAGCGTTTTTACCCTTGTGGTTAACAGATTTACGTGAATCTTGACGTTAAAGTCTGTTTTTTACCCACACCTTTGATACTCTGACGCTAAGCAATTTAAGCATATGAGAAGAAGATGAAACAGATTGTGTTAGTGGCTCTGTGTGCCATTGTGTTGGCTGGTTGCCAATCGGTTACGCGCAGTAACCCAGATGCAAAATTTGAAGCTTTAGCCAACGAGATTTCTGACTATCGCAGCGCGATTTCCGTCAATGGTAAATTAGAAGCGGTAAACGGCTACTGGCTTGAAAACTTATCAAAACAACATTTGGCGGATAAATTTGCTAAAAATAGTGAGTTTTTACAAAAGCTCGACACCATTGACCGTACGCAACTGTCAGCGGACAACCAAATCAACGTGGCGATTTTAACTGCGCAAGTAAAAAACAGTGTGGATCAGTATCGTTTTAATGCGCACATGATGCCTTTAACGTCTGAGTATGGCTTTCATTCAGGGCTGAGCTTTTTAGCGTCTCGACATGATTTTAGCCAGCGCCAAGGGTTTGAAGTGTATCTTGCTCGCCTTGCGGCGATCCCTCGTTATTTTGAACAAAACATGATGTGGATGCGCGAAGGTATAGCGCGTGGTATCACCCAGCCTAAAGCTGTGCTCACAGGCTACCAAGACAGCATTGCCGCTTTTATTGTAAAAGACGCCACTGAATCTGAGTTTTTTCGCCCTTTTACACAAAATACCGCCGGTTTAGACGAGGCTGAATTTGCGCAGTTGCAACAAAGAGCACGCACTATCATAAGTGCTAAAGTGATCCCTGCGTATCAAGCTTATTATGACTTTTTTATGCAGTCATACTTGCCAAATGCCCGTGATGACATCGCAGTGTCGAGCATTGAAAATGGCCTTGCGTACTATCAAAACCGTGCCGAATACTACACAACCACCAAGTTCACTATTGATGAAATTCATCAGTTAGGTTTAGCGGAAGTCGCACGCATTAAAGCTGAGATGCAAAGCATCATAGATGAAGTGGGTTTTGATGGTGACTTTGCAGCGTTTATCGCATTTTTACGAAGCGACCCGCAGTTTTATGCCAAAACACCGCAAGCGCTTTTGGAAAAGGCTGCGTTTTATTCAAAGCAAGCGGATGCCCAATTACCTAAGTTTTTTAAGCATTTACCTCGCACACCGTATGGTGTTGCACCAGTACCAGCAAGCATCGCGCCTAAGTACACAACAGGGCGTTATATTAGCCCCAGCAATGATAAAACCCCGGGTTACTACTGGGTAAACACCCATCAGTTAGATAAGCGCCCATTGTATGTGCTTGAAGCGCTCACCTTGCATGAGGCAGTACCCGGGCATCATTTGCAAATTACGCTTAACCGCGAGCTGACAGATTTACCTGGCTATCGTCGCAATAGTTATATTTCCGCCTTTGGTGAAGGCTGGGGCTTATACAGCGAATACCTAGGCTTGGAAATGGGCTTTTATACCAACCCTTATAACAACTTTGGCCGGTTAACCTACGAAATGTGGCGTGCTATGCGTTTGGTGGTCGACACAGGGATGCATGCTAAAGGCTGGACGCGCCAACAAGCGCTTGATTTTATGGCGCAAAATAGCGCGCTTTCAACACACAACATTAAAACCGAAGTCGACAGATACATTTCTTGGCCGGGCCAAGCGCTTTCGTACAAGATAGGTGAGCTGACGATTAAGCGTTTACGCAAAGAGGCAGAAGCGGCCCTTGGCAGTGCCTTTGATATCCGCGAGTTCCATTTCCGTATTTTAAGAAATGGCGCTGTGCCTTTGGCTGTGCTTGAGCAGCAAATTGCAGATTACATAGCAGAAACTAAAGCGCCTTAAATGAAAAAGCTGCTTCAGGGGAGGTTAAACTCCTGAAGCAGCAACAAGCCCCGATACTGTTATCGTTAGGCAACCTCACTACCATAGCTATTCGCCTTAGGCTTGGGCTTTGTGCACCTTGCTTTCACAAGGGTTACCTTTTGCGAACTAAACAGTTCACTTCTAGTCTAGTCAAAATGTCTGAGCGTGGTGGGCAATTTTGCGAAAAAATTGAAAATTGAGTTTGTTCCTAAATTCAATTAGCCTTGCTGCATATGGAATAAAAATCTAGCCACGAAGGCCAAGCCTGTGATTTTTAAAAAAGTATTTTTACTGATCCGCAATCACATCGACCAGATGAGCTGGCAAGCTGTGCTTGCGATCATCTCATCGCACATTCTATTAACTTGGGTTGCCCTATGGTTTGCCGGTGAGCAAGCCTTAACCGAATGGCACACCTTCTTTTATTATTATGTGGTCACTACATCCACTGTGGGGTATGGCGATTTTAGCGCAACCACAGAACTTGGCCGCTGGTTAGTGGCCATAGTGCAAATCCCTTTAGGGCTTGCATTATTTGGGGTTTTACTTGGTAAAACAGGGCAGTTTGTAACACATTTGGTAAGACGATCTATGACGGGTGAAAAAGACTTTGCGCACTTAGGTGACCACATCATTATTTTTGGCTGGCACGCATCACGCACCAGTAAAATGATTCAATACATTTTGGCTGATAAAAAACGCTTAAAGCGCCGTATTTTATTGGCTGTGACCGAAGAAATGACGCACCCTTTTTTAGACAAACCCGAAGTGGATTTTGTGCGTTTAAGCTCGTTTACTGACTTAGCTGAGCTGGCTCGTTGCGCGGTAAAAGACGCCGATCGCATCATCATTGATGGCGTGGATGATAACCAAACCTTTACCACTGCGCTGCGTGTGAGCCCTTTAGTTAAACCGTCGTGTCATATTAGTGCTCATTTCACTGATGACAGCAAGCTAGATATGCTCAGAGCCCATTGTGAAAACGTGGAATGTTCCAGTGCTAAAAGTGCAGAAATTCTCGTGCGCTCTATGCAAGACCCAGGATCTTCTCGGGTGCAAGAAGAGTTATTATCAACACTTAAAGGCGACACACAATTTAGTGTGACTGTGCCAGATGGGGTGAAAGACGTGCCTTTTAAGGCGATATTCTTTGCCTTTAAGTCACAGTACGATGCCATTGTGCTTGGAGTAGCGCATGGCCCAATCGGCCGCGATATGGATTTAAACCCACCACTGGATTACCCCATTAACAGTGGTGATGTGCTGCACTACATTGCCCCTGAACGCGTGCTCGCTGACGACATCCGTTGGCAAGCATTGGCTGATAAATAACACCGCATTTTGCCAAATAGCGCGCTGAGTTTATTTCAGCGCGCACACTAGGTGCGCACTATCAATTACCTAATTGGCAAATCAGCTGCCAGTCTTCTTTTGCAATCGGCATCACAGATAAACGACTGCGCTTTAATAAGGTAATCTCGCTCAAAGCTGGGTGATTTTTAATTGCTTTTAAGGTCACTGGCTTTTTAAACGCTGACTTAAAGGCAATCTGCACTTGCACCCAGCGTGGTGACTCAGGCGTGCTTTTCGCATCAAAATAGCGGCTATCTGGGTCAAACTGTAAGGCATCAGGGTGGGCTGCTTTAATCACTTCGGCAATCCCTACTACGGCAGGCTCTTTACAGCTTGAGTGATAAATAAAGACTTCATCGCCTACCTTTACTTCATCACGTAAAAAGTTACGGGCTTGATAATTGCGGATCCCGTCCCATGGCTCGCCAGCGGCGCCGCGCGCGGCTAAATCTGAGAGTGAAAACGCATCGGGCTCAGTTTTAAACAACCAATAGTGTGTCATTTTGGCGGGTTATCCTCTGGGTTAGACTTGTAATTATGCCTCTAAAGCCCAATAAAATGAGTCAATTAGCGGGCATCTTTTCTAAAGTGCTAATGCTATAGTAATACCAGTTATATGTCATAAGGAAACCCCATGAGTCAGGTGTTAGACGATTTATTGGCCCTACTAAAACTAGAAACCATAGAGCAAGGCATTTACCGCGGGCCGAGCCAAGACCTTGGGTTTCGAGCTGTGTTTGGTGGGCAAGTGATGGGGCAGGCGCTTTCCGCCGCGAAAGAAACCGTGCCTGAAGATCGCATGGTGCATTCATTACACTCTTACTTTTTACGCCCTGGGGATGTGTCGCGTCCAATTGTGTACGACGTAGAAAACATCCGCGATGGCAATAGTTTTAGTACGCGCCGTGTGCGCGCGATTCAAAATGGTAAAGCCATTTTTTATATGACGGCATCCTTCCAAGCGGATGAGCCAGGGTACAGCCATCAATCGCCAAGCATGCCAGATGTGCCAATGCCAGAAGAGCTGCCTACGGTATTGGATTTTTACCGTGAGCATGCCGAGCTTATTCCAGAAAAAGTCCGCAATAAGTTTACCTCTGAAAAGGCCATTGAAATTCGCCCGGTGCAATTTCATAACCCATTTAAACCTGAGGTGAGAGACCCAGTCCATTACGTGTGGTTTAAAGCCAATGGCCAAATGCCGGACGACCCAAGGGTACATAAATACTTATTGGCGTATGCGTCTGACTTTGAGTTTTTACCTACGGCGCTGCACCCGCATGGGGTGTCGTTTATTCAGCCGAATATGCAAGTTGCGACGGTGGATCACGCCATGTGGTTCCACCGTGAGTTCCGTTTAGATGACTGGATTTTATATGCCATTGATAGCCCAACGTCGAGCGGTGCGCGTGGTTTAGTGCGTGGTCAATTCTTTAACCGCCAAGGTGAGCTAGTTGCCTCCACCATCCAAGAAGGGGTGATGCGGGATAGAAGTTTAAGTAAATAAAAAAGGCGCTTTAAGCGCCTTTTTTAATGCCCATTAATGGTTTCATTAATGGAGTCCATCACTTGTATGGGCAATAACGCCACTAAGTGTTGGTAGAGGCTTTCTAGCGCCTCTGTGGGCAGTAAGTTATTTTGCTCATCCGATTCTAATAAGCCGGCATCACGCATGCCGTTAATTAAGGAGGTCAGTACCTTCTTATCAAAAAACTCTGGCGACTTGATGCCATGCAAAGTGCCCATGCGTGTTGCTAAAGTGTGTGAGTCTTTTTCAAGCTGTGCGCGGCTAATTACTTGAGAGCGCTTAATTAAACCTGCAACTATGGCGTAACGCTGCAAAGTAAGCTCACCAATGCGGCTTAGCATTTCTAGCTGACCAAATTGCACCGGCTGAGTCACACGGCTGATGTGCTCACCATCTAAAATAATTAAGCCTTCTTCGGCCATTTGCGCCAAAATACGCGATACATAATCACTTGGCATGTCTGCCATAAACCACTCACAGGCAAACAGAGGGTAAATCTCTTTTACTAGCTCAGTGACTTGCGCCACTGTGGTTTTGCCTTGTTGTAAAACGTGAGTGGCAATCAAGCTTGGCACCGCAAATAGGTGAATAACGTTATTGCGGTAATAGGTAAAGAGGGTGCGCTCTTTTTCCTTGATGGTGATGATTTCACCAAACTGGTCTTTGATGATGTCGAACTTTTCAAGAGTCAGAGCATGATCAACTAGGGCTCTTGCGTCTTCTTCTGGCTGAGTAGTGGTGTCTGAATAGCCTGCATGGCGCTGCATTCGTAAGTAAAAGCTCAGCTGTGCTTCTAGTTTGTGGCGGCTTAGGGCAAATTTATCGTTCACCAATAAGATCATCGCCATTAAGTTAATGGCATTGAGCGCGGCGGCTTGGTTAATGTTGGTCATCACTTGATTGGCAAGGGTCGCCACATGCTGCCCAAGCCACTGCGGCTTGCTGCTGCCGTCCGCATTGATGTGATCACGCCAATCAGGCTGTTGCTCGGTTAAAAACTGATTCAAGTTTATTGGTTTGGCAAAATTGACATAACCACGACCATAATTGCGCAGATTTTTAATGGCTTTAAAAATACCCAGCACAGACTCATTCTTCTTGCTGTTACCCGCCAACTCTTTGAGGTAAGTATTAATTTCCATCACGTGTTCATAGCCAATGTACACAGGCACGATGGAGATTGGGCGGTCAATACCACGCAGCATAGACTGCATGGTCATGGCTAGCATACCGGTTTTAGGTGGCAATAAGCGCCCGGTGCGGCTGCGTCCGCCTTCAGTGTAATATTTAACTGAATAGCCTTTAGCAAACAGCTGGCACAAGTATTCGCGAAAAACGGCTGAATATAATTTATTGCCTTGGAACGAGCGGCGAATAAAAAAAGCGCCTGAACGGCGGAAAATACCACCGGCTGGCCAGAAATTAAGGTTAATGCCGGCTGCAATGTGCGGCGGCACTAAACCTTGGTGGTAAATCACGTAGGTTAGGAGCATATAGTCCATGTGGCTACGGTGGCACGGCACATAAATGATCTCGTGCCCTTTACGAGTGAGCTCATGGATTTCTTCTGCGTACTTTACGTCAATGCCGTTGTAGAGCTTGTTCCACAGCCAAGTTAGGATGCGATCGCCAACTCGGACCATGGATTCATGATAATCGGCGGCAATTTCATCGAGTAATCGGATTGCTTCAGCGCGGGCTTCATCTTGGCTTAAGCCTTTACTTTTTGCTTCATCAGCAATGGCTTTTTTAATGGCCGTAGACGCCAAGATACCTTGGAATAGGTCATCACGCGTTGGCAGTTTAGGGCCAGTGGCGGCTAACTTTTGGCGTTTAAAGTGTACGCGGGCAACACGAATAAGCTTATGGGCAAGCTCGTCAGTGTCTGACTTGTCGTTTAATAGGGTTTGCAAATCAATTGGTTGGCTAAAGCGAATCAGATTGTCGCGGCCAGATAATAAAACCACAAAGATTTTACGCAGCCAGCTTGGTGCCACAGAGTGCGACACTATCGTGCCGAGCCCCGGCTTTTCTTTACCTGGGTTACGGCCCCACAAAATAGTGGCAGGCAAAACTTGCACTGTGTTGTCTGGCTGTTTGCGCATTTCTTCGATGAGGGTTTCGCCCCAACTTTGCGCATCTGTGGCTTTGACGTCTTTACCAAATAGTGGCTCAGGGTTTTGCAGTGAGATCACCCTAGGTAAGGTTTTATCCCCTATGGTGATCGGCTTATCTGGATCCGGTAGCCCTAGCTTTTTGCAGCTGGCGCGCAGCGCGGCTTTATCCGAATAGGAGTTGAGGCGTGTGATATACACAGTCGGCAGGGACGGATCTAAATCGTACTGGGCAACAGGGTCTTCAGGGAGAAGCTTAGTTCTCACAAAAAGGGTGTTTGCCATGTTTGCTAAACCACTTAGCAAAGCCTTTACAAATTGCATGGAATGGAAACCTCAACCAGTGCGTTAGTACCTAAAAAGATAACTTTAATTTAGGCGACGTTGGGCACATTTTAAACTCACAAGAGCGGCATTTTAGCACGAGTTGAAAAATAAATGTGGCTAAAAAATAACAGCTTAGACTATTTTTTCAGCGTACACCTGTGCCCTAAAATTGGCTAAATAGCTGCACAATTAGCCACGCGATTAAACCGAGTAAAACCCATGCACCGCCTTGTAAAATAATCTTGTGGTAACGCTTTAAGTGCGCTGATGCCAAGCAGTTAGCCCCAAGCATAAGCCAAGCTAAATCAATCACACAGGCGAGCAAAAAGCTGGCTATTAAGTTTATTAAGCTAGGCTCTTGGGAGTGTTGCGCTATGGCAATAATGGCAAGGTAAGCTTTGGGGTTGATTAGATTCGTGATGACCCCTGCGACAAACCCCGGCGGCTTTATTGGCGTATTTGTTTGCAACACACTTTTAAACGCAAAGCGATATGCCAAATAACCTAAGTAAGCAATGCTTAAAATGTGCAAAGGCAATTGCCAAGCAACTGGCATTACCTTGACCCCAAACGCCACCATCATATATATGGCGAACAGCCCGAGCAAAATGCCTCCTAGAAATGGCAGGCTTTTTCGCATACCAAATTGCATTCCTAAGAAAGCTAATAACACAGGGGCAGGCCCGGGTGAGCCCAGTAAAACGAACGTTAGTAATAATGTGATGAGCATAATGGCGCCAATTAGTTTAGGTAGCCAAAGTGTAACTTTTTCGGAGATGAGTTACTTATTGCTTTGCTGAATAGCGATTATGACATTATCTTTGCTGGCAAGGAGTTAGCGTAGAGCAAGGTGAATAATATGCACATGCAGTGAGGCTTGCGCTTTGGTTATAACTGTATATACTCACAGTTATTGATACTGTATGGAAAACCAGTGATATGCGCCCACTTACGAAACGCCAAGCTCAAATTTTAGAGCTAATAAAAGAATTTATTAAAGACACAGGCATGCCACCTACGCGTGCAGAAATTGCCCAAACTCTCGGGTTTCGTAGCGCGAATGCGGCAGAGGAGCATTTAAAAGCTCTGGCGAAAAAAGGGGTGATCATTATGAAACCCGGCGCCAGCCGCGGTATTCAGCTGGTGGAAGAAGATGAGCCAGAACAACTTGGTTTGCCGCTGATTGGTAAAGTGGCGGCAGGCTCACCCATTTTGGCGCAAGAGCACGTTGAAAGTCATTACCAAGTAGACCCACATTTATTTAAGCCAACCGCTGACTTTTTACTGCGTGTGAATGGCGAAAGTATGAAAGACATCGGTATTTTAGATGGCGACTTACTGGCGGTGCATCGCCAACCAACCGCTGAAAACGGCCAAGTTGTGGTTGCACGTGTTGATGAAGACGTTACAGTAAAGCGTTTAGAACGCAAAGGCCGCAAAGTTTTCCTACATGCTGAAAATGACGAGTTTGCCCCGATTGAAGTGGATTTAGAGCATGAATCTTTCAATATTGAGGGTTTGGCCGTTGGTGTGATACGAAACGCCGACTGGATGTAAATAACTGTACAAAAAACAATCAAAAAGGGCGTTTAGAAGCATAGTTTCAACGCCCTTTTTTAATGCCTTTATCTTAGGTGTTAATCCCATCTAGCCATCTAA
>JBGTXC010000103.1:0-9032 GCA_041937835.1 Alteromonadaceae bacterium | reverse complement strand
TCCATCTTTGAAGATGCCATTCAGATGAGTGCATCGGATATTCACATTGAACCAGACGAAGGCTTATTACGCATTCGTCAACGTATTGATGGCGTACTGCAAGAAAACACCTTAAACCAAGTGAGTATTGCAGCAGCCCTGGTACTACGCCTAAAGCTAATGGCGGGCTTAGATATTTCTGAAAAGCGTTTACCGCAAGACGGGCGTTTTCGCATTGATATTAAAGGTCATACAGTCGACATTCGTTTATCAACCATGCCGGTGCAAAACGGCGAAGCCGTGGTAATGCGTATCTTGGACCAATCCGCGGGCTTATTGACCTTAGATAAGACCGGGATGCCAAGTTATATGCTTAAACGGGTACGCAACGTGTTAACCCGCCCACACGGCATGATTTTGGTAACAGGGCCAACGGGCTCGGGTAAAACCACGACCTTGTACGGCGCCTTGAGTGAGCTCAACCAGGCTTCTAAAAAAATCATCACAGTAGAAGATCCGGTGGAATACCGTATTAAGCGTATCAACCAAGTGCAAATTAACAGCAAAATCGGGTTGGATTTTGCCAGCGTGCTGCGGACCACCTTACGACAAGACCCTGACATCATCATGGTGGGTGAGATGCGTGACCAAGAAACCGTGGAAATCGGCTTACGGGGCGCATTAACAGGTCACTTAGTGTTGTCCACTTTACACACCAATGATGCTGTCACCTCCGCCATGCGTTTAATTGACATGGGCGCACCTGCGTATTTGGTTGCCAGCTCGCTGAGGGCTATTCTAGCGCAGCGCCTTGTGAGACGTATATGCCAAAACTGTAAGGTAGATAAAGCCCCAGATCCGCAAGAGCGCGCGTGGATCAAATACCTCAGTAAAAAAGAACCTGCCGAGCATTATTATGTGGGCAAAGGCTGTAACAGCTGTAATCACACCGGCTACCGCGGTCGAATCGGTGTGTTTGAGCTATTAGAAATGAACGAATCTTTGATGGATGCGCTGCGCTCAGGCGATACCCAGCAATTTGCTAATGCCGCCAAAGAGCACCCTGATTTTGCGCCGCTTTCTAGCATGGCGCATGACTATGCCCTTCAAGGGGTGACCACCTTAGAAGAGGTGTTCCGCGTTGCTGAAACCATTCCTGAGTTAGTGGATGAGTAACGGCTATGGCGCAATATAAGTATCAAGGTCGGGATCATAATGGCAAAACTGTGCAAGGGATCATTGAAGCACAGAACGAAACTGTGGCCGCCGATAACTTAATGCGCCGCAACATCATTCCATTTGATGTGCATGAAATTAAAGGTGTGGTGGGCTCTGAAGAATCAAAACTCGCTGATTTTTTTGAGCCTAAGGTGGGGGCCGATGAGCTGATCATCTTCTCTCGGCAAATGTATTCCTTAATGAAAGCGGGTATTCCGATTATTCGAGCCATGGTGGGGTTAGCAGACAGCACCTCACATAAACGTTTTCGTAAAGCCTTGTTAGACATTGCCCAGCAACTGGAGCAAGGCCGTAACTTATCTGCTGCGATGGCAAGCCATGGCGAGATCTTTAACCGTTTGATGGTGTCCATCGTGGTGGTAGGTGAAAGTACCGGTCGCCTTGAAGAAGCGTTTTTACAACTGGCTGAGTACTTTGAGCGGGATCAAGAAACCCGTAAGCAAATTAAATCCGCCATGCGTTACCCCACGTTTGTGGTCATCGCCCTTGTGGTTGCCATGTTTATCCTGAATTTGGCGGTGATCCCTCAATTTGCCAGCATGTTTGCCAAGTTCAACGCGGAATTACCTTTAATGACGCGCATTTTAATTAGCACCTCTAACTTCTTTGTGAATTACTGGTATTTAGTGGTATTTAGCATGGTGGGGGCCGTGGTCGCCGCACACAGATACATTAATACCGAAGCTGGGCGCTTAAATTGGGATAAGCGCAAATTAAAGCTCCCTATCGTGGGCGACATAATCAACCGTTCTTTACTGGCGCGATTTTCCCGTAGCTTTGCCATGGTGTTGCGCTCAGGTGTACCAATGACTTCTGGGCTGTCTTTGGTGGCGGAAGCGGCTGATAACGCCTACATGGAAGGTAAAGTGATCGACATGCGCCGTGGTATAGAAAAAGGGGAAAGCTTACTTAGGGTGTCCCGTAACAGTGAGCTGTTCTCACAGTTGGTGTTACAAATGATTGCCGTAGGGGAAGAGACTGGGCAAGTGGATGAGCTGCTGCAAGAAGCCGCGGAATTTTACGAGCGTGAAGTGGATTTTGATTTAAAAAGCTTAACCGCCAAAATTGAGCCGATTTTAATCAGTATTGTGGCAGGCATGGTGTTGGTCTTAGCGCTGGGCATCTTCACTCCGATGTGGGACATGATGTCGGCCATTAAGGGGTAACAAGGTGAGCGGCACAAACGAGGTCAATAAAAGCGTATTTTTTAATATGCTGTTTTTTGGCGCTGTGTGTGTGCTACTGGGAGTGTTTGCAAACGCGATGTTGGGCATTAAAACTGAAATAGATAAAGTCACTGTGGAGCGGGCAATTTCTGAATTTCAGCAGTCCGTAGTGGAAGTAAAAAATGCGTGGGCTTTGAGCAGGAAAAACCCTGTGGTGCTGGATAAGGTCAAAGAGGTTGAGCTCACCAGTGATGCCAAGCTGGCAGTCAAAGTTAATCAATTTGGTTGGCCGGTCGATATAGTCACAGACAGCGCAGAAGAAACAACGCAATCCTTAGCGTGTTTGCGTTTATGGCAACATTTGCAAACCCATAGTTTGGTGGTTGTCGCAGAAATAAAAACAGATTCACCGCATGGGTGTCGCTTTCGTGTCACTGAAGATGTATTTTTATTTTACGATCAAGTACATGGAACATTGGCAAGGCTGCAATAAAGTAATATAACTAAGTTATTGTGGTGTTAAACTGTGCTTTAAATACATCGTAAAGTATTAATCGCATCGCTGTGGCTAGTAAATAAGTTTGGTAATCAGGATGGAAATTAGTTATAACTAATTTGTTAACTGGAAAGGTATGATGAAAAAACAGCAAGGTTTCACATTAATCGAGTTGATAATCGTAGTGATCATCCTCGGTTTATTAGCAGTCAATGCGTTACCGCGATTTTTAGAAGTGACAGAGCGCGCCGAAGAAGCCTCGGTAGAAGGGGTAGCAGGTGGCTTTGCCTCTGCGGTTGGACTAGTTCGTGCTCAGTGGGAGCTTGAAGGTCGCCCAGATGGTGAATCTGGCAATCAAAATAAAACTTTAGTGACGTATGACACCTTGCAAATCGGGGTGGACGGTCAAATTGGATACCCAACTACAAACGCCAGTGAGTCAGACACCCGTGCTCAAAGCATGAATCAAGTAAAGTGCCAGCAAGTATTCAATAGCATTTTACAAGCAGCGCCAAATAACACAGTGCAAGGCACGTCAGATGCCATAGCGCAAAACAATTATTTAGTCCGCTTTAACAGCGGCAACAATGAGTGTGTGTATTACCTCACAAGTTCGTTGAATGTGAATCAAATTCCAGCAGATGGACAAGTTATCGCGAACACGCGTGGTTTCTCGTACTTACCTGAAACCGGGCAAGTGCTCGTTTTTAATTAATATAAAATGGTGGTTCTTATGAAAAAACAAGCCGGCTTTACGCTAATTGAATTAATCATAGTGATTGTAATCCTAGGTATTTTAGCCGTGACTGCGTCACCTAAATTCCTTGATTTACAAGGTGATGCGAATGCGTCAACGCTTCAAGGTGTGGATGGTGCAATTAACTCTGCGGCCAACATTATTTATGGTAAGTCGATCATTGAAAGTGAGCAAAATGCAGCATCAGGTGAAGACGTTGACGGCATCACCACTGCATTTGGTTACCCAACAGCTGACGCTGCCGGCATTATTGCTGCACTCGATATCTCTGTGGATGCTACTGGTAACGACGGCGCGGACTTTAACACAGTCACTGATGCTACTTCGATTTATATCTATGCTAATGGCACAGCAAGCCCTACGGCTTCGTCAAACCCTGGTACGTGCTTTGTTCGTTATGTTGCAGCTGCTGACTCCAGCACACCTGCATCTACTACGGTAAACGTCGCGGGCTGTTAATTCATCTATGCCACAGCGCAATGGGTTCTCTTTAATTGAACTCATTATTACTTTAGTGATTTTAGGCATTTTGGCGGTGACCATCTTGCCTAAAATCCTCACTCCGGAAGACTTCGATTCCTATACCTTAAGGGATCAAGCCATCTCTGCGTTAAGAACGACGCAACTAAGAGCTCTGCAAAATACTGATTCCGCCAGCTGCCATAAGCTGTATGTGAGCCAAACCCTGATTGCGCCACCTGAAGCGGATAATTGTAGCGGCAGTCCTAACGAAAACGCACCAGATTACCTAGTGGTACAAATTACCCCAAGCGCCACGAACACCCGATTTATTACCCGTGATAGCAATGGTGCCGTGTTTAACCAAATTCAGTTCGATGCCTTTGGTCGCACTAATGTCACCCCAAATTGCAGCACCGGCTGCACCATAGCCATCAATGAAACCCAATTATGTATCTCTGGCGAGGGTTTTATTTATGCCTGTTAAAGCGCGCCAAGCTGGGTTTAATTTAATCGAGCTCATCATAGGTATTGCCGTACTCGCCATTGGCCTTAGTTTAATAACCACCTTGTTAGCACCCCAAGCACGGCAAACGGCATTACCGTTAGAGCAATTAAAAGCCAGTGAATTGGGGCAGTCGCTAGCGAATGAAATTTTGGCCAAGTCGTTTGATGAAAATAGCGATCGTAGCCCGCCCTGGCTGCGCTGTAATGAGTCAGGAGCCCCGAGCTGTACTAACAGTGGCAGTTTTGGCCCTGACGGTGGGGAGACGCGTGAAACGTATGATGATGTGGATGATTACCTAGCACTTTCTGGGCAACCCATCAGTGACAGCCAAGGCAATGTATTAGCTGCTTACCAAGGCTATGGTTTAGTGCTGAATGTGGCATACAGTAATGAATTGGGTGCTCCCCAAGGCGCTAAGCGCATCAGTATGGTGATCAGTACACCAAGTGATGCTGAGTATGGGTTTGAATTTTTAAAAGGAAACTTTTAATGATGCTACGCCATACTCAACGTGCCTTCACGCTAATCGAACTCATATTAGTCATTATTATTTTAGGGATTTTAGCCCTAGGCACAGTCCAGTATTTCAGTTTGGGCGTGCAAATTTATGCAGAAGGGTCTGAGCGCTTAGATGCCATAGGCAAGGGGCGCTTTGTGTTAAGCAGGCTCAGTAAAGAGCTTAGAAGTGCCACCCCAAACTCAG
This sequence comes from Alteromonadaceae bacterium, assembly GCA_041937835.1. Lineage (GTDB taxonomy): Bacteria > Pseudomonadota > Gammaproteobacteria > Enterobacterales > Alteromonadaceae > Pseudoalteromonas. Next base: position 3,725 of record JBGTXC010000103.1, on the reverse strand, counting down.
TGCGTATAAGCTGTGATAACACATCGGGTAATTCATGCTCAACCGAGCAATGCTTGGAGTATACGCCGTTTATATCAAGCCTTTTGTATACAGGTAATGCGCCTAGCAGTGCCCCCTTTAATTTAACCACAGTGGATGCTGATTTAGGTGGTCAACCCAAAGCGACCGCGGGCACACCCGCTGTGATCAACGCGCAACTTGCAGCCCATATTTATGATGCTAGCTCTAATCGCCGCGCAGCAGTCACCAACTTAACTGAAAACGGCGATACGGATGACTGGCAATTTGATGCAGGTTTTGCCACTGATTCTGTCGCGAATCGCATCTACTTTTTAAGTGGCCCTGTATCCATTTGTGTGGTGAACAACCAAGTGCTGCGTTACACAGGCTACCCGCTTCAAAGTACGCAGCCAAACACAACTGATTTAACCAATCTAGGTGCCGAGGGGCGTTTGCTCAGTAATGCCATCAATAATAATTTATCCAGCACCCCAGTATTTGAATTAACGCCGTTAAGTTTAACCCGTAACAGTGTGGTGAATGTGAGCCTTGCCGTGGCGTTTAATGTGACCCAGGAAATCGAGTTTGATCATGAAATCCATGTACCAAACGTCCCTTAACGCTAAGCAGCAAGGTAACACCTTAATCATCGCGATTATCGTGATCACTGTGCTTTTGTTTGTGGGCCTTTCGTTGCAGCGCATTATTCAAGGTGCAGCACATAATGACGCGGTGGAGTATTTAGGGGCTCGTGCTTATCTTGCAGCGCAAACCGGTTTGCAGGGAGCGCTCACGGAGCTGTTTCCGTTAAATAACAGTGCCCAAACGTGTGCGTCGTTACGTAGTAATTGGAGCTTTAGCGGGCAATACTTACAAGGTTGCCGAGTGGTGATAAGCTGCCAAGAGCGCTTAAACATCCCAGAGCCCAATGTAACGGACGGCGATATTAATGTATTTCATATTGAAAGTAGTGCCACATGCCCAGTAAATAACTGTGCACTTGGTGAGTCTTGTCGAAGTGAGTTCTGGCAAACACAAAGGACCCTCAATGTTGAAGCTAAAACATTGCGTTAAGTTAGTAAGTGCACTTATCGTTGCGTTGGTGTCTGTCGCCGCGGGTGCGGTTCCTTATTGTAAAAATGTCTTCCCCAGTGCTTTAGCGACGTACGATGGTGGTGTGGCAGCCCAAGGAACCATTTTACTTGGCGATGGCACTGTGATTGAAAGTGGTACTAATGGCTTTTTAACCACTAAAGGCGTGTTACGTTCGGGTACTGGTACGCCTCCACGCTGTGATGGTGGGCCGTGCTTTGCTACAAATACAGATGCAATCACTCCTCAAGAAGCAGCAACTATCCCAGATGTTACCTTCTCTCCAATCACTAACGGTTTAGTTCCAAATACATTGCAGGGTGACTATTTTTTTGACCGAGAAATCGTTCAATTCCAAAATACGACCTATAACGTCACTGCGCCAACTCGCCTTTTTATGAGGTGGTCTCAGACCCCGGTGAGCGTCTCCGCTTTAACCATCCCTGCCGGGGCAACATTTAATATTGCACCGGGCGCTTATTTAGCAATTTATATAGATGGGGCGGTAACAGTTGAAGCAAACGCAACCGTGCCTGCCGCCATCTATGCTACACGAGCAATCACAATACGTAATAACGCTACGATAAATGGTGCATTAACGTCTGGCAAAGCCATCGAAGTAGGCAGTAACACTCAAATTACCCTTGATCAGCCATACGATGTCCCCGGTATTTGCCAAAGTGTGCTACCAGAGCCACTTGCTGAGTTTCGCTTTGATGAAATTTCATGGCAAGAAGGGTTATTTGGGCAAGTTATTGATAGCCAAGGTGGTCAAGGTGGTGGTAGTCGTAACGTTCAGCCTGTTTCAGGGCACATGTGTAATGCCGCGGACTTTAGCGTCAGTGGCACATCTGATTTTATTCAACTACCTCGTGCTGTTTTAGATGGGCTGGGAGATTTTAGTATTTCCATGTGGGTAAATTCGGATGTGACTAACCGCGGGCAGACGATGGTGTCTGGTGCTGGTAATAATGGCTTAGCTACAGATAACAATGTTTGGATGTGGTTTACCAATCATACGGCGTTTCGCCCTTACTTAGATGATTACACTGTGGGTAATATAGCTACAGACTCTATTTCACAAAGCCGCTTTGTTCACTTAGTTTGGACCAGAAACCGAGATGTTAACTGTTTATATTTAGATGGCGTTTTACAAGGCTGCAGAGGGGCGTTTAGTCGGGCATTGAATCAAATTAGCGTTTTGCTTTTAGGGCAAGACCAAGACTCAACAGGGGGCGGTTTTAGCAGCAGTCAAGCATTCGATGGGCTTTTAGATGAGTTGATCGTGTTCGATGCCCCATTGGATAGCCTTCAGGTTGTTGAGCTGTATAACAATCAAAATAACTACCGTAATTTTGATGGCACGCGCAGGGTATGCCCACAAATAGTGCCTCGCCTTGATATACGCTTTGATGAATCAAACTGGTCGTCGCCTGATGCTGTAAAAGATAGTAGCGGCAATGCATACCATGGTAACGCTGAAAGGGTTTTACCTGTTGAAGGTTTACTCTGTAATGCGGCCGATTTTTCCGCTGATAGCATCACAGATTTAATCGAATTGCCAGGTGCAGCACTCGATGGCGCAGGCGACTTTACCATTATGATGTACTTCAAAAGTGACATCGTTGCTACATCTACACTCTTTTCAGCAGCGCGCGATACACCCACAGAACCTAACTTAGGTGCCAATGAGGCAACATGGTTATTTACGAATAACGAACAGTTTTGGCCGCATATCACCGCAAACCCATTTGATACACGCACACAGTTTAGTAGCAATACTCAAATCAGAAACAACCAGTGGAACCATGTGGTGTGGACCCGCAGAGCAAGCACAGCAACGTCTTGCTTTATATTAAACGGTGTTGAGCAGGGCTGCACGCGACACCAAGATGGTGATGACACTCGCGACTTAATAGTTGAAGCAATTATATTAGGGCAAGACCAAGATTCTTTGAGGGGAGGGTATGATATCTCGCAAGGGATGCGCGGTTTAATGGATGAACTATTAATTTTTGATGGCGTACTCCCGCTTTCAAAAATTAATGAGATTGATTCGAACCTTAGAAACAGCCGAAATTGGGATGGGTCGCCAAGATCGTGTGAAGCAAGCATAGATCACTACCGCTTGGAATTAAGCGATGCAGAAGGACTAACCTGTGCTGCAAAGCCCATTACGCTCAAGGCCTGTGCTAATGATACCTGTGATGAGTTATTCTCACAGCCAGTGACAGTGGATTTATTACCTGACTCGACTTCTGAGCTTGCTTGGTCACCCAGTGAAACTGTGACCTTTACCGGGCAGCTCGATTTAGAGCTAGGGCGCACTACGCAAGGCACAGAAACACTTGGTTATGACACCGCATCACCTACTGCGCCGCTAAGGTGTTACATTGGTGGTAATCAAGTGACGTTGTCATCTTGCCAAGTCACTTTTAGAGACACAGGCTTTATTTTTAATAACGACAGCCAAAATAACACCACGATAGTGAGCCAGCTGTCGGGTAAACCAAGCGATCAAGGGTTTAATGCGTCAGCAATCTCGCTTCAGGCAGTGCGTACGGATAACCAAACAGGCCAGTGCCAAAGTGTGTTTTCACCCAACACGGATGTGGACGTAGAGCTGAGATACA
>JBGTXC010000102.1:0-9053 GCA_041937835.1 Alteromonadaceae bacterium | reverse complement strand
AGAAGGGGGTTTGCAAAGTAAAAAATCCCTGCAAGCAGCTCAAACCTTTTTTAATCAGTTACAAGAAGAATCAGGGCGCTCGCTTCAAGCACTTAGCCAAATTGTGGCTTATTCGGTGGGTGATAATCACGTTGGCATCGCACCATGACCCCAAATAAGCTCAGTTGGAAATCCATCAAAGCCCAAGTGATGGGGCACAAAAAAGAACTCATTGCGGCGCATGTCATCGCGATTTTGGCCGCTTTAGTGAGCGTACCAATCCCTTTAATGATGCCCCTATTAGTGGATGAGGTACTGTTAGCTCAACCGGGTAAGGCAGTTGCCTTCATGAATGGTGTATTGCCAGAAAGCGCCCATAATGCGGTAGGTTACATTCTCACTATTTTAGGGCTAGTGATTTGTATGCGCCTTGGTAACTTGGTTTTGAGTGTGTGGCAATCTAGGCAATTTACTTTAATCGGTAAAGACATTAGCTTAGGTATTCGCCAACAGCTACTGACTCACCTTCCTCAAGTGCAGCTCAAAGAGTATGAAACACAAGGCAGTGCAGGCATAAGCTCCCGTTGTGTGACCGATGTTGAAACGCTCGATAAGTTTATATCGCAAACATTATCGCGGTTTTTAATTGGTGTGCTCACCATCATTGGTACGGCCATTGTGCTGCTTTGGATAGATGTCACGTTAGGGTTAATCATCTTACTCTTAAACCCTCTGGTGATTTACTTTTCCCGTAGCTTTGGCAAACACGTTAAGCACTTAAAAAAAGAAGAAAACCACGCCTTTGAAGCCTTTCAGGCAGCTTTAGTTGAAACCTTAGATGCCATTTCACAACTCAAAGCAACCCGTAAAGAGCAAAGCTATTTTGCCACTGTTAGCCAAGCTGCCCGCACCTTAAAAAATCGTTCGGTTGATTCTCAATGGAAAACCGAGGCCGTAAATCGCTTAAGCTTCGCGGTATTTTTGATTGGCTTTGAAGTGTTCCGCGCCATTGCCATGTTAATGGTGGTGTTTTCTGATCTCACTGTGGGGCAAATCTTCGCGGTGTTTGGCTACCTCTGGTTTATGATGGGGCCAGTGCAAGAGCTACTGAATATTCAATACGCCTTTTATGGCGCACAAGCTGCGCTCACACGCTTAAATCAAGTGTTTGCTTTTGAGCGTGAACCAGCCTTTGTGGCACAACATAACCCCTTTTTAGATAATCATGGTAACAAGCAGCAAGTGGCTGTGACCTTGCAGCAAATCCAGTTTGCCTATGGCGAACAAACCGTACTCGATGGTGTGGATTTAACCATAGCAAAAGGGCAAAAAACCGCCGTAGTTGCAGTGTCAGGTGGCGGAAAATCCACTTTAGTGCAGCTGTTATTGGGGCTATATCAAAAGCACAGTGGCAACATTCTTATTAATGACGTGCCAATTGAACAAGTGGGTTATGACAAAGTCCGTGAAAACGTGATCACCGTATTACAGCAACCCATTTTGTTTAACGCCTCTGTGCGCGACAACCTCGCCATGGGAGCAACATGTTCTGATGACACACTATGGCAAGCGCTGAGTGTGGCAGAGCTTAAAGAAACCGTTGAAGGCATGCCACAAGGGCTTGATACTTTAGTCGGTAAAAATGGGGTTAGGCTGTCCGGTGGGCAAAGGCAAAGGCTTGCGATTGCCAGAATGGTGGTCAGTGATCCAGCCATGGTGATCCTTGACGAAGCAACCAGTGCGCTTGATGCTGAAACCGAAGCAAAAGTGCACAGTAATCTTGCCAGCTTTTTAGCTAATCGTACGACCTTAATCATCGCCCATAGATTATCTGCCATTAAAGAAGCGGATGTGATTTATGTGCTTGACGAAGGCAAAGTGCATCAAAGCGGTGCCCATGAAGCACTACTGGCAGAAAAGGGGCTTTACCACACCTTATTTGCGCAACAGACTTAGTTTTTGTACCTCATTGCAATAAAGCTGCAATAAATTGCAGCTATTATAGGTCTTGTTTGGAAGCGAAGTATTTCGTTTACAATTCCCTTGAGTTTATAGCCAATGCAGTGAACACCGCATTGGCTATTTTTTTACAGGGCTTTAAAGCGAATGGCCGTACCACCACTGGTCGCAAGGGATAAACGCAGTGCGTCTTTTGCTGTGACTTGGCGTTTTTCAATGGCTAGGGCATATGGGTTTTGCTTCCACTCTGCGCCTTCACCATCACGGTAAATATGTGCTTCGTACGTCACGCCTTGGTCTAAAAAGTCGAGCTTAATATCAATGTCACGTGCGTGTTCATCAGTAATGGCACCTAAGAACCAATCTTTGCCGTTATAGCCATCACGCGCGCGTGCTTTTCGGGCAAATACTGTGTAGTCACCAATTTCACCGGCAATGGCAATGCTTTCTTCCCAGTCTGTTGGTACATCTTTAATAAACTGGAATGCATCTGGGCGAGCTAAGTAGTTCTTTGGTAAATCAGCCGCCATTTGAATCGGCGAGTAAAGCACAACATACAAAGCCAATTGCTTAGCAAGCGTGGTTTGTGGGCGATTTGTGTGTTCACCTAAGCCATTAAAGCCCATGTCAAAAATACCCGGGGTAAAATCCATTGGGCCAGAAAGCATGCGGGTGTAAGTTAACATCACAGCATGCTCTGGTGGGTTAGGAGGAGTGCCCCACGCGTTAAACTCTTGGCCGCGCGCACCTTCACGAGAAATCCAGTTAGGGTAAGTACGGCGAAGCCCGGTATCTTTAATAGGCTCGTGAGTGTTAATGGCAATTTTGTGTTTTGCGGCAAGAGTGACATTGTGTAGGTATTCATTCACCATAAATTGGCCATCGTGCCACTCAAAACGTGCGATGCCTTTGTCATCAATGCGTTTTATATTACCGCCATCTGCTACATAGCCGGTTTTAACTTGTCTTACACCATGTTGCTCATAAAGGGCAAAGGCATCAGCCATTTGGTTGCGGTAGTTAGAGACATTACCAGATGTTTCATGGTGGCCAATTAAACGCACACCGCGCTCTTTGGCATAGCGGCCAACTTCAGCAATATCAAAGTCGTCATAGGCTTTGGTAAAGCTAAATACGTCACCGTTATTAAACCAGTCGCCGTCCCAACCATGGTTCCAGCCTTCAACTAGCACACCATCAAACCCATGATCTTTGGCAAAGTCTAAAAAGTATTTTGTATTTGCTGTGGTAGCGCCGTGCTTTTCACCGCTACCCCAGGTATTAGTGCCGATGTGCATGCCCCACCAAATACCCACGTATTTGCCAGGTTTCACCCAATCAACGTCACCCAGTTTGTTTGGCTCGTTAAGATTGAGAATCGGCGAAGAGTTAAGTAACCCTGTTGCCTCAGGTGCTACTTGTATGGTGCGCCATGGAGTTTTAAAACCGCCAAACTTTTTCACGGCAATACCATCTGACCAAGGTGTGAGATCCGCTTGGAAAGTACCTGGTCGGCGATGATTTAATACCATACCGGCATAATCAACTAACGCAGCTTCATGAATACTGATGTGGATGCCGTTTTGGTTTTTAAAGCTCACAGGGGTATGCACCAGTGGCGCATCCATGGCATTGGTGGTGTTGTAAACATACTCATAGCGGTTCCAGCCGCGTGCAGGGATCCAAAATGCGGTGGTTTTATCCGCGTCAGCAAGGGCAAATTCGGTGAGCTCTTTGGTAATCGCCACATGCTTATCAAACCCCGGCTGTGTCGGGATGTCATATTGGAAGCCAAGGCCATCATCGAACACTTTAAAGGTCACATTAAACTGTACGCCTGTGTCTGGGTGTTTAAAGGTGATGGTGCTGGCGTTATGGTGATCGCGCACTTCGCGGCGCTCCCCCCATGGCTGCTGCCAGGTGGTATCTACGCTATTGGTTTTATTTGCAACAATGCGAAAACCATCACGTAACGGTGCTTGTGTTTTAAATTCGAGGCCGAGTCGAGAGGGCTGAATAACGGCTTGCCCTTGGTAAGAAACTGAATAGCTGGCAAAGTCACGCTCGTCAGTTACTGTGACTGTGAGCTTGCCATCTGGAGAGCTGATGTCTGTACTGGCTGCAAAGGCAGGGCTTGCAGCGAGCAATGCCAGCGAAGAAAATACCTTAGATTTCATTATTATTATCCCGATGAATTAATCACCATCTAGGGTAGCGTGTAAGTGCGTCCTTACGAACAAATTGCATACGTATTCAAATGGCTGGAAATTATCGGCTAAGTGGCTATTTAAACTGGCAATTTTTGAACATTAGCTAAACTTAAAGCAGTTTATTTGATGTGAGGTAAGTATGTGGAATCTCAGCAGCATTCGCACTAAGAGCTCGTTACCAGTTATCGTCATCACGCTGACCTTGTTTATCAACATTGGGTCTTATGCGTACATGACTTATGAGCAAAAAGATGCCTTGGATGCCCAGTCTAATTATTACCTCAAAGCCATTTCTGCCATTTTAAATGCCGACAGAGACTTGTACCAAGCTCATGTTGCAGAGCTTAACTTGCTTGCCGGGCGTGGCGACTTACAAGCTGAAGAACAAGACAGGCAAGATAACGCCCAACAAGTAAAAGACAGATTTGCCTCTTACTTAGGGTTATTGCAACAAGCAGGGCATACTGGCACAAGTAGCCAATTTGATCAGGCGTTTAATACGTGGAAGGGGCTTTCTGACAAACTCGCTGAGCAAGCTAAAGCGGGGCAACCTGTGCCAGCGGCCGATCTTGCTCAAGTTAAAACAGCCTTTGGCGCCCTAAGAGACATCCTAGATGCAGCAGGAGAGCGGGGCGAAAACTTAGCCCTTGAAGCAAAAGAAACCCTGCAAGCGAACATAGTTTCGTTAAAAGTCGCCTCATGGGTGTTTATTGTGGTGGCCTTTTTGTTCTCCGCATGGCTCGGTTATCAAATTCCTAAAACCTTAACGTCACAAATTAACTATGTGAATCGCCGTATTGATGAAATCGCCAGTGGCGACGGTGATTTAACCGCACGTATTGAGGTACGCGGCAAAGACGAGTTTGCCACATTGGCCACTAACTTTAATCACCTCTTAGATAACCTACAGCAGTTAATCAAAGGTGTGGTGACCCGCACACATGGACTCAACGACGAAACCAAACAACTCACACAAAGTGCCATTCAAGGTCGAGAGGTGATTGCGCAGTTATCAGGGGCATCAGACTCCATTGCCAGTGCCGTGCATCAAATGAGTATGTCTAGCAAAGAAATGACCGCGGTGGCAGAAAGCAGCTCACAAGAAGCGCATGACGCGCAATCTATGGCGCAACAAGGTTTAGGTGTGGTGGAGCGCTCGTCCAATCAAGTTGATGCCCTATCTGAGGACATGGACTTTGCGCTAACGCGCTCGACTGAACTGCAAAAATCATCAGATAACATTGCCTCAGTACTTGAAGTGATCCGCTCTATTGCAGAGCAAACCAACCTATTAGCGCTCAATGCAGCTATTGAGGCAGCCCGCGCTGGCGAGCAAGGTCGTGGTTTTGCCGTGGTTGCCGATGAAGTACGGACTTTGGCAACGCGCACACAAGAGTCCACCAATGACATTCAAAAAATGGTGGAAGAATTTGCCGCCTCGGTTGAGCAATCTTTGCATGCCATTGAGCGCGGTAAAACTAATGCTGACCAAGTGGTTGCCATTATTGCTGAGGCAAGCCAGGTCTTTAACGATTTGTATGCGTCATCACAAAAAGTGAATGAGATGTCTAACCAAACAGCGCATGCCACAAAAGAGCAAACGAATGTTGCTGAAGAGGTCAGTGGTAATTTAAGTCATTTAAGTGAGCAAACAGCTGAAAGTGAAGCGCTGTCGCAACAAACGGAAAACGCCGCTAAGACCATGCAAGCGCTGGTGGATGAGTTACACCATTTAATAGTGCGTTTTAAAGTCTAATAAAAAAGCCCTCATGATGAGGGCTTTTTTAATCCTTAACCTTTGAAGCCACGCTTCATAAAGTTAGGCGTTGCCAGCGCGCCATGGTGAATACCGGCATTATAGTATTCAGTATCAAATGGCATGTTTTCGACATCCGCTTCTCTAAAGCCCGCAAACGCGTGACCTTTACGTGCCATAGTCGCTGACCACAAGCCAGATGGGTAAATAGGTTGTGGGAAAGGCAGGGTTTGTAAATCTGCAAAACCTACGTCTTTCATCGCATCACGGGTTTCACGAAGCAACTTCATGTGCATCAAAGGTGATTCACTTTGCTGAATCAAAATACCGCCATCACGCAATGCTTTTAGGCAAGAGGTATAAAACGCATGGTTAAATAAGCCTTCGCCTGGGCCGACTGGATCTGTGCCATCCACTATGATGACATCAATGGACTCTGGTGCGGCTTCTTTCATGTATTTGATGCCATCATCAAACATCACGCTAGCACGTGGGTCGTCATTAGATGCACACAGCTCAGGGAAGTATTTGAGCGCCATTTCGGTCACGACTTCATCGATGTCGATTTGATGAACGGTTTCAACGCCCGGGTGTTTGAGTACTTCACGTAAGGTGCCGCAGTCACCACCCCCAATGATCACCACATTTTTAGGTGCAGGGTGCGAGAACAAGGCTGGGTGGCTCAGCATCTCGTGATAAAAGAAGTTTTCACGCGTGCTGACCATGGTACAACCGTCGATGATCATTAGATTACCGAAATCAGTTGTTTCATACATGGCTACGGTTTGGAAAGGTGACTGCTTTTCCTCTAACTTCTTAGTGATGCGCAATGAAAATGCGCTGCCGTCACGGTCGCTTACTTCCGTAAACCATTCTTGTTCGTTTAGTTGTGTCATCTTAAGTCCAATCTATGAGGCGATGAATGCATCTAAGGCTAATTAACAGGCGGCAATTTTGCCAGTGCATTGGGCAACAAACAATCGCTATTTTGCGACTTTTTGCGAAAATGCCCAACTCGCTATAAGAGGTTGAAAAACACCCAAATTAACGGCTTTTATGTGGGTTTTTGCTAGCCCCCATGGCCACCAATGATTACACTAGCAGCAATGACATTTGAGAGAGTTCACCATGACTTGGGGTTTTGAAAAAGCCAAAGCAATTTATAACGTAGCACACTGGAGTGAGGGCTATTTTGATGTTAACGCACGTGGCGAGCTGGTAGCTTACCCAACGCGCGATACGGCTCAAACACCTATTGTGTTACCTGAGCTCATTAACCAATTTAAAGAGCAAGGTCTGACCTTGCCTGTGTTAGTGCGCTTTACCGATATCTTGCAAAACCGCGTAAGCACTTTAGTGGATGCCTTTAAGGCTGCAAAAGCGGCACGTGATTACCAAGGCGTTTACACTAGTGTGTACCCGATTAAGGTTAACCAACAGTATTCAGTGGTCAAACAGCTGGTGGCGCACCCAAGTAACAAGGTGGGGTTAGAAGCAGGGTCAAAACCTGAGTTAATGGCCATTTTAGGGGTCACAGATAGACCACTTACCATAGTGTGTAATGGCTACAAAGACAGCGAGTTTTTACGCCTTGCTTGTATCGGGCAAGCCATGGGTAACCAAGTTCATGTGGTAGTGGAAAAACTGTCTGAGCTGAAAACCCTCATTCAAGAAATGGATAAAATGGCGGTGGAGCCAAGCATAGGCATCCGCATTAAGCTGAACTCTGTGGGTAAAGGCAAGTGGCAAAATACCGGCGGTGAAAAAGGTAAGTTTGGTTTAACTGCAGGTCAAGTGCTTGAAGCCGTAGCGATGCTTAAAGCGCATAACAAACTCCACCTAATGCAGTTAGTGCATTTTCACATTGGCTCACAAGTGGCCAACATTCGTGATATTCACCGAGCCCTAAGAGAGTGTGCTCGCCACTTTGCTGAATTAAGCGCGATGGGTGTGCCTCTTAATACCGTGGATGTAGGCGGTGGCTTAGGTGTGGACTACGAAGGGTCTGGGTCGCGCAGTGCCTGCTCAATGAATTACACAGTTGAAGAATATGCCCGTAATGTAGTGAATGCCTTTGCGGATGTGTGTGAACAAGACAACTTACCGCACCCTGCCATTATCACAGAATCTGGGCGAGCCCTTACAGCACACCATGCGGTGTTGGTCACGGACGTGATTGACATTGAAAGAGCGCCAATCAGTAATGTGCCAGTCGCACCTGCTGAAGAGGCACCTGGGATATTGCATGAAATGTGGCAATGTTTAACGCGTTTGTCCCCAAGACTTGCCCTTGAGTGTTATCATGACGCCATGCACTTATTCAGTGAAGCGCATAGTCAGTATGTGCATGGCATGTTGTCCATGACCCACTGGGCGGAGTTAGAGCGTCTGTACTTCACAGTTCTTGGCAAAGTACAAAGCTTGTTGGATGTGAACGCCAAAGCGCATCGCGAAATACTTGACGACCTCAATGAAAAGCTTGCCGACAAACTATTTGTGAACTTTTCGTTGTTCCAGTCAATGCCGGATGTCTGGGGGATAGAACAGCTTTTCCCAATCATGCCTGTGGAAAACCTAGATCAACCATTAACTCAGCGCGCCATTTTGCAGGACATTACCTGTGACTCTGATGGCCAAATTCGTGAGTACGTGGATGGTGCAGGCATTGAGTCAAGCTTGCCTATGCCGGTTTACCAAGAGGGCAGTGATTACCACATTGCCATGTTTATGGTAGGTGCCTACCAAGAGATTTTAGGTGACTTACACAACCTCTTTGGTGATACGGACTCAGTGCATGTTGAATTAACGCAAGACGGCTATACCTTAAGTTCAGCGATAAAAGGTGACAGTGTGGCAGATGTCTTAAAGTCAGTGCACTTTGATAGCGACGCATTATCCGCCAGTTACCAAGCAAAAATTGCCGAGCTACCTATTAGTGACGCATTAAAAAGCGAATACCTAAGCGAGTTAAACGCAGGGTTAGCAGGCTACACCTATTTTGAAGATTAAGTGAGTTAGGCAGTGATCACCAAGCTACGACAAGTTTTAAGTTTAATTTGTTATTTTCAACTAAAAAACTTTTTGTCCCCTCATAGCTCAATTGGTAGAGCAACTGATTTGTAATCTGTATCGCTTCTAATCAACAGCGA
>JBGTXC010000101.1:0-9086 GCA_041937835.1 Alteromonadaceae bacterium | reverse complement strand
TTAGGCATCATCACGGCGACTTTATCGCCTTTTTTAAGCCCTAAGTCATTTTGTAAATAAGATGCAAAACGCTTGGTTGCTGAATCTAACTCTTGATACGACAGTGTTTTACCCATATTGGTAAAAGCGGGTAACTGCGCATAATCTGCGAAACTTTTTTCAAATAGGTCAAGCAGGGAGTCGTAGTGTCTGGGATCAATTTCTGCAGGTACGCCCTCAGGGTACTGCTTCAACCAGATTTTATCCACGCTAAGCTCCTGTAATATTGTTTTGTTTTTTTTAATTTAGTTAACCTTAATCTAACTAAGGCACATTCACAATTGAGTAATTACTCTAAAACCGACGCAGTTTCGCATATTGGGGTGTCAGTTACAATTTTCTTACCCGTTCACCTTAGCCAACCGATTGTTTTTTAACCATGCATTAATCGCATCAACGGTTTGCTCTGGCGCATCTAAATGGCAGTGGTGCCCGCCTTTTATACGGTTTTCAACGACTTGTGTGGCTATAAACAAGTTTGCTTTAGACTCATTCTGAAACGTGTCAAAACCACTGTCGCCATATAAATGACACACAGGGCAACGAATTGCCTGATAAATGGCATCCGCTTGCAACGGGGTAAGCCGCATGGGTGAGGCATGCGTCACCCTAGGGTCGGTACTGACATAGTACGCACCTTGCTCAAAATTGAGCGCACGGGAGAGGATCTGCTCGCTTAATGAGTAAGGTAACTTACTTAATCGCGCACGCTTGGTGATGATGTCTGCCTGATTGCTATAACGTTTTCTTGAGTAGCTGGGCTTTTGTACATTTTTGATGTGCTGCTGTAACTGAGTAATGACGGCGTCGTCAGCTGTGGTCACGAAGCCGAGAGATTCTATCAGCACTAAACTTTGAATGCGCTCTGGCAGTAAGGCCGCCAATGCCATGCTCACCATCCCTCCCATGGAGTGCCCAATGAGGTGAATGTGCGTTAAATCCAGCTTTGTAATAGCAAGCGCAATATCTTTTACGTATTCCACTAGATAATAAGAAGCGCTTGGGTGGCGCCAATCGGATTTACCATGCCCGGCAAAATCAAACGCATAATAGGGCACTTTTAGCGCATCACACACAGGCGCTAAACTGGCTGCCGTATCCTGCCAGCCATGAAGGGCAAGCCAAACGCCACCCGTGTCATTGGTATTTTTTATGCCACGTAAGGTCAATCCGTTAATGTCGACCTCAAATTCAGACTTTATCATTACAAACCTACGTTATTGTTGGCACTTTATTAGCATAAAAATTAATCAAGTTTGTCTGTTACAACTTTTTGACGCGGAGGCCATCATGGACTGCACATTTTTAAAAAGTGAACGTGAATTCAATGACACTGTTTTAAATACCCTTGATTCTGACTTACTCAGAGCGCGGTATGCGATATTAGAAAATCGTTTTCATAACGCCAAACATACCCTGTATACCAATCATTGGCGCCATGCTGAACAGTGTCATCGTGAATTATTACAGATTGAACACATCATTAAGGTTCGTCAACAGTCGGTAGCATAACTGGTTGAAATCGATACAATTGCATGGAGTACCTGCGGGTTATTCGTTACACTTTGTGAATTAAAATAATTCAACAAGGACACACGATGTTAACCCGTCATTTTACTCTCAGCGTGCTTGGGGCGTGTTTAAGCGCATTAACGCTTTCAACCATGGTTTCAGCAAAACCTGTCAATGTCATTTACATGATTGGCGATGGTATGGGACCTGCCTACACCACAGCGTATCGCTATTACCAAGACGATCCAGCAACGCCTGTTGTTGAGCGCACTGTATTTGATGACATACTCGTAGGCATGGCAGCCACTTACCCTGATGATGACACCTATGTCACAGACAGTGCCGCCAGTGCCACAGCACTAGCTACAGGGATAAAAAGCTACAATGGTGCCATTGCCGTTGATACAAAAAAAGCGCCGCTACCTACCATGTTAGAGGCGGCTAAAGCACAAGGGCGTAAAACAGCGCTCGTGGCCACTTCTCAAATTAACCACGCCACTCCGGCCAGTTTTGCAGCTCACAACGAAAGCCGCCGTAATTACAATGCCATTGCCGATGATTACATCGACAACAAAATCAATGGTGCCTTGCCAGTGGACTTAATGCTTGGCGGTGGTACGGATTATTTTATTCGGGATGATCGCAACCTAGTGGCTGAGTTTAAAAAAGCGAACTACCAATACATAGATGATCTTAATGCGTTAGATAGCCTCACTCGCTTGCCAGCCATGGGGCTATTTGCAGGCTCTGGTATGCCCTACGCGATTGATAGCGACCCTGAGCGCTTAAGTAAAATGACTAAAACAGCATTGTCACTGTTAACGCCGCATCAAGAGCAAGGTTTTTTCATCATGATTGAGGGTAGCCAAATCGATTGGTGTGGCCACGCTAATGATATCGCCTGTGCTATGCGCGAAATGGATGACTTTGCCAAAGCCATTGCCCTTGCTAAGGACTTTGTAGATGCCAACCCTAACACCTTGTTAGTGGTCACCGCGGATCACTCCACAGGCGGATTAACCCTTGGCCGTGATGGGGACTATTTGTGGCACCCAGATAAAGTAAAAGCCATGCGCGTTTCTGCCAGTAAAATGACCAAGCTTTTGAAAGACAGTGACAACATTAAAGCAACGTGGCAAAAACACAGCGACCTTAGCCTTACAGAAGCGGATGTTATTGCCCTCAAAACCGCGCAACAAGATGACAATGCCCTTAATCTTGCGATTAAAGACATAGTTAACCGCCAAAGCTACTCTGGCTTTACCACCACAGGTCACACTGCGATTGATGTGCCAGTATTAGCTTATGGGCAAGGTCGTGAGCACTTTATTGGTGGTTTAAACAATACAGACATTGCCAAAGCGATAAACCGTATTCTGTTACAAAAATAACCCAGCCTTTAACTAAAAAAGACTGAGCCAAGTCACTGACTTGGCTTTTTTTATGCCAATTTTCGACTAAATTTACAAAGGTAGGATAACCACTTCAACAACACGCTTATTATTTTGCATAACAAAGGGTGCGCATTTGTTCCAATTCAGCATAACCACCAAGCTCATCACGATGACCTTCATCGCATTGATCATCTGTACATTGACGATTTTGAGTTTGACTATGCAGGAGCACCAAAGGCAATACGAGCAAAACCTAGCGCAAAACTTACAAGCGCTAAACGCCAACCTTTCGGATGAACTTTTAGTCTACCTTGCCAGCCAAGAAAATGACTTGGTCGGGATTAGCACAACGCTTTTAAAACTTGAGCGTTATCAACAAATTGAATACGCCTTAGTACTTGATGCTAAACAAAAGGTGGTCTCACAGTATCTCAACCCTGTGTTTTATGCGGATGCCAACGAGTTACCTAATTTTGATCTTGAGCGCACCCTCACCATAGGCACTACGCGTAAAGAAAACAGCTTGGTGGACTTACAACTGATTGGTGATACCAGCCTCACTGCAGGCTACTTAATTTTGGTGGCGGATTTGTCCGAACAGTTGGCTCAAAGCCGTAACGCGTTTGTGTATCAGCTAATTCCGTTAGTTGCCATCTCCATGCTGGCAATTTTAGCGTTAAGCCATTGGCTACAAAGCGGCGTGATCCGCCCTGTGATTGAATTATCCCGCTTGGTGACTCAAGTTTCAGACTCGCAAGATTATCGCCTGCGTTACGTGGTCAAAGGCTCTGATGAGGTAGCCACATTAGGCAAAAACATCAATCACATGCTTGAGACCATCAACCAAAAAGACGACCAAAATCGCTACCACACCGAAGAGCTACTGAAACAGCGTGAAACTCTAGAAAATTTAGCGAACTACGACCAGTTAACCGGCCTGCCCAATCGAAAGCTCTTCAGTGAACTGTTAAAACGCGAGCTGGATAAATGTAAACGTGCAGAGCAAGAGCTGGCAGTGATGTTTTTAGATCTTGATGACTTTAAAACAGTGAATGACAGCCTTGGGCACCATGCCGGTGACGTGTTATTGCAACAAACGGCAAAACGCATCAAGTTACAGCTTCGTGAGTCTGATATTTTTGCCCGCCTTGGCGGTGATGAATTTG
Organism: Alteromonadaceae bacterium; assembly: GCA_041937835.1. Lineage (GTDB taxonomy): Bacteria > Pseudomonadota > Gammaproteobacteria > Enterobacterales > Alteromonadaceae > Pseudoalteromonas. The sequence goes on along the minus strand of JBGTXC010000101.1, from coordinate 4,975 downwards.
TCATCGTGCTGGGCGACTTACCAAGCCATGTGACTGCCATTGGCATTGCAATGCGTATATTGGATGCGCTCAAACAAGCATTTAAAATTACCGACTTTGAAGTTCATACAGGGCTCAGCATAGGTATCGCCTTTAGTGAAAACGACCGTTTTGATGTGGATGCCCTATTAACCAATGCGGATGTGGCCATGTACAAAGCGAAAGATGCTGGCCGTAACCAATACGCGGTGTTCGAAGATCAAATGCAAGAGGTGCAACAGCGCCACATGCTGATTGCCAACCAATTAAATAACGCAATAAGGGATAAATCCTTTGAGCTGTTTTACCAGCCTAAAGTCAGCCCCACGTTTGGCGTTGTGGGTTTAGAAGCGTTAATTCGTTGGCCAAGCGAATTTGACGGCTACATTTCGCCTGCTGAGTTTATTCCGATTGCCGAGCACAGTGGTAAGGTAAACGACATCACACGCTGGGTGATCGAACAAGGTTTGAAAGACCAACATGTAATGCGTGATGAGTTAAAACTTAATTTAACCACATCATTTAACATCTCTGCCTATGACATTTTCCGCCGTGATTTTGCCGATTACATTCGCCATCAAATTTCACAGCAAAGGGCTGTGGCAAAACTCGTTGAGTTTGAGGTCACTGAGTCTGCTTATATTGAAAACTATGCCCTCGCGTCTGGCTTTTTTAACGACATTAGTGATTTAGGGTGCCGCATTGCACTGGATGATTTTGGTACAGGCTATTCATCCTTAAGCTATTTAACTCAAGTTAAAGCCAGCACGCTAAAGATTGACCAAGAGTTTGTAAGAAAAATGATGGAATCGCGAAACGACCGCTTAGTGGTTGAAGCGATTATCAGCCTTGCTAGGCGCTTGAACCTTGAAGTGTGCGCAGAAGGCGTTGAAACTATTGAGGAATTTGAATTTTTATCAAAGCTAGGTTGCCATCAAATTCAAGGCTACTACTTTTCACCACCCCGTCCCCTTGCTGAACTGATGGACGTGATTGAACAAATCAATAAAGAGCACAACTTTTCAGGTGAGCGCACAAACATTGCCTCATTTTCTTAGTCAGTTAGCTGCTCTTTAAGCATAGGCGGCTGTGAAGCATCACTGCTTTTACCAAGCCAAAACAAATAGAGACTGAAAATAACCTCAATACTGCCACCACCTAATGCGATAACAGTGCTTGGTAATGCCAATATAAAGCTCGCCATGGCAAAGATAGCTAAACACGCCCCTAAAACGTAATAATGGCGAAGGCCATACAAAGTTGTAAAAGTAAGATATCGCCCACCTATGATGATCAACATGCCGATAAAACCATACGCAACTTGATTGTTGGCAAGCAATAACACCAATGGCAAGCTAAGGAGCATCCAAAATGTGACCTCTAATGCTAAAGGCCCAAGTGGGTTAGATTTATCATGCTTGGCAGAGCGCCCTAGCAATTTAGTTAGCACTAAACTAAGTGGGAAAATCAACATACCGGCTAATAATAAGGTGATAAGCCCGGTTTCGTCATTAAACGATTTTGCAGTGAATCCGGCTACGAGCCAGACTAAGCCTGATATCAACACACCCGGCGCCCCACAAAAATAAACCTGCTGCATATTTTGTTGAGCAAGGCCCATATCCTTATTCCCAGCGTGCATTGTCATCCCTGTCTCATCACTTTTAAAAAAGTAAATAATTAATCTAACAACAAAATTAGTCTCGGTAAATAACGATAAAGTCCTCTGGCAACTGGGTATCAGCTGAAACAAAACCAATCGCACCTGGGGTGTCTTTTAGATAGGAAAATAGCTCATCCAAACTGTTTTTTTCACGAGGTGGTTGAGAGCGACCACTAAAACGTAAATGTGCCCAAAAAGAGCGTAACCTTGCTTCGGTGAGTCCCACGACTTTGGCGTTAAACTGAGCTCTAACAGGAAAGCGCTTTGATAAGGTCACAGGCACAGAGATCACACCGGGCGCAAGTTCAATGCGTTTGCCCAAATAGATTTGGCGAATTTCTTCGCGAGAAAGTGATACTGGCTCAGGTAACGTACGCATGATCACGTACACAGAGTCTTCCTGTGCACTCAAAATTGGCGTGTAGCACAACACCCCTAACAAAAGCGTGGCTTGTAAAACACGGCGCATCATTAAAACACCCACTCAAGCGCAAAAAGGAGTGCCGTTGTGTCATCATCCGTGGCTTTTATTTTGAAGTGCTTCACTTCCGTTTTAAATGCCATATCCTCACGAAAATCCCAACGTACCCCTAAGGTGAAGGCATTTTGCTCAGGGGAAAGGACGGTGCTTTCTATCGCTTGATAAATTAGGATAAGCGGCAAAAAGTCAGGTGTGGCAGGCAAAGACAGTTCGGGAAAAGCGCCATTTTTAGACGCTGAGCTATGAGCAAAGGTAAAATGGAATAACAGGTCGTCTAATTGATGCCCTGCAGAGACATAATAGCTTTCTAAGTCCGCTAACAGCTTTAAGTCATGGAGTACACTTATCCACTCAGCGCGGACAAAATAGTCAAACTGCTCGTACGCAAGCCCCACTTGCCAGTATTCAATCACATCATCAAAACTAATCGCTTTAGCCGCATCAAATTGACCAAGTTGTAATAGAGCTGCTTCTAATTGAAGGATATTTTGCTCCGCTAAATACACTTCACCACGTGAATATGCCACGCGCGCACTGAACGGCGTTAAATCGACACTCGCAATTAAGCCGCCGTATTTGTCTATTTCCGTGTCAATTAAACCGCCTTCATACTCGACTTCTTCAGAGTAACGGCCAAGGTAACCTTCTAATTTCCACGTCAAATGTTCAGATACATTATGGTAGGACGCTTCAACACCATCAAAATGAGAAAAGAAGAATGACGCATACACCTCAGTAGGTGGCTTGATCCAATGATATGCATAGCCGACGTCTTTAACGTCTGAGTAACTAAAAAATGGGGTTCTTAATTGCCCAAACTTAAACGACCAAGCAGCACCTGGGCGATAGTCTAAATACAGCCACTCTAAGCCATCATTATCAAATGGTTGACGCGTGCCAATCACTTGAGCAGTAGCACTTAAGGTGTCGCTGATTTGGTAGTCGAGTTGTAAGCCAATGATGCTGTCTGGGCGAAAGTCAAAGTCATCGTCATAGCCCTCATAGCTTTTGTCTTCATCAAATGTTGAGCCTGCGACCAAACGAGCAAAGCCTGAAAAAGTGGCTTTATCATTTGCTGTAGCTGTGTGAGTTACCCCAATGAAGCATAAAACCGCAACGGCGCATAACCGCCGTATTGCATACACCATATCCCTGATCCTTATTATTAACTTAGGAAAAGTGTAGTAAAGGTCTAAAAAATATACAGTTTTATTTAAGCGTAAAGATCGACACCGAGTAAACTTTGTACTTCTTCGCGGCGAGTTTGATTCGCAAATTCAATGTAAGTGGCGATTGCTCTGGCATTATTACCGCTTGGTTGGTCGTAAATGGTATCGCGGGTAGCTGAGTCCCGCTGGAGTTGTTTGGCAAGGATGACCCCTTCATCACTGACATCTAATCTGGCGCTGGCGCGTTGTGGCGAGGCATCTTCAGTAGGCGTTTGAACTGGCTTTTGCGAGGTACTACCCGTCTTTGGCACAACAGGCGCTGTGCTGGCAAGAGTTTGGGTTGTATCAAAAGGTTTGATTTGCAAAAGGTTAGCCTAAATTTAAAACAACTTAAAAAGTATACAATCGTCTTAATAAAAAACAAAGGCGCGGTTATTCGCGCCCTGGTAATTTTTTCCACGTCACAGTATCACGCACGTACACAGGTTGCGCATCCATCGCAGTCACCGTACCTTGATTCACTGCTTTGTCTTGCCCTGTAGCTAACATGTGGGCTGCATTCGGTAGGCGAATATCAGTTAAAACGTTTGCGTTTTCAGGCACATGCTCAGGGTAAGTTTGCCAACCTGTGCCCACACACACACCACTGAAGTCTTTCTCACCATGCTGCTCTGGCGCGCACACGCGTTCATCACCTTGTAATGTGGCAATACCGTCTTTGGCTTGATAACGGGCGCAATAGATTTCACCCATTCGCGCATCAATAGCAACCAGCACATCGTGATGCCCTTGTGCCACCGCCTGCTGTGCCATGGTTTGTAAAGTAGACACACCCACTAAAGGAATATCATGGGTAAACGCAAGCCCTTGCGCCATCGCCACACCAATTCTAACCCCAGTAAAACTGCCTGGCCCTTGACCAAAAACAATCAAATCAACATCACTTAAGGCAATCTTTGCGGCACTCAGTAGTTTGTCGATTTCAGGTAAAATCATCTGGCTATGCTGTTGCGGGCATTCTTTAAAAAATACGTGTTCTTGGCCATGATGACTCAAAGCCAGGGTTAATGCTTCGGTGGAAGCGTCCATCGCTAATACTGTTTGGCTCATTATGATATGTGCTCTAAAAAAGCTAATGCTTGGTTAATATCTCGGGTGCGTCGCATGGGAGGTAAGGAGCTTAGAAAAGTCCCGCCATAAGGGCGGGTGACTAGACGATTATCACATAAAATGAGCACGCCTTTATCGTTTGCGTCACGAATTAATCGCCCTACCCCTTGCTTAAGTGCAATCACCGCTTTGGGCAGCTGAATAGTAGCAAAAGCTTCTTTTCCCTGCATCTGGCAATCTTGAATTCGTGCCTGTAAAAGTGGATCATCAGGTGCTGCAAATGGCAGTTTATCTATTACCACACAACTTAGTGCTTCACCTTGCACGTCAATGCCTTCCCAAAAGCTGGCAGTCCCAAGTAATACGGCATTGCCATGGCGTTTAAACTTTTCCAATAAAATGCGTTTTGAGGTTTGGCCTTGCATGTAAATTGGATAATCCGTTTGCATTTGCAGCCCTTCCGCCACCATGTGCATCATCCGATAAGACGTAAAAAGCAAAAACGTTCGGCCTTTAGCAGCTTTTATGGCTTGT
>JBGTXC010000100.1:0-9105 GCA_041937835.1 Alteromonadaceae bacterium | reverse complement strand
GAAAGATTTAAAAATGACCAAGCAAGAAGTAAAAGACGAGCATAAGGACAGTGAGGGTAGTCCGGAAGTCAAAGGGCGGATACGACGGCTGCAAATGGAAATGGCCAATCGCCGAATGATGCAGGAAGTACCAAAAGCCGACGTGGTGGTCACCAACCCGACTCACTACGCGGTTGCCTTAAAATACGACACTGCCAAAGCAGGCGCTCCTATGATGATAGCCAAAGGAGGCGATGAGCTGGCGCTGCAAATCCGTAAAATAGCCGATGGGAATGATGTGCCAATTGTGGAGTCCCCCATGTTGGCGCGCTCTTTATACCACACCACAGAAGTAGGCGATGAAATCCCAGAGCAGCTGTTTATTGCTGTGGCGCAAGTGCTTGCGTATGTGTACCAGCTTAAAAATTTCCAAAAAGGCAAAGGGAAACGGCCTAACAAATTGGCCAAAAACCTCCCAATTCCTGACGAATTTAAACACTAAATCAAAGGCTTAAAACACTTTTTTAGAGTGGAACAAGTTTTGCAGTAAACCGCCTAACGTCAATTAATTGAACCTTTAGGCGATGGATTTAAAAGCAGTACTCGGCCAGATAAACCGCGACAAAGCAGAATACGCAAAAGGCGTGGGCACCCCTTTATTGGTGCTAGCCGCGCTTGGCATGGTGGTCTTACCTATGCCCCCTTTGCTATTGGACATTCTGTTCTCCTTTAATATTGCCCTCGCCTTAGTGGTGCTCTTGGTGACTGTATACACCATGAAGCCCCTAGAATTTGGCATGTTCCCGACTGTGTTGTTAATTGCGACCATTTTGCGTTTGGCACTGAATGTAGCAAGTACCCGAGTGGTGCTACTTGAAGGTCACCAAGGGGGGGACGCCGCAGGGAAAGTGATTGAGGCCTTTGGCTCAGTGGTGATTGGCGGTAACTATGCCGTTGGTTTAGTGGTGTTTTTAATCCTCATCATCATTAACTTTGTGGTAATCACTAAAGGTGCTGGCCGGATTTCAGAAGTATCTGCGCGCTTTACCCTAGACGCCATGCCAGGTAAACAAATGGCGATTGACGCTGATTTGAACGCTGGGTTTATTTCTGCCGAGCAAGCCCGTGAGCGCCGCTCAGAAGTGACTCGCGAAGCGGACTTTTATGGTTCGATGGACGGTGCCAGTAAGTTTGTAAAAGGCGATGCCATCGCTGGTATCGTAATTTTGGTGATAAACATTGTTGGCGGCTTATTTGTTGGCATGATCCAACATGATTTGAGCTTCTCTCGCGCTATGGAAGTGTACACCTTACTGACCATAGGTGATGGTTTAGTTGCCCAGCTACCTTCACTGCTGTTATCCATTGGTACGGCGATTGTGGTGACACGTCAAAATGAAAGTCACAACATGGGCGACCAAATGAAAGGCCAATTGGGTAATGACAAAGCCCTTTGGATTGCCTCAGGCATTTTGATCACCATGGGTTTAGTGCCGGGCATGCCGCATTTTGCGTTTATCGGGTTAGGCTCTTTAATTGGTTACCTTGCGTATTATTCAGCCCAGCAGAAGAAAAAAGCGGAAGCAGAAGAGGCCCAATCACAGCAAAGTACACAAGTGGCTAATAAGCAAGATGAACCTAAAGAGCTTGGTTGGGATGACGTACAACAAGTGGATGTGATTGGCCTTGAAGTTGGCTACCGTCTTATTCCGCTCGTAGACCAAGCTCAAGGTGGTGAGTTATTAAGCCGCATTAAAGGAGTGCGTAAAAAGCTCTCACAAGAGCTCGGCTTTTTGGTACCGCCTGTTCACATTCGTGACAACCTTGAGCTTGACCCGAACGCGTATCGCATCACTATGATGGGTGTGAGCGTGGGAGAGGGCGAACTGAAGCACGGTAATGAGCTTGCCATTAACCCAGGCCAAGTGTTTGGTCAAATTGATGGCCAGGTCACTAAAGATCCTGCCTTTGGCTTAGATGCGGTGTGGATCAGCCCAGATCAAAAAGACGAGGCACAAAGCCTTGGCTACACAGTGGTGGATGCTGCCACTGTGGTTGCTACCCATATTTCTCAGTTACTCAATAACAATGCGTCTTTACTGCTTGGCCATGAAGAAGTGCAAAACCTCCTTGATTTACTGGGTAAGAGCCACCCTCGCTTAACGGAAGGCCTAGTGCCAGATGTACTACCACTCACAACCATTGTGAAAGTGCTGCAAAATCTCCTTAATGAAGGGGTGACCATTCGCGACATGCGCACTGTGGTACAAACCTTAGTTGAGTACGGCCCACGCAGCCAAGACCCGGATGTATTAACCGCTGCGGTCCGTATTTCACTGCGCCGGTTAATCGTGCAAGACGCCGTAGGTGGTGCCCCAGAAATCCCTGTCATAACTTTGGCTCCTGAGTTGGAACAGATGTTGCATCAGTCACTACAGAATGCAGGTGACGACGGCGCAGGCATTGAGCCAGGACTGGCTGAGCGACTCCAAAACTCATTAACGGAAGCGCATCAGAATCAAGAAATGGCAGGCGAGCCTTCTATCCTACTGACATCAGGCATGTTGCGTACCGTATTGTCACGTTTTGTGAAGTACACCATCCCAGGATTACGCGTCATGTCTTATCAGGAAGTACCTGATGAGCGCCAAATTCGCATTGTGAGCTCAGTCGGGCAGTAGCACAGATTTATAGGGGTATAGGTTGTGAAAATTAAACGTTTCTTTGCAAAAGACATGCGCACCGCGCTAAACCAAGTGAAAGAAGAGCTCGGCAACGATGCCGTGATCATGTCTAACAAAAAAATGGCCGGTGGTGTTGAAATTGTGGCGGCGGTCGATAACGACGCTCAAGCGCCAGCAGCTAAGCCTGAAGCACCTATTGCCCAAGCACCTAAACAAGCCGTTAATAGCGCGCCTGAAGCACCTATGGACGCGCCACAAATTGCAGATAGCCTCGCCGCTTTATTAGAGCGCCAGCAAACGGGTGCAGCTAAACCTAAGGCGCAGCCAACGGCATCAAGCCAACAGGCGTCGCCTGCTAAAGCGCCAGCGTCAAGCTCAGCGTTTAGCAAAATGATGCAAGGTGACTTTACTGCCCCTGAAGCCGACCTTGCCCAGACATCTTTAAACAATGAGCGCCTAGAAAGCGCAGCAACTGCCACACCAAAACACACTGAAGCACACAACCCAGTGCAAAGCGCTGAAATTGCCACAATGCGCGAAGAAATGGCATCAATTCGCCAATTACTTGAACATCAAGTATCTGGTTTAATGGACCAAGATTTAGCCCGCCGTGACCCAACCCGCGCCTTTGTACTAGAGCGCCTACAGGGCATGGGTGTCAGCAAAACCATGGCTGAGCAAGTGGTGCGTTATCTGCCAGATGACGGCTCAACAAAACAAGCATGGCAAGCCGGTATGGCGATGTTGGGTCGTCAGCTGAATACCACACAAAATGAGATTTTACGCTTAGGTGGCGTGTATGCCATGGTGGGCCCGACTGGGGTAGGTAAAACTACCACAGTAGCAAAACTCGCGGCACTGGGCGCACAAAAATTTGGCAAAGAAAACGTCGCGTTAATCAGCACAGATACCTATCGTATTGGCGCGTTAGAGCAGCTTGCCACCTATGGCCGCATCATTGGCTGCCCAGTAAAACAAGCAAAAGATTCAGACGAGCTTGCTGAGCTCCTTTATGTGCTTCGCAACAAAAAATTGGTGCTGATTGACACCGCAGGCATGAGCCAACGCGACTTACGTTTAAACCAGCAGCTAAATACCCTAGTGCGTAATGCGCGTGTGGATATTCGTAGTTATTTAGTATTAAGTGCGACATCGCAGCGTGAAGTGCTAGAAGAAACCGTACGCCAATTCCAAAAGGTTGAGCTAAGTGGTTGTATATTCACAAAACTTGATGAGTGTTTGAGCTTAGGTGAGATTGTTAGCGTGGCGATTCAAAATCGCTTACCATTAGGGTATCTTACCAATGGACAGCGGGTTCCTGAGGATATCCGCGTTGCAAATGCCGAAAAACTCATAAAAAAGGCTGAGCAATTGTATTTAAAAAGAGCAAACGCCCTGCAATCGCGACATCGAGCAGTAGCGTCTCACTCAGTAGGAATGTATGATTAACCCAGTAATAGACCAAGCAAGTGGCCTGCGAAGAATGAGTCAGAACAATAATCCCGTAAAAGTCATTGCAGTAACTGGTGGTAAAGGCGGCGTGGGTAAAACCAATGTGTCGCTTAACATGGCCATTGCGATGGGCCAACAAGGTAAACGTGTACTGGTTTTAGACGCCGATTTAGGCCTTGCTAACTGTGATGTGATGCTAGGGCTTAGGGTTGAGCGTAATTTATCGCATGTGTTATCTGGCGAGTGCGATTTAGAAGACATTTTAGTAGAAGGCCCTGCGGGCATTCGCATTGTGCCAGCGACGTCTGGCTCACAAAACATGGTGGAGTTAACGCCGTCCGAACACGCCGGTTTGATCCGTGCTTTCAGTGAATTAAACACCCAGTTTGATGTGCTTGTAGTGGACACTGCGGCAGGTATTTCAGACATGGTGCTCAGCTTTTCACGTGCTGCCCAAGATGTGCTTGTGGTGGTGTGTGACGAACCCACATCCATTACCGATGCCTACGCCCTCATTAAAGTACTCAGCCGTGAGCATGGTGTGTACAAATTTAAAGTGGTTGCCAATATGGTGCGTAACTTACGAGAAGGACAGGAATTATTTGCTAAACTGTCCAAGGTGACGGACCGATTTTTAGATGTGGCATTGGAATTTGTGGCAACAATTCCATTTGACGAAAACCTGCGTAAAGCAACCCGTAAACAAAAAGCAATTGTGGAGCTGTTTCCTAAATCACCAGCCTCTATTGCCATCAATACGTTAGCGAGTAAAGCAGTTCGTTGGCCAGTTCCTAATCAACCGTCTGGGCACTTAGAGTTTTTCATTGAGAAGTTAGTTAACGGTTAAGGAATTGCCCTTGGTCAATCGTATCGCCGGATACCAAACTGAAAAGCCCATCAATCAGGTGGTTGAACAGCATGCCCCATTGGTAAAGCGCATTGCCTACCATTTAATGGCGCGCCTGCCTGCCAGTGTGCAGGTAGATGACCTAATGCAAGCAGGCATGATCGGGCTTTTAGAAGCGGCTCAAAATTTTGACGGCAGCAAAGGTGCCAGTTTTGAGACCTTTGCGGGCATTCGTATTCGCGGTGCCATGATAGACGAAGTACGCCGAGGTGATTGGGCTCCCCGCTCAGTGCATAAAAATGGGCGCATGGTCAGCGAGGCCATCAATCAATTAGAAGCCCAATTAGGACGTGAACCTAAAGACATCGAAGTTGCTGAAAAACTTGATATTTCACTCGACGAATACCATCATATCCTAAATGACGTCAACGCTAGTCGTATCTTAGGGATGGAAGACTTAGGCGTAGACACAGATGTGATCGTCGCGGACGCCCCTGAACAGCATTCAGATACCCCGCATACTCACGTCTCAAATGAAAAGTTTAATGATTCACTCATCGCTGCAATTAAGACCTTACCTGAAAGAGACGCAATGGTTTTGTCTCTTTACTACAATGATGAGATGAATTTGAAAGAGATTGGACAAATCCTAGATGTAAGTGAATCTAGGGTCAGTCAGATACATGGTCAGGCAATGATTAAGCTACGTGCTAAGGTCAGTGACTGGATAAATTAGTTGTAAATAAGAAAGGTTCTAACCTCACTGGAGGACGTTTTGGACAAGAACATGAAAATTCTCGTAGTTGATGATTTCTCAACAATGCGACGAATCATCAAAAATCTACTGCGTGATCTTGGTTTTACCAATGTTCAAGAGGCGGATGATGGCAGCACCGCACTGCCAATGCTACAAAATCAAGAATTTGACTTTGTAGTGACAGATTGGAACATGCCAGGCATGCAAGGGATTGACCTTTTGCGTGCTATTCGTGCTGACGACAAACTTAAGCACATCCCAGTGTTGATGGTAACCGCAGAAGCGAAGAAAGAACAAATCGTTGCCGCAGCACAAGCAGGCGTTAACGGTTACATCGTCAAACCTTTCACTGCCGCAACACTGAAAACCAAATTGGAAAAAGTGTTTGAGCGTTTAGGGTCATAAGGAGAGGGTTATGTCAGCTGCTGCTGAACCCCGTATTACCTTAGAAGATGCCAAGAAACTCGTTGAACTGCTAGAAAATGGCGAACAAGAACAAGCAGATCAATTAGTACACAGCATCTCCAATGGCGATGAAGAAAATGAGTTATTTGCAGAGGTCGGGAAACTCACTCGGCAGCTGCACGACTCGCTTAAAAATTTCCAGTTAGATACACGTATTTCCGAGCTCACCAGCGAAGCCATTCCAGATGCGAAAGAGCGATTAAGCTATGTGATGTCAAAAACAGAAGATGCTGCAAACCGCACTATGGATGCGGTGGAAGCCAGCCTTCCTTTGGCAGATAAACTCGGAGAAGACGTAAACAAAATTAAGCCCACGTGGGACAGGCTGATGAGCCGCGACTTAAAAGTCGGCGAGTTTAAGTTACTGTGCCATGATGTGGATAGTTTCATTCGTGAAACGCAAAATAACACCTCACAGTTACACACCTTACTGAACGAAGTGCTTATGGCACAGGATTTTCAGGATTTGACGGGGCAAGTGATCCGTCGCGTGATTGAACTGGTGGTTGAGGTTGAAGACAGCCTCATACATTTATTGACAGCGTTTGGTTCGCCCCCAGAAGGCGCTGCAAAAGAACAAAAAGAAGAACAACCGACGACTGTTGCCGAGGATACGGTGGCAGAAGGGCCAATCATTGACAGTGACAAGCGTGACGATGTCGTCTCAGGACAAGACGAAGTAGACGACTTGCTGTCGAGTTTAGGCTTCTAAATGGGAGATCAGCTGCATGAGCTTTGATGTCGATGAAGATATACTCCAGGATTTTTTAATCGAAGCGGGTGAAATCCTAGAACTACTCTCTGAGCAGCTCGTAGAATTAGAAAATAACCCTGAAGATAAAGACCTACTCAACGCCATTTTCCGTGGCTTCCACACGGTAAAGGGGGGGGCAGGCTTTTTATCGATGACAGAGCTTGTGGATGCCTGTCATGGTGCGGAAAACGTGTTTGACTTGCTACGCCAAGGCCAGCGTCATGTCACTCCAGAGTTGATGGACGTGATCCTCCAAGCACTCGACACCATTAATGAGATGTTTGCGCACATTCAAAACCGTGAGCAACCCTCTCCTGCCGATCCTGCATTACTTGAACAGTTACACATTCTCAGCCAACCTCCTGGTGAAGAAGAAGCGGCGATGCCTGCATCTGAACCAGAGCAGACTATTGACCCTGAACCTCAAGCTGAGGATGACTTAGGCGATATTTTCTTTGAAGAAGATGCCTCGGCAGACACCGGGAGTGCGGATGAAAGCATTGATGAAATCAGTGAAGAAGAGTTTGAAAACCTCTTAGATGAGCTGCATGGTCAAGGCCAATCGCCAACCACCAACAGCCCAAGTGCGCCAGCCCCAGAATCTGATTCAGGGGACATCACAGATGATGAGTTTGATAGCTTACTGGACGAGTTACATGGTAAAGGAAGCTTTGGTGCCATTGATGCGAATGACGAAAAGCCAGCTGAATCTCCAGCAGCACCCCCTGCAGCACCTGCTGCCAGCGGTGGTAACGATGAAGAAATCACTGAAGACGAATTTGAAGCATTATTAGACGAGCTGCATGGCTCTGGTGCACCTTCACCTAAAGCGCCAGCGGCCAGTGAACCACCAAAAGTGGCAGCACCTAAACCTGATCCTGCGCCAAAACCGGCTCCTAAGCCGCAGCCAAGCCCTGCTGCGAAAGCGCCTTCCAAAGCGCCAGAGCCAGCTAAAAAGGCTGAGCCTGCCAAAGCACCGGCTAAAGCGCCTACTAAAGCGCCACCTCCGCAAGCAGAAACCACAGTACGTGTTGACACAAAACGCCTTGATCAAATCATGAACATGGTGGGTGAGCTAGTACTGGTGCGTAACCGTTTGGTGAGTTTAGCGACCAATGTGTCCAATGAGTCTATGAGTAAAGCCATTTCTAACTTAGATGTGGTTACTGCAGACTTACAAGGCGCGGTTATGAAAACCCGGATGCAGCCAATCAAAAAAGTGTTTGGTCGTTTCCCACGGGTAGTCCGTGATTTAGCTCGTAGCCTCAAAAAAGACATTAACCTGCAATTAGTGGGTGAAGACACAGACCTAGATAAAAACTTGGTTGAAGCACTGGCCGACCCACTTGTTCACTTAGTGCGTAACTCGGTGGACCATGGTATTGAAATGCCTGATGTGCGTGAAGCCAATGGCAAGCCACGTACAGGTACTGTGACTTTATCTGCGTCTCAAGAAGGGGATCATATCCTGTTAACCATCCGTGATGATGGTGCGGGTATGGACGCCGAAAAGCTCAAGAAAATCGCCATTTCTAAAGGCGTGCTTGATGCTGATGCCGCAGCACGTCTAACCGATAACGAAGCGTACAACCTGATTTTTGCACCGGGATTCTCAACCAAAGAAGAAATCTCAGACATTTCAGGACGTGGCGTAGGCATGGATGTGGTTAAAACCAAAATCACTCAGCTTAACGGCACAGTTAACATTGAATCGGAGCAAGGCGTAGGCACAGTACTTGAAATCAAAGTACCGCTGACGCTTGCCATCTTACCTACCTTAATGGTGATTGTGGGTGAACAAACCTTTGCTTTACCACTGGCCGGTGTGAGTGAAATCTTCCACTTAGATCTTACTAAAACCAACTTAGTGGATGGTCAGCTCACAATTATCGTACGTGAAAAAGCCATTCCATTATTCTATTTAGAAAAATGGCTAGTGAAAAACCCAAGTGCCGAAGAGCGTAAAGCCCAAGGTCATGTGGTCATTGTACAATTAGGCACGCAACAAATTGGTTTTGTGGTGGACTCATTAATAGGCCAAGAAGAAGTGGTTATCAAGCCTTTAGATGCATTGTTGCAAGGAACGCCTGGAATGGCGGGTGCAACCATAACTTCAGATGGTGGAATTGCACTAATTTTAGATATTCCGAGCCTGCTAAAACGGTAC